>JAEEJI010000255.1 GCA_016281825.1 Muribaculaceae bacterium | reverse complement strand
TAATTTTGGTTTAAAAGTTTCGAATTTAACACTAATTTCCGCAAGAAGCGAATTTGGTCTGCAAAGTAAATACTTTTTTCTGGATTATCGGCACTAATGTGCTGAATAATTTCAAGAGCGGCCTCAAATTTTCCTGAAGCGATGTAGCTCATGGCCAAACTTTCGCTGAACATCGTGTCATCGGCCTGCACGGGCGCATCGACGTTGTCATGGGCGATTTCAGCGATTTCGGCTGCCTCCACATGGGGTTGTGAGGGCGCTTGCGCCACCTGCCGTTCGCGTTCCTGGCTCTGCTCAATAAATTTGTCAATGAGTTGGTCCTCGTCGCTCCTCGCTGCGGGCCGGTCTCCCCTACCCTGCTCCTGCGCGGCAAGCACATCGGCATAGTCGGGCATAGGATTGAAGATGGCCTGGCTGATGGCCTGTATTTCCTTGTCGCTGGTGTGTCCGAACGAGTCAAGGAATCGGTCGATGGTGGTGTCGGTGTCGGGTGTCTCGGGCTCAGGTTCAGCAGGATAGAACTGCGCGAAGGCTTCGGCGTCCTCACCCAACTGCAACGCGAGTGCACGACGGTCGGGACAGGCGATGGCGAGCCGTGCCAACAGGTCTTCGTTGCCGGCGATGCCGTTGCGCTTGAGGTACAGCGTCAGCGGCAAGGTGCAATAGGGCATCTCGCGCACGGCCTTGTCGAGCCACTCACGCGTCACGGGAGCCGACGGGTCAGAGAGCAGTTTGAGTAAGCCCCCCTCAGTCTCCCCTAAAGAGGGGGAATAGGGCTGCTCCTCCCCTAAGTTAGGGGAGGTGGCCGAAGGCCGGAGGAGTGTGTGATTCTGACTGTTATTTAATTCTCCTTTCTCCATTCTCCATTCTCCATTAAACAGGCGTTTTACCAATCACCCAGGGTTGCGTTGAAGATGAGGTCGGCTAGGTCTTTGGTAATCTCGTTACACAGCTGGTCCTGCACATCGGTGAGCATCTCGCTGCTCGAGAAGTCACGATAGGCCGAGAAAGACTGGTCCTTGGACAGTTCGGGCTTGCGGTTGTTGACATATTTAACGCGGACAGTGATGGTGAGGCGCGTCTGACTGGCGTAGGCATCCTCGCCGATGGCCTGTGGCGACAGGCTATATCCCGTAATCTCCCCCTCCATGCGCAGGTCGCTGTTCACGTTGTCGATGACGCGGAGCCGTGTCTGCTGCTCAATCATGTCAATCATGCGATTTTCGAACAGTTGCTGCAACGGCGGATAGACTAGCGCGGCACGGATGGGAAAGTCTCCGAACGAGATGGTGCGATAGGTGTTATAGTCGATTGATGCACCATTGAAGGTGTATCGCGGAAGGCAGCCCTGCGTCAGTGCCGCCATCGCGATGACAATTATCACAGCCAGTGTCCTCACACTCCTCATTTATCCAGATTATATTGTTTGATCTTGCGGTAGAGCGTGCGCTCGCTGATTTGCAATTCCTGTGCGGTAGCCTTTCGGTGGTTGCCGTTGCGTTTGAGCGACTCGATGATTGTGTCACGCTCGGTCTCCTCGAGGGTGCGCACATGCGTGGCTTCGACATCCATCACTTGGTTGTCGGATGAGAGCTCAACCACATTACTATAGTCATTGTCGATGTCGTGGCTGGTGGGGCGCACTTCACGTGGCGGCATGATGTGCTCGTGGCGTGGGCCGTAGCCCAACTTGTTGGACTCGCGCCGCAGTTCGGCCATGCTGGTGGAATAGTGTGGCAGCGCTGCCGTCGCGCTAGCACCCGTCAACTGCTCGCGTATCTCGTTGAGTTCCTTCTGCAGCTGGGCGATGATGGCGAATACCACCTCGCGGTCGCGCGAATAGTCGACCTGCGCCGGCGCGCCAACCGTAGCCAACTCAGCCTTGGGGAGGTAGGCGTTCAACGTGTCGGCGGTGACGGTAGTACCGGCCTCGAAAAGTGCCACTTGCTCTATAATGTTCTTCAGTTGGCGCACATTGCCCGGCCAGTGATAGCCCATCAGTCGTCGGCGTGCACTCTCATCAAGAGTGACCTCCTCGACCCCATTGTTGTCGACAAAGTCATGGAGGAACTTGCGCGTGAGCAATAATATGTCATCGCCACGCTCACGCAAGGGCGGCACATCAATCTGTACCGTTGACAAACGGTAGAATAGGTCCTCACGGAACTTTCCTTCCTTGATGGCTTGCGGCAGATCCTTGTTGGTGGCGGCAACGATACGCACATCGGTTTTCTGAACCGTGCTCGACCCCACCTTTATATATTCTCCGCTCTCGAGCACGCGCAGCAGTCGCGCCTGCGTGCTCAAGGGCATCTCGGCGACCTCGTCAAGGAAAATCATGCCACCGTTAGCTTCCTCAAAGTAACCCTTGTGATCCTTGTCGGCGCCGGTGAACGAGCCTTTGACGTGTCCAAACAACTCACTGTCAATGGTTCCCTCAGGAATGGCGCCACAGTTTACCGCGATATATTTCTTGTGTTTGCGGGGGCTGTTCTCAAAGATAATCTTCGGGAAATGCTCCTTTCCGCTTCCACTCTCGCCGACGACGAGTACCGAGAGGTCGACTTTTGCCACCCTCAGCGCACGCTCGATAGCAGCACGCACCGCCGGTGCCTGTCCGATGATGGAGAACCGTTGCTGTACTTGCTGCACTTGTGCAGTCATATCATTCTTTTTTGCCATATTTTCTAGTAGTTAAGTAGTTAAAGGGAGTTAAGTAGTTAGAGTAGTTAGAGGAAGTTGTGTAGTCAATCGGTTAAGTAGGGCTTTCTCACTCTCCACTATAAACTCTCCACTATAAACTATAATAGATTTGGGCTGCAAAGTTACTACAAAAAAATGAGACAGGTGACAATATGGCAGATTTTTTACGATTTTTTTGGAGCGTGTCAGTTCTTCCAGTGGCGCATAGCGTAGGTCTGTTGCTTGAGGAAGACACCCAGCTCCTCAGGAGTGGGGTGCTCTGCAATGACCTCGGGCAGAATGGGCTGACCCACCGAGATGCGGAACGTGTCGCCCTTGCGGCGGAACACCTCGCTAGGCAACTTGAGCGTGCGCAATCGCCAGTCAATCATGCCCAGAATGGTGAACGTGAGACTGTTGTGCCCATGGAAGTAAATGGGTATGACGGGGACTTTCAGCTTTTGGATGAGGCGGCACACGGTGGGTTGCCACTCGCGGTCCTCGATGTGGAGTTGGCGGGTGAATTTGCTCACCGCCCCGGCAGGAAAGAACCCCAGGGGATGCCCCTCGCGCACATGGCGCATGGCCTCGCTGATGCCCCGCATACTTACGGCGCGTTTCGCCGGGTCATCGCTCTGCAGGGCATCGACAGCGATGAAATTGGGTCGCATCGCGCTGATATAGTTCAAGATCATATTCACCATCACCTTGAAATCCTCGCGGTACTCCCCAATGAGTTTGATGAGCATGATGCCGTCGAGGGCTCCAAAGGGATGGTTGCTCACGGTGATGAACGGCCCTTCGGGCAGATTATCCAGTACCTCCTGGCCCCTTATCTGCATGGTGATGTCCAGATCGTTGAGCAGCCCTTGGCAGAAGGGCACACCGGGCGTGTCGCAGTTGTGGTCGTGAATCCAGTTCACCTTGTCAATGGCCAGCAAGCGTGACAAGAAGTTGACCAGCTTGGGTTTGCCGTCAAACCATGGCACCATCTGTCGGATATCGTCGTAATCTAATACGGTTCGCTTCATCTATTATTAATTGAGAATTATATAATTAAGAATTAAGAATTAAGAATTAAGAAACCTTGCGTCTTGCCTCTCGTTTCTAGAATTGAGAATTATATAATTAAGAATTAAGAAATCTTGCGTCTTGCCTCTCGTTTCTAGAATTGAGAATTATGCATTATGAATTATGCATTAATGAAATATGCTCATAGAGCTTGCGGTAGAAGGGATGGCGGGTGAGTGTGGTCACATCGCCCAGGATGATGAGCTTCATGCGGGCTCGGGTGATGGCGACATTCATGCGACGCAGGTCGCGAAGGAAGCCTATCTGCCCCTCGTCGTTTGCGCGCACAAGACTGATGACGATGATGTCTCGCTCCTGTCCCTGAAAGCCGTCGACGGTGTTCACGGCGATGAGGCTGCGGAATGGCTTGAAGAACGCGCCTTGCTTGATGAGTCGCCGCAGGTGTTGCACTTGTGCGCGGTAGGGCGATATGATGCCCACATCGATGCGCTCGTCCAGCACGCGCTGACGCCCCACCTTCTCGAAATAGTCCTGCAGGGTCTGCAGGGTGAGTGCCGCCTCGGCGCGGTTGATGCGTCCGTAACTCTCGCCCACAAACTCCTCCTTGCCATCGAGGTAGGCCGTATCGACCCACACCATCGGCGTGTCCCAGTCGAGGATGCCGCGGTGACGCACTTCGGGCGCGCTCTCGACTTTCCCGCCGTAGAACCATTCGCTGGAGAACTGCACTATCTGCTCGTTCATGCGATACTGCACACCCAGCAAGGTCACCACTTGTGGATTGCTCTGCACGATGCGCTCCATCAGCGTCAGACCCAGTCCTCCCTTGAGGGCCTCATAGCACTTGATGGTGGGGGGCAGTTGGCAATGGTCGCCGGCGAGCACTACCCTACCCGCCTTCTGGATGGCAATCCAGCATGCCGCCTCCAGTGCCTGCGCCGCCTCGTCAATGAACAAGGTGGCGAACTTCATGCCCTCGAGCACACGGCTGGCGCTGCCTGCCAGGGTACACGAGATAACACGCGCCTGTGCGAACAGGTCGTTGTGGATACGCAACTCAAGTTCGGTGATGCGGCTCTTCAGCCGGTCCACCTTCTGGTGGTATGCTTCAGTGCCGCGCCGTTTTTCCCTGACCTCACGCAACGCCTTGCGCATGGCCCACAGCTGCGGATAGTCGGGGTGAGCCTCGTAACGCCGTTCGTAGGTCTGCGAGAGCATCTTGTCGTTGACCCGCGTGGGGTTGCCCACCCTGAGCACGTCCACACCGCGGTCCATCAGGCGTTCGCTGATCCAGTCGACCGCCATGTTGCTCTGTGCGCACACCAGCACCTGGCTCTCGCGACGCAGGGTCTCGTAGATGGCCTCGACCAGCGTGGTGGTCTTACCTGTTCCCGGAGGTCCGTGAACGATGGCGACGTCCTTGGCGCGTAACACTTCGTTGACCGCGCGTTCCTGTGTGGCGTTGAGCCATGGGAAGCGCAAGGGGTCAAATGTGAAACGCTCGGCCTTGCCAGGGTTATAGAACAGGTCGCGCAGGTACGCCAGGCGGTTGCCCTTGGCTCGGCTGACACGGTCGATGGCGCTGAGCATCAGGCGGTAAGTGGTCTCGTCGAACGAGAGCTGGACGCCCAGCTGCTCGGCGCTCTGCAGCTGCGACACCACCGCGGCGTCGGGCACTATGACCACCATGCGATGTTCCTCGGCATAACTGACGGTGGCGACGAAGTCATAGTAGGTGATTGAGTCCAGGCCGCTGGTGCGGAAGAACATCACCTGGCGACCATATTCAAAGTTGTGCTCTATCTCCTCATCTTCGCCACGGAAGACCTCGACAACGAGTTGGTTGAGCGAGTTGTAGTAGCTGCGCCCTACCCTGACGGGCCACCAGCAGTCACCACGCTTGACTTTGCGTCCCACACCATAGACCTCACCCAAACGCTTGAACTCATCGCGCTCGTGCTCATACTCCAGCTGCAGCAACGCGCGCTGCCGCTGGAGGGCCAATATGGGGTTGACAAGTGGCATCCAGATTTTCTAGAGATTCTAGACCATCTAGAAAAACTAAAATGGCTTGTCCTCACTTCCGGTCATGGAGGTGAAGAGAGCGTTGGCCAGACTGGAGGCACCGATGCGGAAGAGGCCGTTGTTGAGCCACTCCTCGCCCAGAATTTCCTTGACCAGCGTGTAGTACTTCACTGCGTCCTCGGTAGTGCGGATGCCGCCCGAAGCCTTGAAACCGACCTTCAGGCCCGTCTTCTTGTAGAACTCCTTGATGCACTGGCACATGACGTAGGCGGCCTCAAGGGTGGCGCCGCTATAGACCTTGCCTGTGCTGGTCTTGATGAAGTCGGCACCGCTGTGCATGGCGAGAATGCTCGCGCGACGGATGTTTTCAGCGGTCTTGAGCAGTCCGGTCTCGAGGATGACCTTCAAGTGGTGGTCGCCGATGGTCTGCTTGAGTTCGTAAATCTCGTCGCACATCTCCTCCCAGGCTTGGTCGCGGAAATAGCCCACGTTGAGCACCACGTCGACCTCATCGGCACCATCCTGGATGGCGAGCGCCGTCTCGGCGACCTTGGTCTCGATGTGCGCCTGCGACGACGGGAAGCAAGCGCTGCACACGGCGATGTTCACGTCGCTTACCTCAAGCTGCGCGCGAACCACAGAGGCAAAGTTGCTGTACACGCAGATGGCGGCGACATTCTTCAGCTGGGGATAGGCCTCGGCATAGTCGTTGACGCGCTGCACAAACTGCGCCACCGAACGCTCACTGTCGTCGGTAGCCAGCGTGGTCAAGTCAACACAGTTCAACAAGAACTGATAGATTTCGGGGCTGTGATTCTCCTGCTCGTGTGCGGCGAGGATGCGTTGCACATCGGCAGTCACTGCCGCGTCGTCGGTTGTCACTTGGCTCTGGTCCACTACAATCTCATAGCGGTCGAGCGATTCGTTCTCGTGGTCGTGATGGTGCTCGCACCCGCAACCACAGTGGTCATGATTGTGTTCCATATCGAAATATCTTTTGATGATTTTTTCTGCAAAGGTAATGAAAAGTGTCCACTTATTGATAACATTGCGTTATCGCAGTTTGGGATTGTCGCGATGGCGGGTGGCGTCGCGGGTGGACTTCTTCTCGAAATTGCGCTCAATCGCCTTGTCGAGATCCACACCCGTCTGGTTCGCCAGGCAGGTCACCACCCAGATGACATCGGCCAGTTCATCGCCTAGGTCTCGACCCTGGTCGCTGGGTTTCTCGCTCTGGTCACCATAGCGGCGTGCCATGATGCGAGCCACCTCGCCCACTTCCTCGGTAAGGATGGCCATGTTGGTCAAGGGCGAGAAATACCTAACCCCCGTGGTGTTGATCCACTCGTCAACACGCTGTTGCAACTCATTGATAGTCATAAGATATAATAACAAAGTAATTATTCCTTGAGTTTCGAGTCGATGATGATGGTGACGGGACCGTCGTTGATGAGTGCGACTTGCATGTCAGCACCAAAGACTCCACGCTTAACCTCGCGACCCACAAGCGCCTGGACTTCATTGCAATACGCCTCATAGAGCGGCACTGCGAGTTCGTGTCCCGCAGCATGGATGTAGCTGGGGCGATTGCCCTTTTTGGTACTTGCATTGAGCGTGAACTGGCTCACCGCCAGTACCTCGCCGCCCACATCAATGACACTGCGGTTCATCACGCCGTTTTCGTCGTCAAAGATGCGTAGCGAGGCGGTCTTTGCCGCCAGCCACTTTACGTCATCGAGGGTGTCGCCCTCGCGAACACCCACCAGAACCATCAGACCAGGACCAATCTCGCTGTGCAGTTCGTCGTTGATGGTCACAGATGCTTTAAGGACACGTTGTATTACGATTCGCATAACTAAATCTTTTTCAGTTCGTTAAACAGAGTTTCTGCCTTTTTGGGGCCGATGACTGCTGATAGCTGCTCGAGCGAGGCTTCGCGGATGCGTTTGAGGCTCTTGAACTCCTTGAGCAACAATGCCTTTGTCTTTGGCCCCACACCCTTGATGTCATCCAGTGCGCTATGTGTCTGAGACTTGGCACGCTGCTCACGATGGAAGGTGATGGCAAATCGGTGCGCCTCGTCGCGCAGACGTTGGATGACTCGCAGCGACTCGCTGTTCTTGTCGATGTAGTACGGCAACTGGTCGCCAGGGAAATATACCTCGTTCAGCTGCTTCGCCATACCGATGGCAGCGATTTTTCCATGTAGTTCCAACGCCTCGAGTGCCTCAATCGCCGCCGACAGTTGCCCCTTGCCGCCGTCCACAACCAGCAACTGTGGCAGCGGTTGTTCCTCGTCGAGCATGCGCCGATAACGCCGCCCGATTACCTCGCGCATGGCTGCATAGTCGTCACCCGCCGGTGCTTCCTTGATGTGGAAGTGGCGGTACTCCTTTTTGCAAGGTTTTGCATCACGGAACACCACGCATGATGCCACAGCATTGGCACCTGATATGTGCGAGTTGTCAAAGCACTCAATGTGCCGAGGCAACGCTGTGAGATGAAAATCGCGTTGCAAGGTTGTCAGGGTGCGAGTGGTGCGTTGCTCCGGATTGAGCTTCTCCATCCGCTTCAACTTCTCCTCACGATACTGAACCGCATTTTTCTCGCTGATTTGCAGTAGTTTGCGTTTGTCGCCACGCTGGGGTGTAATGCACTGAAATTCAGCAAATTCCACATCTGGGATTACATTAACAAGCACTTCGGTGACACGGTCCGTGGCATAGGTTTCGGCAAACCGCTTGCGCACCTCCTGGATGGCCATCGACATGAGTTCAGGGGCCTCAGTCTGGTCGTCATTCTGCAGACGATACTCCAGTGTGAGTGACTGCACCACCGCCCCACCCCGCATGTGCATGTAGTTGACGAACGCTGCATCGTCGTCCTTGACAATGGCAAAGACATCGATATTGTGGATGGTGGGGCTGGCGATGACCGAGCGGGTACGGTATTTCTCCAGCAAGAGGTACTTGCGCTTGACTACCTCGGCCTCCTCGAACTTCAGCTCGGTAGCGAGTTGCTGCATTTGCTGCATCAGGTAGTCGCTCACCTGTTTGGTGTCGCCGTTGAGAATCTGGCGCACGGCTGCAATGTACTCGCCGTACTGGTCGACCGACACTAAACCCTGGCAACATCCCTCACAGTTGTGGATGTGGTACTGAAGGCACAGGCGGTGCTTTTTAGCCTCGATTGTTTCACGTGAAACATTATGACGACAAGTCCTTAGTGGATAGAGTTTTCTTAAGGTGTCGATAAGCGCATGCGCCACCTCGGCCTTGGGATAAGGGCCGTAGTACTTGGCGCCCCTAGTGAGCGGGTCGCGGGTGAGAAAGACTCGAGGATAGGCATCCTTGGTCACACAGATCCATGGATAGGACTTGTCGTCCTTGAGCAGGACATTGTAGCGTGGCTTGAACTCCTTGATGAGCGAATTCTCCAGGTCGAGCGCCTCCTCCTCGGTGTTGACCACGGTGTACTGCAAGTCGCTGATGTTGCGCACAAGCATGTTGGTCCGAAACACGGCATGGACGCGGTTGAAGTACGAACTGACACGCCGCTTCAGGTTCTTTGCCTTGCCCACATAGATGATTTCGCCATCCCGGTTGAGATAGCGGTACACTCCTGGACATTCAGGCAGGAGGCTAACCTTCAGCTTCAGTTCGTCAGACACCAGATCTTCTAGAAATCAAACAGCGTGGTGACCTCAACGTCCTGTGGCAGCACATCACGGCCATGGAGGAATTCAAGACCACAGATAAAGTTGATGTAAACCTTCTTGGGGTTCATCGACTTGACCAGTTCATAAGCAGCGAGCATGGTGCCTCCGGTCGCCAACAAGTCATCATGGATAACCACGATGTCATCAGGTGTAATGGCGTCGCTGTGGATTTCGATGGTGTCGGTGCCATACTCCTTGGCATAGCTCTTCTTGATGGTCTCGGCGGGCAACTTGCCGGGTTTGCGCACAGGCACGAAGCCAGCGCCCAGATGCACAGCGAGCATGCTGCCACCGATGAATCCGCGCGACTCGATGCCGACCACCTTGGTCACGCCCTTGCCCTGATACAGCTCAAGCATGGCCTGTTCGAGCATCTTCAGCGCCTTGGGGTCCTTGAACAAGGTCGTCAGATCCTTGAACTGCACTCCCGGCACGGGGAAATCGGGTATGTTGCGTACGATACCCTTCAGATAAGTCATTTCGTCTTTCGTCATATTATTATAATTAAGAACTTAGAATTTAGAATTAAGAATGAAGACCGCGTTGCTAGTAGACCATTTCATTGGTAGACCGCCAACGGCTGGTAGATCGCCCTTCGGGCTGGAAGACTGCTGCGCTTGCGTGTCGGCGAAGACAACAATTATGAATTATGAATTATGAATTATCTAAACGTTCCACGTGGAACAATTCATCGTTATCTGCCTAGCAGCAAAAGCAGTATGTTGATGTCGCTGGGCGAGATGCCTGGGATGCGCGATGCCTGCCCGATGGTCTCGGGGTCGATGGCGGCCAACTTTTGGCGGCCCTCGGTCGAAATCTGGTGAATGGAGAGGTAGTCAAACTTCCCCTTGATGCGAACGCGCTCCAAGCGCTGGAGTTTGTCGGCCACAAGTTGCTCGCGCTCAATGTAGCCCTTGTACTTGATGCGTATCTCGGCGGCCTCCACAATCTCTTCCCGGCGGGCAGGCGACAACTCCCCTACCCTGTCTTTTAACCCGGGCAGACATCCGCACAGCTGCATAATGCCCACTTGCGGACGCAGCACTAAGTCGTAGAGTTTCTGCCCTTGTCGCAGCGGCTGCGACCCCAGCGTCTCGAGTGTGGCATTGACCTCATCAGGATGCACTGTTGTCTCGCTCATATAGCCCAACAAGTGCTCGATAGCGTCGCGTTTGCTGCACAGCAGGTCGTAGCGCTCTTGCGTGGCGAGGCCCAGACGGTAGGCCCGCTCGGTGAGGCGCATGTCGGCATCGTCTTGGCGTAGCAGGATGCGGTGCTCGGCGCGTGAGGTGAACATGCGGTAGGGCTCGTCGACACCTTTGGTCACTAGGTCGTCGATGAGCACACCGATATAGGCTTCATCGCGCTCCAACACGAAAGGTTCCCCACCAATCAACTGCTGATGGGCGTTCACGCCCGCCACCAAGCCCTGTCCGGCAGCTTCCTCATAGCCCGTGGTGCCGTTGACCTGTCCGGCAAAGAACAGTCCCTTCACCAACTTCGTCTCCAACGTGTGTTTAAGCTGTGTGGGGTCGAAAAAGTCATACTCGATGGCGTAGCCCGGGCGGTAAATATGGGCGTTTGCCAACGCGGGGATATGGCTCAGGGCGGCAATTTGCACGTCCCACGGCAGTGACGACGAGAAGCCGTTGAGGTAGCACTCGTTGGTGGTCTCGCCTTCGGGCTCGATAAAGAGTTGGTGACTGTCCTTGTCGGCAAAAGTGACAATCTTTGTCTCGATGCTGGGGCAGTAGCGGGGACCTACACTGGTGATTTGGCCGTTGTACAGTGGTGAGTCATCGAGCGAGTCGTGCAGCACTTGGTGTACCTGTTCGTTGGTGTAGACAATCCAGCACGAGCGTTGACGCAAGGACGAACGGACGTCGGGCAAGTATGAGAAGTGATGGAAATCGTTGTCACCGGGTTGCTCGATGGCCTGCGAACGGTCTATCGTTCGTCCGTCAATGCGAACAGGCGTACCGGTCTTCATGCGGTCGGAACGGAAGCCCAACGACACCAGCTGCTCGGTCAGTCCGTGAGCGGGCGGTTCGGAAACACGTCCGCCTGGTGTCTGTACACGCCCCACATGCATCAGTCCGTTGAGGAATGTGCCTGCCGTGAGTATGACGGCGCGGCAGCTGAAATGCACGCCCAGCGCCGTCGTCACGCCACGAACGGCACCATCCTCAATGACCAGACCCGTGACGTTGTCTTGCCATAGATATAGGTTCGGCTCGTTCTCGACAACAGCACGCCATTCGGCCATAAAACGCATACGGTCGCACTGTGAGCGGGGGCTCCACATCGCCGGACCCTTACTGCGGTTGAGCAGACGGAACTGGATGCTGGCGCGGTCGGTGACGATACCCATACGGCCGCCCAAAGCGTCAATCTCACGCACAATCTGCCCCTTGGCGATACCGCCCACGGCGGGGTTGCAGCTCATCTGCGCGATCTTGTTCATGTCGATGGTGATGAGCAGGGTACATGAACCCAGCCGAGCCGACGCGCACGCCGCCTCACAACCGGCATGGCCGGCACCAATCACTATGACATCATAGTCAAGTCGCACAGTAGGGTTTCTTTTAATTGAGAACCTTTAGCTCGTCAAAGTCTGCGCTTGCGTGTCGGCGAAGCCGGGGCAAGCTATCAAGCAGACCTTTGGCAATTAAGAATTAAGTTATGAATTATGAATTGTGCATTATGAATTAAAAAAATCGTGTGGCCTTAGGGCGAGGGCGGCGTTCTCATGCTCTTCCATGATCTCGCGCTCACCCGGTCCTTTGTCGTTAATGCCGCACAGGTGCAGCACGCCGTGTATGACCACACGACACAGTTCGTCGTCGTATTGCGCACCGCACTGCTCGGCGTTGCTGCGGACGGTGTCGAGCGAAATGACCATGTCGCCGGCGATGCGTCGCGAGGTGGAGTAATCGAACGTGATGATGTCGGTATAGTAGTCGTGCCCCAAGAACTCGATGTTGGTCTTGAGGATATACTC
>JAEEJI010000254.1 GCA_016281825.1 Muribaculaceae bacterium | reverse complement strand
CGGGTTGCTCGTGCCACCGTCAACGTGGGCGTAGGTCTTGTCCCTCGGGTTAGAGTCGTTATAACGTGTGCCCTGGCCGCCCACCAGACTTTCGCAGTAATAGAACATATAATCAGATTCTGTCACGGCAGCAGTACTCCATCCGTCACCTACATAAATGGTGGTCAGGTTATTGCAGAGTTCGAACATGCCTCTCATGTCGGTCACATTGGACGTGTTGAAACTGCTCAGATCACAGGATGTCAAACTAGAGCAGCGCATGAACATCTCTCTCATGTCGGTCACCTTGGACGTGTTGAAACTGCTCAAATCGAGGCTTGTCAAACTCTTGCAGCCATCGAACATCCTCCTCATGTCGGTCACCTTGGACGTGTTGAAATTGCTCAGATCAATAGATGTCAAACTATAGCAGTCATCGAACATCTCACTCATGTCGGTCACATTGTGCGTGTTGAAGTTGCTTACGTCAAGGCTCGTCAAGTTCTCGCATTGTTCGAACATCCTCCTCATGTCGGTCACACTGGACGTGTTGAAATTGCTCAGATTACAGGATGTCAAACTATAGCAGGTTCGGAACATATCACTCATGTCGGTCACCTTGGACGTGTTGAAACTGCTCAAATCGAGGCTCGTCAGCTTCTCGCAAAAGGCAAACATGTAGTGCATGCTGGTCACATTGGCCGTATTGAAGCCACTCAGGTCAAGGCTCGTCAGCTTCTCGCAATAGAGAAACATGCTATTAATGTCAGTCACATTGTGCGTGTCGAAACCGCTCAAGTCAAGGCTCGTCAACTCGTTGCAGGTAGTGAACATGTAACTCATGTCGGTCACATTGTGCGTGTCAAAGCCGCTCACATCTAGACTTGTCAAACTCTTGCAACCACCGAACATGCCTTCCATAGTGGTCACATTCTGCGTGTCGAAGCCGCTCACGTCGAGCGTGGTCAATGCCTGACAACCGAACATGCCTCTCATGTCGGTCACCTTGCTGGTGTTTAAATTTGAGATTCCCATGATGGATTGAAGATTCTCCATACCATGAAACCAGAGACGGGTGGTTGTCGGGCGGGCACCAGCAAACGACGAGTCAAAGACCACCTTAGTCACACTGGATTTAGGCCAGTAAGGAGTGTTATCACCTCTTGGCAGGCTGCAGATCGTGCCTGCGCGGGAGGCACGCTGGTTGTCAAAGTAGAACGTCAGCGTGGTGTTGGAGGACGTGTAGCAGGCGTATGCCTCTGGTGGAGCAGGTGCACCAGGATTTGACAGATAGCCCGGGTTGTTGTAGTAGTCATCGATATGAGCATACTCTTTATCTATGTGGTCCTTATCATAAACAGTGCCTTGGCAGCCCACCAAATTGATGCAATTCCAGAACATCTCATCAGAATTTGCCACGGACTCCGTACTCCAGCCGTTACCCACATAGATGGTCTTCAGGGCAAAGTTGTTCTGAAACATTAAACTCATGTCTATTACATTATGAGTGTCAAAACTGCTCAGGTCGAGGCTGGTTAGGGCTTGGCATAGGCTAAACATGCCAACCATATTGGTCACATTGGACGTATTAAAGCCACTCACGTCAAGACTCGTCAGAGTTTTGCAGTTCTGGAACATGGCTGCCATAGAAGTCACGTTGCTGGTATTTAAATATGAGATTCCCGTGATGGATTGAAGATTCTCCATATCACTAAACCAAAAATCGGTGATCGTCGGGCGAGCACCAGCAAACGATGAGTGAAAGACCACCTTGGTCACATTGGCGTTGGTATTGTCCGTTATCCAGCCTGGATCGTTACTCCCTGTGTTCAAACTGTAGGTCGTGCCTGGGCGGCTGCTACGCTGGTTGTCGTAGTAGAACGTCAGCGTGGTGTTCGACGACGTGTAGCAGGCGTAAGCCTCCTGCCCCGTAGCTGTGAGGGAGCCAAAGGGGACAAAGAGAAGCCCCAGCAATGTTCGTCTGAAAAGGTTCTTCCTGCTCATAATGTTCTATTGTTTTTTTATCTATGGGGTTAAATGATTCACCCCTCTCCCCTTGGGGGAGGTGGGGAGAGGGGCTTTCTTCCTATTGATTCAATATGATATTCACAATACCCAAAGCATCCGCAATGGTGATATTGTTATTACCATCGATGTCGGCTGCCTGCTCCACGAAGTCCGCCGACTGCTGGCCTAGAATCTTGTTCACCACAGCCACAGCATCCGCGATGGACACATAACCGTCGCCGTTGGCATCGCCCAAGAGGAAGGGTTTCGTGAAGTAGCCGGGATTGCTCGTGCCGCCGTCGATGTGGGCATAGGTCTTGCCCACATGATTAGCATCGTAGGTTGTGCCCTGGCCACCCACGAGGCTCGTGCAGTCGAGGAACATGTAGGTGGAACTTGTCACATTGGTCGTGTTCCAGCCGTCGCCCACATAGATGGTCTTCAGGGCATTGCTGCTTCTGAACATCCAGCTCATGACCGTTACTTTATGCGTGTCAAAGTTGCTCAGGTCAAGGTTTGTCAATGCCTCGCAACTGAAAAACATGCGACTCATGTCGGTCACCTTGCGGGTATCAAAGCTGCTCACGTCGAGGCTGGCCATGCTCAGG
>JAEEJI010000253.1 GCA_016281825.1 Muribaculaceae bacterium | reverse complement strand
CGTTGTTGAGGTGAAAAATGGTTATGGCCGTAACTACCTCATCCCCAGCGGCAAAGCCGTGCTCGCTACTCCTTCAGCATTGAAGGTGTTGGCAGAGAACCTGCGCCAGCGCGCTCACAAGATTGCCAAGATTAAGGCTGACGCCGAGGGTGTCGCCGCATCGTTGGAAGGCATCACGCTCACCATTCCCGCTAAGGTCAGCGAGACCGGCACCATCTTTGGCTCGGTGGGCAACATCCAGATTGCCGAGGCTCTCGAGGCCAAGGGCATCAACATTGACCGCAAGATCATCAACGTGGCTCCCGTGAAGCAGGTTGGCTCGTATGTTGCCACTGTGAAGCTCCACAAGGAGGTCAGCGTTGAAATCCCCTTCGAGGTCATCTCTGAGAACGCTCCCGTTGAGGAGACTCCCGCACAGGAAGTTGAGGCTCCTGCACAGGAGGCTGAGGCTCCCGCAGCAGAGTAAAACTGTTCCATCATAGCCGAAGCGCCAGGGCTTTTTTGCCTTGGTGCTTCTTTTTTTTGGTTGGTGCCACTTTTTTGCTTATCTTTGCACCCATTCAAGCTACAATGCACAATTAACTACTATACTCCCTTTAACCACTTAACAATGACCAAGCATATTGTTACCTTCCAATTGACTGGGACGCCGCAGGAGCGACTTGAGGTTGCACGATGCTTCAAGGCAGCCCTTGAGGCACTGCCTGAACAAATTGACGTGCTGCAAAGCATCGAGGTAGGCATCAACGAGAATCCTTCAGAGCAATGGGACGTCGTGCTCACCGCCATCGTGCCCACGCTTGCTGATGTGGACACCTACGCCATGCACCCTGCACATGTCGCCGCCGCGGCGCTCCTCACTGGCCATAAAGCCAACCGCGCCTGCGTAGACTACAACTTTGATGAGTAATAAGAGATTAGAGATAAACTAAAAACGGAATACAAAACCATCATGGCAAAGAAAATTACCGACCGAGTGACTTGGGTCGGAAAGATTGACTGGGAACTCAAGTCTTTCCATGGCGACGAGCTCTCGACCGACCGCGGCTCGAGCTATAACAGTTACCTTATCCGCGACGAGAAGGTAGCACTCATCGACACAGTATGGCTACCCTACGACCGCGAGTTTGTGGCACGTCTGAAGGAGGAGATTAACCTCAACCAGATTGACTACATTATCATGAACCACAACGAAGTGGATCATAGCGGCGCGCTTGTCGAACTGATGCGCGAGATTCCTGGCACACCCATCTACTGCACCGCCAAGGGCGAAGCTATCATTCGCGGACACTACCACCAAGACTGGAACTTTGTCCGCGTCAAAACCGGCGACACTTTGCCGCTGGGCGAAACAACCCTTACCTTCATTGAGGCTCCCATGCTCCACTGGCCCGACACGATGTTCACCTATATGAGTGGTGACAACATCCTGTTCAGCAACGACGGCTTTGGGCAGCACTATGCCACCGAGTCGCTCTACAATGACCGCGTGTGCATGGCCGAAGTGATGCAGGAGGCGCTGAAGTATTATGTGAACATCCTCAACCCATTTAGCCCCATGGTTATGCGCAAGGTCAAGGAGGTTGTGGCGATGAATCTGCCGCTAAACCTCATCTGCCCCAGCCACGGCGTGATTTGGCGCGAGACCCCCACACAGATCATCGAGAAATACCTCCAGTGGGCCGATGCCTATCAAGAGGACCAAGTGACCATCGTCTATGACACGATGTGGCAGTCCACCCGTAAGATGGCACAGGCCATCGGCGAGGGCATCCAGAAGGCATCGCCGTCGACTACCGTCAAGTTGATGAACGCTGCTGTTGACGACAAGAACGACATCCTCACTGAGATGTTCCGAGCCAAGATTGTCCTCATGGGCTCGCCTACCATCAACAATGGTTATTCCTACGCCATCGCCGGATTGCTCGAAATGGCACGCGGACTGAAGTTCAAGAAGAAACGTGCCGCTGCTTTCGGATCTTACGGCTGGAGCGGCGAGGCGACGAAGATGATAACCGAGCACCTGCAACAGGCCGGCTTTGAGATTGTCAATGAAGGTATCCGCCAATCATGGGTCCCTGACACCGACATGCTGCAAGCCTGCCGACAGTGGGGAGCAGAACTAGTTTAATACGGCCTCACCCCCAACCCCTCTCCAGGGGGAGAGGGGAGATTGATAGGAAATGAATACAAAACGCGATTCTAACAAAAATCTTAATCAAAATGAAAAAGTACAAATGTGACATCTGCGGGTATGTCTATGACCCTGCAGTGGGCGATCCCGACAGTGGCATCGCCGCAGGAACCGCATTTGAGGACATCCCCAACGACTGGGTATGCCCGCTGTGCGGTGTAGAAAAGAGCGACTTTAGTCCCGTCGACGAGTAAGAAATCGCCGTAGAAATGAAAAAAGGTAGCAACTTTTTGCTGAAGAATCAGAAAAAGTTGCTACCTTTGCGTGAAAATCTACTAAAGACTTAAAAGATGAAGAAATTTTTTGCAATGATTTGTGTGTCTGTGCTGGCACTGGGTGCCAACGCACAGGTTTATCAGGGACAAGCCGCCGCAGGTGTCAATCTGCTCTATGGCAGTGAGATTGAGAGTATGGGTGTAGGTGCCCACTTCCAATATGCTGTCATTGACCAACTGCGTGGCCAGGTGGAGTTTGATGCTTACTTCAAGCACCATCATACCAACTGGTATGATGTCAGTATCAATGCAGAGTACCTGGTGGCACTGAAAACCGATATGCTCTACCTCTACCCCATCGCCGGTATGACCTACTCGATGGTCAGCTACAAGGAGTTAGGTGTGAAGGACGAAGAAAATCATGTAGGTCTAAATGTGGGTGCTGGACTGGAGTATGAGATCAACGACCATTTCGCCGCCACAATTGAGTACCGCCACACCATCATGCGCAAAGTTGACCAGGGCGTATTTGCCATTGGTCTCAACTACAAGTTCTGATGGCACGTCACAACATCCTGGGACAACTAGGTGAACAAGCAGCCCGCGACTTCTTGATAGCTCGCGGGCTTACTATTCGTGAGCAGAATTGGCGTATGAACAAGTTGGAGATAGACATTGTAGCCTACGAGCCACAGACCAACTTGCTTCACATCGTTGAGGTGAAGACCCGCAAGAGTGACCTGCACTTCGACCCGATGGCGGCCGTCACCGCTACCAAGCAGAGAAACCTGGTGAATGCCGCCAATGCCTACCTGCGCTACTACCAGCTGAAATGCGGCATCATCTATGATGTAATCATCATTGTGGGGGAGCCTGAAAATTTCAAGATACAGTATATTCCCGACGCTTTCGTGCCACGCCTGCGCACCTATCGCTGACATTTTGTTAAATAATTGCAATAAACACTTGCTATTTGCCAGAAATTGTGTAATTTTGCAGTTCCAATTTGAACTAACCAAAAATAATAGAATAGACAATGGTAAACATTCATGACTACAACTTTGCCGGACAGAAGGCATTGGTACGCGTGGACTTCAATGTCCCGCTGAACGAGAAAGGTGAAATCACCGACGATACCCGCATCCGTGGTGCTGTGCCCACATTGAAGAAAATCCTCCTTGACGGCGGAAGCCTCATATTGATGTCTCACATGGGCAAGCCCAAGGGTAAGGTCAACCCCAAGTTGTCTCTGGGTCAGATTGCCAACGCCGTGGCATCGGCACTGGCACGCCCTGTGAAGTTCGCGCCCGATTGCGCCAAGGCACAGAACGCGGCTGCCTCGTTGCAGCCCGGCGAGGTGCTGTTGCTCGAGAACCTGCGTTTCTACCCCGAGGAGGAAGGCAAGCCCGTGGGCATTGACAAGGATGATCCCACCTATGACGACGCCAAGAAGCGCATGAAGGACAGCCAGGCCGAATTCGCTAAGACGCTGGCATCGTATGCCGACGTATATGTTAACGACGCTTTTGGCACGGCACACCGCCGCCATGCTTCGACAGCAGTTGTCGCTGACTACTTCGACGATGACCACAAGATGCTGGGCATGCTCATGGAGAAAGAGGTCACCGCTATCGACAACGTGCTCAAGAATGCCCAACACCCATTCACTGCCATCATCGGCGGTAGCAAGGTATCGAGCAAACTTGCCGTAATCAAGAACCTGCTTGACAAGGTTGACAACCTCATCATCGGCGGCGGCATGGGCTTCACTTTCATCAAGGCACAGGGTGGCCACATCGGCAACTCGCTGCATGAGGACGAGCTGATGCCCGAGGCACTCGCTGTGATGGAGGCCGCCAAGGAGAAAGGCGTGAAACTGAGTCTGTCGGTCGAGACCGTTGCCGCCAACGACTTCAGCAACGATGCCGAGCGCAAGCCCGTGGACATCTTTAACATCCCCGATGGCTGGGAAGGCATGGATGCCGGTGAGAAGTCGCTGGCCATCTGGAAGGAGATTATCCTGCAGAGCAAGACCATCCTGTGGAACGGTCCCGTCGGCGTGTTCGAGTTTGAGAACTTCGCCCACGGCACCGGCGAGATTGCTAAGTATGTCGCCGAGGCAACCAAGAACGGCGCTTACTCGCTGATTGGTGGCGGCGACTCGGTGGCGGCAGTCAACAAGTTCGGTCTCGCCGACCAGGTGAGCTATGTGTCGACCGGTGGCGGTGCCATGCTCGAGGCCATCGAGGGCAAGACCCTCCCCGGCGTCGCAGCCATCGTCAAGTAAGACTAAGTGTAGACGTTAGACAACAAAACAACACTGAACCCACAGAATCACACAGAAAACTCAGTGTATTCGGTGGGTTCAGTGTTTTTGTCGTCAAACATCTAAGCCGATAAAATCCCTAATTAAACGTGAGTTCGACGAAAATAAGTTGCTGATACACAAGTCCTCCCCTAAGTTAGGGGAGG
>JAEEJI010000252.1 GCA_016281825.1 Muribaculaceae bacterium | reverse complement strand
GGAGCCTTGATGGTCAGTGTCTTCCCGCCCTGCAACTGGATGCGTGCCTCGGTAAAGAACGGGCTGCCGATATTGTAGGTCGCTGAGCCGGGTGTGACGGGGTAGAACCCCAGCATCGAGAACACCACAAAGCCCGACAAGCCACCGCCATCCTCATCGCCCGGCACACCCATCAGGTCGTTACGGAACCAGTTGTGCACCAACTCGCGCACGCGTTTCTGCGTCTTCCAAGGCTGGCCGGCGTAGTTGTACAGGTAGGGGATGTGCATCGACGGCTCGTTGCCCATGGCAAACTGCCCCACATTACCCGTTTGGTCGGGCAGCTGATGGTAGAAGTTGTAACGCTCGGTGCCCAGCCACTCGTTGAACGTCTGGTCCAGATTGCGCGCAAAGGCATCGCGCCCGCCCATCAGGCTGACCAGGTCGCCCGGGTTGTGTTGCACATCCCAGCGATAGGTCCACCCGTTGTTCTCGTCATAATAGTCGCGTGCTCCTATGCCGCCCGAGAAGCGGTAGTCAAACGGCTCAATCCACTGCCCTTCCTTGTCTTTCGGGTGGAAGAACGCTGTGGCGGGGTTGAAGAGGTTGCGGTAGTTGTAGGAGCAGCGAAGATAATGGCGTGCTTCCTGGTCACGACCTAGCGCGGTGGCAATCTGCGACAGGCACCACTGGTCGAAGCTCGTGCCTAGCGTCACCGCCACCGCCTGTCGTTTCTCCCAGTCGTTCACCCCGGGCACTGTCTCGCGTTCGCCAGGGTGCAGGGCGGGGATGTAGCCATGGTCGCGGTAGAAGGTGTCGAGCCATGTAGCGGGATGCGCCGACCACGGAGCCAGCGTCTTCTCCTCAATGGCGCGCCGACACTGATCGTAGGCCGTGGCAAGGTCAAAGTCTCGGAGTCCTTTGCTCCATGCATCGGCGATGATGGCGACACCATGGTTGCAGTTCATGCGGCGCGAGTCGCCCGTCACGGCGGGGAAAGTGGGGAACCAGTGTCGCTGGTCGTGAGCGGCTGTCCTGATGAGCGAGCGGATGATGTCGGTCTCGCGCTCAGGGTCAATAAGCATACGCAGGGGATGCACGGCACGGTAGGTGTCCCACAGCCAGTCGTCGGTGTAGTAGGGGTGTCCCTCGTCGTTGTGTATCTGGTGGTCCGACGGGCAGTAGTATTGTCCCTGCTCGCTGATGCAAACGGGGCGTTCCATGCAGCGGTAGAGCGAGGTGTAGAACACTGTGCGGTCGTTGTCGGTACCGCCCTTGACCAGGATTTTGCCCAATTGCTCATTCCACAGTTTGTGGCCATAGGCGGTGACTTGCTCCAGCGACTTGCCAGCGACCTCGGCAGCGAAGTTGCGTTGCGCCTGCTCGGCACTGATGTAGGACACGGCATATCGCAAGGTTACCGTCGACCGCCCGGCATATTGCAACGCCACGCATGCCTGGTCGCCCGAAGCCAGTGACTGCGAGGGGTCCAAGCGGCGATGCGACAGCGTGCCTGCACTGACGGGTTGCTGGTCCAATTCGGCGTAGACATAGACACGCACCCCGCCCCAGGTGTCCTGGTGTCCGGTGACATGGTTGCCCTGCACACGCATCTCGCCATGACCGCTGGTGAGCAGCACATAGCCCGGTTGCGGCTCGGTGAACTGCAGCCTGACTATCGCGCTATGCTCCAGCGGGGAATACTCGGCGGTAACATGTTGTTGCTCCAGGTCTACGCGATAGTAGTAGGGCATGACCTGCTCGTTGTCGGTGTCGGTGCGCATCACCGCATGCAACTTGCCCGCCTCGCGTTGTGTTGCCGACAGGGTGAAGCAGCTGTTCTCGCGGTGGTTGACGATAATCAGCGGCAATCCGTTGACCTCGCCCTCGACATGACTGCCGCGGTTGGGATGGAAGCGCATCATGGCATGAGGCAGGTGCACGGTGGGGTAGGTGGGTTTGAGCAAGTGGCTGATGTTGCCCATATAGGGGTTCACATAGTCCACTGCCTCCTTGTCCCGAGCCGTGACAGTGGCGATGACCAGGAAGGCCATCACCACCATTACCATGTTGCGTTTCATCAATTCACTATTCATTCTTCATTATCTGCGTTGCACGCAGCTCTCGCTCATCTCAATCCACAGCGTCTCGCCATTGATGACATCCTTGTAGCGATAGTGCAGATGGAACACATAGTTTCCGCGGGCATTGGTGGCGAAGTAGTTGTCAGCGGCACCGCCCAGCATCTCCACTTCCAGGTCGCCATAGGGCGTGATGGTGATGCTGTTGTCACTGTTGATGGTCAGCGTCATCGCATACTTGTCGATTTCGGCCTTGGTGACATTGCTGGGGTTATAGGTGTTGGTACCAGCAAAGCAACGCACTTGGTTCTTGCTCAGCGGTGCAAAGATGCGGGTCACCGAGATGCCGCCCGCCGACTCGCCAGCGGCGAAGTGGCGTGTCTCCACACCGGTCACCTGATAGTAGGTGGTCGATGCCATGGTGGCATACTTGTTTTTCAGCACCACCTCGTAGAGCACCTTCTGCTTGTTGGGATTGATTTCAAACTCCGACACTGACTTGATGCGCAGCGGAATCAGGTAGGTCGAGTCGGGGCTGAGACCGTCGGGAGTGATTTGAATGGGCAACAATGCATAGTTGTCCTCGCTCTGCGCACGCAAGACGGTCTGCATGCTCTCAATGCGATATTTGCTAGGATCCAGTTCGTGGGCATAGCGCGACTCGTCGATGTCAAAGTACATGTGGTTGTACTCGCTCAGCGCGTCATCGTCGTGCTCCAGCGTCACGGTCACATCCTTGCCGATGTGCTCGGTGCCTCCGCAGTAGACAGTTACATAGCCGGTTGACTGCTCGCCCAGCGGATGTTCGCTCTGGAAGGTGTAGTCGTCGGTGCTGAGCAGGTAAATCACCTTCTTGTAGAGTTCGCCGCGGAACTGCTCGTTCTCGTCGCAACTGGTGAGCAACAGCGGCAACAACGCGACTGCAAAGATAATTATTTTTTTCATATTCATAGCGATTTCGACTTTAAAGGGTTACCAACCGGGGTTCTGGTCCAGTGAATGCGACTTGCGCACCTCGTTGCGCTCGAGCGGCAGCAACACCATCTTGCGGTCACAAGTGCGGTTGCGATAGTCGCTGTGGTTGATGATGGTGCGCACATAGTAGTTGCTGGCGTCGCTCTCGATGTTCATGCCCGTGATGGGCTCGCTCTCTACCTCCTCGAGGATGCCCCAGCGGCGCACGTCGTAGTAGCGTCGTCCCTCGCACAAGAACTCGATGAAGCGTTCGTGGCGCACGGCGGCATCCATGGCCTCTTCGGTAGCCGTCTCCTCCTCGCTGAGGGCTGGCATACCGGCACGGAAGCGCACCTGGTTGAACTGGAACTTGGCGTCCTCCAGGTTGGCAGCTCGCGACAGGGTGTAGGTCTCACCGCTGGGCAGTTTCACGGTGTGGCTGCTGTTCAGGTGATTGATGGCCTCGGCATAGGATAGCAGAATCTCGGCATAGCGGATGATGGGGAAGGTCTTGCTGGTGCGTGTCGAGCCGTCGCCGTTATACCAGTTGTCCTCGGGGTGGATATACTTCTTGAGCACATATCCCGTGATGCACTGGTTGCGAGGCTCCTGGATGGCCTTGTCGCGTCCTGCGTTGCCACCATTGTAGTAGTAGATGGTCTGCTGACGGAAGTTCTGGTTGGAGCACGATGTGGCAGGCCAGTAGCAGCCGTTGTAACCCACGCAGCAGTAGAAGCGCATCTCGCGGTTGACATACATGTTGTGAGTGCCACGCAGCACGCGGTAGCCCGAGAAGTAGCGCAGCAAGCGCGACACACCCGTCTCGCTATACTCGCCGTCGGCGCGGGCCTGTTCGATGCTCTTACCATTCTCCATGCGGAACTCGTCAATCACCTTCTGAGGCAAGCACATGCCGTTGTAGCCGCCCATGTAGATGGGGAACGACTGTTGCGTGAAGCCCTGGATAGAACCAGAGGTCTTGCCCCAAATCAGTTCGCGGTTCTGCACGGGGTAGGTCGTGCCGTTGAACATGTTGGCATAGGACTTGTACGGGTCGATATTGCCAGCGCCGTAAGGGAAGTCAGCATCGCTCACGTTGCTGGGCAGCGGGGCGGTTACGTCGGTAGCATCGCCCGATGCACTGGTCACGCGCTCAACGGTGTGCAGGCGGTAGCGGTTCATGTCAATCACGCGCTTGCACGCGGCTGCGGCCAGGGCCCACTTGTTCTCGTCGTAGGTCTGCGACACATATTGCGCGCCATCGGTCGAACGAGTCCATGAGCCAAAGTAGCGGCGGGCAGCGGCACCACCATTAAACGCTGGAGAGGCGGCATGCAGACGCACGCGGGCAATCAGCGCATAGGCAGCACCCTTGTTCGGGCGGCCAAAGTTGGCGATGGGAACATCGTCGGGAATGTAGTTGGCGGCTGTCTCCAGTTCGTTGCAGATATAATCGACGGTCTCGTCAAAGGTGGCGCGGCCGTGGTCATAGTAGTCGGCATCGCGGTTGGTGTCATACACCTCGTCGCCCACAATCACTGCCGGACCATAGACCGACATAATCATATAATAGGCATAGCCGCGCATGAAGTGGGCATATCCGATGATCTCGCTTCGTTGCAACGCCGTCAAGTCCTTGCACTCATTGATGCGTGCCAGAATGGTATTGGCCTTGCGGATGACGCGATAGCAGGGGTCCCACGAGTTCATACCGCGCAGGTTGCTGCTGCTCACCAGGCCCAGCGTCAGCGCCTTGCCGTGGAACAGTCCCTCGGTCATCAGGGTGAAAATCTCGTCAGTACCTGTCTCGCCAGGCAACACGTCGTTGCCGAAGATAGCACTCTCGTCGGGAAGTTGTCCCGCGGCGCCCCACAGGTAGCGCTCCAAGTTTTGTCGAGAGACAAACACCGAGTCATATTTGAGCGTGTCGTCGAAGTACTCGTCGACATCCAGAAAATCCTCGCATGCGGTGGCTACGACCATCACACCAATCAGGGCGAGCCACAACAGATTTTTCATTCTTATCATAGTAGTGATATCATTAGAAGTTCAGATACAATTGTATGGCATAAGTCGTGGGAATGGGGTAAGCACCGCCGTTATACTCGGCTTGCTCAGGATCCCACAGTTTCATGGGGCTCCATACGGCCAGGTTTGAAATCACAAGTTGTGCATCCATCGACTTCAGTCCCAGTCGCTTGAAGAAGCGCTTGGCGTCGGCATGATAGTTGAGCGTGATTTCTTGCAGTCGCAGGTAGCGAGCATTGGCATGCCAGAAACTGGAAAGTTGCGTGTTGTTCTCGTTGCGGCCATAACTCAGTCGCGGGAACAGCGCGTTGGGGTTCTCGGTGCTGGGATCGCCCGAGTATGAGGCAGGAATCCAGCGATTCTTTGGGTCGGCAACGATGGTGAGCACATTGCCCGTCTCGCCGTTGTAGAAGGGGATATATCCCTGTCCGTTGGTCGTCCCGTTGACATAGTAGTAGTCAGTATTTCCCGTGCCCTTGAACAGCACGCCCAGCGTCAACGCCTTCCAGCGTGCCTCGACACCGAAGCCATACATCAACTTCGGGTAGTTGGGGTAGGACAGGGGCACCTTGTCGTCCTCGTCAATGATGCCGTCACCGTTCACGTCCTTATACTTGATGTCGCCCGGCATATAGGTGCCGAAGGTCTGACGCGGGCTTTGAGCCACATCTTGCTCGTCGCGGAACAGGCCCAGGGCAATGTAGCCGCGGAAGGCGTTGTTCACATAGCCCGTATAGTTCTGATATTCGTAGGGCTGCTCGGCTTGCTCCCAGTTCTCAACCTTGTTGGCACTGTAGGTGAAGTTGCCGCGCACTGTCAGCGACCAGTCGGAGCCAAAGTCATGGCGATAAGAGATGTTGCCGTCCGAGCCGTAACTCTTCATCTTGCCCACGTTACCAAAGGGCATCTGCATCAGGCCCACATAGCCTGGAATCTGCGAGCGGCGCTGATAGATGCCGTCGCGCTGGTCGCGGAAGATGTCGACCACAAACTCCAGACGCTCGTGGAACAGTTTCCCCTCGATACCGATGTCGGCCTTCTTGGCGCGCTCCCAACGCAGGTTGTCGGCGCCCACGCGTTCCTCGGTGACGTAGCCGCTGGTGCTGCCCCAGCCACCGCCGCCACCGCTCACCTGCATCAGTGTCAGGTAGGGGAAGCGCTCGTTGGTCAGACGGTCGTTACCCACCGTGCCATACGACGCGCGAATCTTCAGGAAGTTCAGCCACGGCATCTTGTTGCGCACCCAGTCATAACTTGTGGGCACCCAGCCCAGACCAACCGAAGGGAAGAAACCAAAGCGGCGACCCGCCTGGAAGTTCTCCGAGCCCGTGTAACCAAAGTTAGCGTCAATGAAGTAGGTATCCTTCAGGCCATAGGTGATGCGGCCCGACAAGCCCTGATAGCGTATGGGGATGGCATACATTGAGCGCAGCGTGGCGTCGCGGTTGTCAATGTCGCGGTTCATCGTCTGCTCACTGCTCATGTAGTAGTAGGCCAGCACCCCGATGCGGTGGTCTTCGCGAACAATCTTGTCCCACGTGGCCGTGGTCTCGAAGTGCCACTTGTAGTATTGCTCATCTTCGTGGCTATAGGTGGCCGGCTGTGCGTCCACGCGCTTGACGATACCCAGCTCGCCCGTGTACTTGCGCGTCGAGGCATAGTACATCTCGGGCAGAATCGAGCGAATCTCCTTCAGGCGCGACGAGTTGTCATAGGCACCCTGGGCGCGAATCTTCAGTCCATCGAGCAGCATCGACAGATCCTGCTTGATTTCGAGTGTCGCCTTGCCGCGGAAGTGGCGTATGTTGGTCATACCCGTGTTGTTGAGCATCACATAGGGCGAGTAGGCATTGTTGGTGCCATAGGCTGGCAGCTGCCCCGTTGAGTAGCGGGTGGGAATCGTGATGGGCGTCAGGTTGCGTTGCGTGGCCCACAGGGCATCGGTATCGTTGTTGCCCGGCTCTTTCTTGATCGATACAAAGCCGTCGGCGCCAAAGTAGAGCTGCGTCGTCTTGGTCAGGTTGATGTCCAAGTTGGCGCGATAGTTAATCGTGCGATAGCCCACGGCTGCCGAGTACTTCGAATCCTTGTCTTGGCGATAGGCCGCGCTCTCATAGCTAGTGCCCAAGCTCAGGTAGTATCGTGCCAGCGAGCCACCGCCACGCGCGTTGATAAAGTAGGTCTGCGCCAGCGAGTTCTTGTGCAGTATCTCCTTCTGCCAGTTCACGTCGGGATACAGGTCAGGATCCAGGTGATACTTGATGATGTCGAGCTCGATGTCGCTATACAGCGGCAGGTTGCCGCGCACCTCGCGCGCCTCGTTGGCCAGCTTGGCATACTCATACGAGCCCAGATACTCGGGCATGTGAGTGAGGTGCGACAGGGTGAAGTTGACACGTCCCGTGATTTGCAGGCGGTCGGCCGTACCACGCTTGGTGGTCACCAGCACCACGCCGTTAGCGCCTCGCACACCATAGACGGCGGTGGCCGAGGCATCTTTCAGCACCGAGAACGACTCGATGTCGGCAGGGTCAATTTCGCTGAGGTTGCCCTCCAGTCCGTCGATGAGCACCAGTGCGCTGCTATTGGCACCAAATGTGCCGATACCGCGCACCCAGAACTCCGAGATGTTCTTGCCAGGCTCACCACTGCGCTGAATCGAAATCACGCCCGGCACACGTCCACCCAGCATATTCTGGATGTTGGTGGCAGGCACTTGCAAGTCCTTGGTGTCGACAGCGGTGATAGCACCCACGGTGCTGATTTTGCGCTGTCGTCCCAAGCCCACGACCACAGTCTCTTGCAGCATCTGCGAGCTGGTCTCGAGCTGCACGCGCAGGTCGGTCTGACTCTGGGTGATGGCTACTTCTTGTTTCTCATATCCGATTGACGAGAACACAAGGATGTCATTCTTGCCCACTTTGATTGAAAACTTGCCGTCGGCATCGGTCATGGTGCCACCGCCAGGACGGTCTTTGGCAAAGACCACCACGCCCGGGAAGGGCTCGCCGGTCTCGTCCATTACCGTTCCTGACACGGTGAGTTGCTGCGCAATCGCCGACACACTGGCGGCGAGCAGTAAGATGAAGAGAATTACTTTTTTCATATCGTCATTAGTCTTGTTTCGTTACTCAATGGCCAGGCGGCGGATGCACTGGTTCTCATAGTCGGCAATGTAGATGATGCCCTCCTTGTTGATACACACGCCAAAGGGGCGGTTAAACAGGGCATCGTCGGGGCTGCCGTCCTGGTAACCACTCTTGCCAGGCTGGCCAATGACCGTGCTCACCTTGCCGTCGCTGGTGACCTTGCGGATGATGTGGTTGTTGGTGTCGGCGATATACATGTCATCGTTTTCGTCCAGAATCAGCTGTCGAGGCTCGTTGAACATCGCTGCAGCTCCATTGCCGTCGATATATCCTGGCTGACCCGAAATGCCTGCCAGCAGCTTGTGCTCACCAGTCTTGATGTTGTAGGTGTACACACAGTGGTTGTTGGTGTAGGCCAGGTAGAGCAGCGAGGGGTTCTTGCGGCTGAACGCCATGTAAGAGTCGCTGCCCGACATCAGACCGTTGGTCACCTGGGTGGTGATGCTGGTCTTGGGGTCCACCTTATAGAGGATACCGTTCTTTGCGCGGATATACATGTGGCCGTCATCGAGGCACATCGCAAACGAGTGCTTGAAGTCGATGGTGATCGTTTGCCCGGTGTTGGGCTTGAACGACAGTTTGATGGGGCTCCACATGTTCTCGCTCGACATCGTCCAGTACTCCAGTCCGTTGTCGGTGGGAATGTACACCGTCTTGCCGTCATCGAGCATGCAAGGCTGGTTTAGTGGCGCGCCCGTGTCGGGGATGAGCAGTCGGCTCATGTCCTCGTCCTCGTTGACCAGAATCACCTTGTTCTCGTGATAGTAGTTGTTGCGGTTGCGCAGGCTAGCAAAGATGTTGTTGTCGTTGTCCACGGCCAGATAGGTGACCAGCGGCAGCGACGTCTGCGCCAGATTGCCAGTGACAATCTCGTCGGGTGCTCCCACAATGCCGCACACCGTGGTCACCACGGTCTGAATCTTGTAGGTGAATGGAGTGGGGTACTCCACGCGTTTGCCGTCAATCTCCACTTCCACCTTGCATTGCACGATGTTGTTCTCGTCGCCGTCGCCCGGCTTGCGTGGGCAGATGGCATAGATCTTGTTGCCGATGGCCTCAATCACCGCAGCCTCCTTGCCATTGAAGTAGACTTTGATTTTGTCAGCATCATTGCCAAAGTTCTCACCATTGAGGATAACCTTGGTAGCCACACCGCCCGCCGTTGGGTAGAAGTCGGTCAGTGTGATGGGCTTGTTTGAGTCGTACGGCGCGTAAGACGGTGAGTCATTGTCGCTGCATGCGCTCAAGCAAGCCAGGGTCGTCATGAGCGCGACCCCGCAGAGCAGTTGAAAAATTCGTTGTATCTTCATTGGGTTTGATGTTAATTATTTTCTCTTGTTGTTATATTTTAGTTAAGAGTGCGGTCTTCACTATTGCTTATAGAGCCGGAACACCTTGGCGCGGTCGTTGAGCAGGATATAGGTTAGCTTGCCGTTGCTGATGTTGACAGCCATGCCTGTCCAGCATTCCATGCTGCGGCTGATGTCAATCTGGTTGGCATCGATGCCCAGCGTCGAGAGGTCTATTTCTACGTTCTTGTCGCCCTGGCCATAGTTGAAGTGTGCGATCACATAGGAGTCTTCGGCCTCGGCATAGAACAGGTCTACCGAACTGTTGGAACCATAGACGTGATGGCCATATGCGGGACGGAAGTGTAGGCGCATGGCAATCAGGTCGTTGATGCGCTCATAGGTGCTGTATTTCTTAGCCTTCTGCTGTGAGACGGCAGTGCCCACATACGATCCGCGTGTGCTCAAGTTGTCGCCCAGGATGCAGTAGCCCGTCACCACGGCGGTGGTCATGCGCGAGATGTTCTCGGCATCACTGCGGTTGCCCATCACCAAATGGTCGGGGTCGTTGAACGCATACATCCGGTCGAGCCACCAGCCGAATGAGAAACTATTCATCATGTAGTTGGTGTGCCACATCTCGCCCCAAGCATCGCAGCTGATGCGGCGAGCGTCGGCAAATTGGTAGGGGAACAACGGGGAAATGGATAGGTCAATGATGACACTGTCACCCAGACGTTCGCGCAGATAGTTCATGCCAAAGTTATAGGCTTGAGTGCCAGTGGTGATGTCTTCGCGGTAGAAATGGTCACACTCCTTGCTGCCGCTGTTCAGGAAATCTAGCTTCAAATATTTGAACCCGCTCTGCAGGAACTTCTCGCAGTACCAGTCTACGCGCGACAGCGTTGCGGGAGCTGTGGGGTCAAAGCCGCCACTCAGTTGACCATTGACGCGTGACTGCGCTTGGCCGTAGGTGTAGCCGTGGTTGCCCTCTAGCGTACGGCTCGGGTCACCCACCCAGTCGCTCCAGGGTGTCCAGTAAGCACCAGCTTCCTGGCCATTGGCATGGCAATATTCCACAAAGCGTTTGCGTTGCTCCCAGTTCATGTTGTCCCATGCGTCTAGGCCCACATAAATCACGCCATCTTTGGCAAAGTTACCCTGGTCCTGGATGTTTTCCTTGATGAAGTCTGACACCGATAGTGCGCCCTCATAGTTGCAATGCTTTTCCATGCCGCCCCAACTGTTCCAACCCCAGATGGCGGGACCTTTGTAGGGGTGACCTGGCGTGATGGCTGCGTTGACCTCGCCATAGGTTTCCAATCCTGTGCGCCAGTCGTCAAACAAGCCCACCATCATCGTTGCCGAACTCACGCGAGCGCCTTTGACGGCTCCGTGTGGTTGAAGGTAACCATTGTGCTCATCGCGCGTTGCAGCATGGGTCACGCCGCTGAAGCATTCCAGCCGTGAAATGTGACTTTGTATCAGCGGGCTGCCCGTGAGGCGCACTGCGCTCTTCCAGGTGTCGTGGCTCACTGAACCGATGACCATGCCTTGCTGTGTCTCGCCGTTGAAGATAGCGGTCACCTCAAACGAGATGCTGTCGCGGGCAAAACGGCCTGCACCTGCGCTGGTGGGGCTGTTGCCGCGGCTCAGCGGGTAAGAGCCATAGGTGACAAAGCCGTCGTTGTCGTAGGGAACCGTCAAGAAACGGTTGTGCGCATTTTGCGGCAAAAACAGATTTTCCGCTTCACTGAATATGGGGCAGATGTAGTTTGAAGCAAGTGCGCTGCCATCGGGCATTGACAACGTGACATCGGTGAGTAAAAAGTCTTTGCCATCATACAAGCGAAACCTTTGCTCCACCGTCGGGCGACCAGTGCTGGTGTAGGTAATTACTACCTGCTTGCCGTTGCCCACCACATCGCTAAGCGTGTTTTCGCTAACGCTGGCAGTGCCATAGCCTGCCGTCTCGTAGACAGTTGAGCCATACTTGAAACGAGCACAGACCTCGCTCAGCACGGGTTGGCCATCTTTCAACAGGGCGAACCTGCTTGTGGCATCGTCCAGGCTGACAGTCCATTTGCCTTGGCTGTAGTCGTGGCTGTCGGCCAGCGCATTCATGCCCAAAAGCATACAAGCCAGGCACAGCCCGATCCATCGGAAGTTTTGTTTTTTGATTTTCATATCATCAGTGGGTTAAAATTTCTATTCGGCGAAATCTGAGTGAGATAAATATCTGCGGAAGCCAGAATTCGACTTTGCAAAAGTATATATTCTTACGCACGCGTGGTTCAACAATTATCCCAAAAAATAGTAAAATTGGAGCAAGGCGAGCGCAAAGACAAATATTAAGCGCAGTTTTTTATTTTAGGGAAGGGGAATGGCT
>JAEEJI010000251.1 GCA_016281825.1 Muribaculaceae bacterium | reverse complement strand
GGGGGCAACTCACCCCACCAAGCAATACCTGATGAAGTCGTCACGCCATTGACGGTGTAATGTGTCTGGATGCCGATACGATACTTGAAGAACGGTTCAACCTGAATTCCATTTTCAATTAACTCTTCTACCTGATTTGTTAAGCCAGGGAAGTGCGGACCCCATAATTCAAAGTTAGCTGTAGAACCATACCCTTGAGCTTCTTGAGGCAGAATGTTGAAGAGGTATACGTTGGCCGTTGGCTCTGTGAATTCCGAATAAACTTCTGGGTCAAAGACGTATAGTTTGTTGTAATCAGTGTAGATGCTAAATGAGAACTTCGTCTTGTCAAGGACGGTATAAACTGGTTCACCCCCGACATCCGTGGTGTCTAAATCCATGTTATAGTCATCAGCAACTGGATTAAGAGAGAAGTCTAGACCATAATCAAGTAAGAACCATGCAGACGCAACCGTATAAGTACCATCATCATTAATAATTGGAGCACAATCATACCATTCCAGCATCCATTCTTCAGGGGTACGTGGTGTCGGCGGTGTGCCGAATCCAGTCGCAGTGAGCACACCATTAGCAATGGTCAAGGTATAGGTGGCCGACTCACCGTCAAGGTACAAATTGGCACCATCGCACAGGTTGACACTCGGATTGCTAGTGGTCAGCCAATAGTAGGTGTCGTTCCCAGTGTAGCCACCGTACCAGTTTCCAGCATCATCCTTGACCTTGAAGGCTCCTTTTAAGGTGCGAGTGAGAACATACGAGCCGTCACTCTTTGCAACAAATGGAACCATTGCTTCTTCATCTTCATTCCATTGGTTAAACTCACCTATCAGATAGTAGGCCTCAGCGTTGGCTGTAAGGCTGACAGAAAAGGCCAAACAGGCAAAGAGTAAAAAGATAGTTTTTTTCATTGTCTTATGTATTCGTTATTAATGTGAATTCTCTGAGATCTCGTCGCGGGTGAGCTTCTTGCGGTCCATGGCGTACCAGCAGTAAGCGATGTAGGCCAACACGAAGGGCACAAGAATGCTCACGATGCTCATGGCGGTGAGCGTGAACTCACTGGATGAGCTGTTGCGGATGGTGAGCGACGACTGCACGTCGAGCAGCGAAGGATAGTAGGCAGTGTTGTTGTAGCCCAGCACACCGAAGAGCGCGAGCACTACAAGCACGGTGCCTAGTCCGCCGAACCAGATGCCACAGCGATAGTCGGGCTTGAGCAAGGTCTTGCCGATGCCCCACAGCACCATCACCACACCCACAAGGAAGATGATAAGGAACCACCACATCTGCAGGAAATTGATCAGATAACGGTAGTTGACCCATTGTGCGTTTCCGTCGGCATCAACCTGCACACCCGGACTGCACAACAAAACGGCAGCCGTTGCCAAGAAGAGGAACACAAAGATGCCGCCGTTCCAGTCGAGCATGCGACGCTGGCTGTTGCGCACGTCCTCATCGTCGATATTGTTGATGAAGTAAAGCGATGCCAACACACGTGCCAAGAAGAGCACCATCAGTCCAAAGAGCAGGTTCTTCCAGCAGGCGATGGCCTCGAGGCCGTGCAGCGGCCCCCAGGTGCTGATGGCCGACGAGTCGACATTGAGGATGTTGGTCTTGGTGACGGTGAACTCGGCACCGAAGAACATCGTGGCAACAGCCACACCCAACAAGATTGGGCCGACGATGCCGTTTATGAGCAGCAGCACGTCATAGAAGTTGTGTCCGTAGACATTGCCTTGCTTGGCTCGATACTCATAACTGATGGCCTGGATGACAAAGCTCAGCAAGATGAGCATCCACAGCCAATAAGCGCCACCGAAACTGGTGGAATAGAACAGCGGGAACGATGCGAAGAACGCTCCGCCAAAAGTCACCAATGTGGTGAACGTGAGCTCCCACTTGCGTCCTAGCGAATGGGTGAGCAGATTGCGGCTCTCGTCGGTATAGTGAAAGAGCATCGACTGTCCGCCCTGCACAAAGAGCATGAAGACCAACAGCGCTCCCAGCACCGACATGATGAGCCACCAGTAGTTTTGTAATATCGTGTAGTCCATTCCTTTTCTAATTGAGAATTGAAAATTGAGAATTGAGAATTATTGGGTGGTGGTCATAACCCCCACCCGAAATTTCTCTTTATCCTTTAACAACATCAAGGTCTTCTTTTGACTTTTTGCTGACTTGGCGGCAGATGATGCTGATGTCGGCGATGAGCAATGCCGTGAAGAGCACCGCAAAGATCCAGAAGGTCAACTGCACGTAGCCGGCGCTGAGGTCACTGATGGCCACCTTGTTGGGCATGAGGTCCTGAATGGTCCAGGGCTGACGTCCCACCTCGGCGACAATCCATCCAGCAGCACTGCACAGGTAGGTCAGCGGGATGGTGATGATGCACAACCAGTACCACCACTTGTTCCACTTGGCTTTCTCCAGAATCTTTGGCTTATAGACAAAGAGCAGAGCCAGAAGCAGGAACAGTACCAAGTAACCACCGATGGTTACCATCAGGTGGAAAGTGTAAAAGGTCATCGGCACATTGGGGACGGCCTCCTCGGGACTGTCGAGGTAAGCATAGCCGAAGTACTGCATGTCTCGGTTGATGGCAGTGTGCAGACTGTCGGTCAGCATCTTGTCGCTTGCACGGTTTGCCGCGTCATACTGCGCGAGCATCTCTTGCACGGCCTTTCCGCGCTGGATGCGCTCAGCATAGGAGACGGTGTTGACACTGTCACCATTGGCATCGAAGCTCACACCATCGATGATGTCCTGGATGCCCGGGACAAATGCGTTGAAGTCATGCGTTGCAAGGAACGACAAGCCATAGGGGATGGAGATGTCAAACAAGTAGGGGTCTTCATCGTTGGTCACCGTCTTGGCAGGATTGATGATACCCGCAGCGACGATGCTCTGCTTGAAGTCGCCCTTGTAGAGTCCCTCCATGGCGGCAAGTTTCATGGGCTGGTACTTTGCCACAGTCACGGCGCTGGTGTCGCCCGTAATGCTGGTGAGGATGATGCCGATGACACCGACCCACGCCCCTACCTTGAGGCTGCGCTTGCAGTGCTCTACATTGCGTCCCCTGAGCATCATCCAGGCACACACACCCACGACAAAGACACCACTGAGCGTCCAGGCGCTGAGGACGGCGTGGAAGAACTTGCTCATCGCCATAGGTGAACAGGCTACCGCCCAGAACGAGGTCATCTCGTTCCGCATAGTGGCAGGATTGAACTCGCACCCCGTGGGGTACTGCATCCAAGCATTGGCCACCAGGATCCACAACGCGCTCAAGCTCGCGCCGATGGCGGTGAGCCAGGTAGCGGCGAGGTGGAAACGAGGACTAACCTTCTTCCATCCGAAGAACATCACGGCGATGAAGGTCGACTCCATGAAGAAGGCGAGGATGCCCTCGATGGCCAGCGGTGCGCCGAAGATGTCACCAACAAACCAACTGTAATTGCTCCAGTTGGTACCGAACTCAAACTCCAGGATGATACCCGTGGCGACACCGATGGCAAAATTGATGCCAAAGATGGTCATCCAGAATTTGGTCGTCGCGAGCCACTTCTCGTCGCGCGAGCGTAAGTAAATGGTCTCCATGATGGCTACTATCACGCCCAAGCCCAAAGTGAGCGGCACGAAGAGCCAGTGGTAAATGGCTGTGAGGGCGAATTGCGCCCTCGACCAGTCGACAAGTGTTGTTAGTTCGTTCATGTATATATAGTTATCAGTTATCAGTTTTCCAAGACTCGTCTCGGAAAACATAGACATGTCTTGATTCTTGTTGTAGTCTTAATGGGCTTCCCCCTCTTCAGGGGGGAGTGAGGGGGGCGTACTCACCATCTGTTGGCGGACGTATTGAGCCTTTTGCTCGTCGGTCGAGGCCTTGGTGGCGAGGAAGTCGGGGAAGAAGATGAAGCGCAGGATGACGAAGAACACAATCACCTTGATGGCAATGATGAGCCACAGGGTACGCCCCAGCGTCATGGCCTTGAAGCCGTCGACATAGAAGTACCACACGCGCTGCAGCCAGTTGTTTCCCCGCAATTTCTCCTCTTGCCCGCTCATGACTTTAACGCATGCGGTAGGCCTGCATGATGGCCTGGACCTTTTGGGTGATTTGCTGGGCCAGAGTCTTGTTTGCTTGGCTCTGGGTTGCGATGCCGGTGAGGTTACCTGTGGCCGACTCAATGACGCTGGCATCGAGTTCGCCCTCGTCGATGAGGCCGTTCAGATAGGTGAGTACGCTGTTCAGCTCATCGTCAGTGACCGTGTAATCCCACTTGAGGGCATCCTCGATGGTGACGGGTTTCCAGCCCTGGTTGTTGGTGCAGTCAATGGGCTGTATCATGATGTCGGGATAAGCATTGCGAATCTGCGCCAAGCGGCCGATGTTGTCGCGGAACGAGCTTACGAGGTAATCGACAGCGGTGTAACGCCAAGTGCGCTGGCCACGGCTCACACTGTTCTTGTAGCAGGTGAGTGGATCGTTGTAGACGGGCACAAGGGTAATCTGCTGCATGCCGGCGCGTTTTGCCTTGTCGATGACGTTCTGCAGGGTGTGTTCTCCCACTAGGTTCGCGTCATAGATGAGTCCCGCCTTCTTTAAGTTGAGCTGCTTGATTGCCGTACTCTTGCCGCTTGAGGGCGGTCCAGTGACGATGACCAGGTCGCGCTTGCCGTTGCGTATGGCCTTCTCGAGCATGCGGTCATAGACGGCATCTGTCACCAAGACCTCGGCCTCCTTATAGTCGGCGGCATTGGGTCCGGTGTAGCCCAGTGGTCGGAACATCGCGCGCACATCATCGGGGTCGAGCGTGTTGCCTGCCGAGCCTAGATACTTGTCCACGAGTTGGTTCATGCGCTGCTGCGCCCACACGGCGGCCTCATGCTTGATGTACTGCGGCTGCGGCGACTCAATGCTGTAAGCCGACGGATAGCGGTTCATGCGGTTGTACTTGCGGATGTCCATGAGCTTGGCCTCGGCAAAGTAGGTGTCGCCGGGCATCTGGTAGCGCGCGTTGCCATTGGGGTCCTGCTTGAAGAGCATGAGCGACTCCTCGCCCTTGTCGACAAATGTGACATAGCCTCGTGGCGAGAGGATATACTCATCATCGCCGAGGACGGCGTTGACCAGACAATTGGTGTCCCACATGCGTTGGCCGGTGTCGCAGGTATAGTAAGTGTAGACCGACTTGATGGGGTTGCGCTCGGTGTATGACAAGTCAATGAGGACATCCTTTGGCGGATAGTCCATGAGGTCGCCAATGTTGCTGGGCGACATGACGATATCGACATTGTGTGGCAGCTTGTCGTAGAAGATAGCCGACTGCTTGGAGGCGGCACGCATGTTGTAACCGCTGAGGCTATCTCCTGACTCGAAGCGTCCCGACTGGATGTAGACGGCCTTGACTTTCTGTCCAAAGAGGTCCACACCGTTCAGTGACGAGAACTCGTCTGCTCCCGACTGGAACAGTTCGGCAATCGTGGTGACAAAACCAATGGCTACAATCACCACCGACTTGTCCTCGGCCTGGCTGAGGAGTTTGCGGTAGAGACGGTAGCCGTCCATGAAATTATTGTCGGTCAATGTGCGCTCGTACAGCGGGTTGCCTTGTGCGTCCTTGAGGTCGCAGATGCCGTTGTAGGGGATGAAGCAGCGGGGATTCTTCACGCCGTTTCTCTCCAGTCCGATGGGGATATTGGGATGGCCATAGTAGGTGTTGAAGATATCGACCAATTCAGCGTTTTTCTCGCCCTCTCGGTCCACGACGACGCCCTTGAGATCAACCTTGCCTTCATCAATGTAGTGATGAATCATCATCAGTGCGAACAAGTCATCGGTCGAACTGCCGAAATCCGAGTCGAGGATCATCTGGATAGGTTTATTTTCTGGTTGCGGCTGGTAGGTGGCCGTTTGGTTCATTGTCTGCGTCTTGCATGCAGTGAACATCACTGCCATCGCCACAGCCAGCATCAGGTTCATGCCATGGTAAATGGCAGTTTTGAAATGAGATTTTGTCATATCTGATAGGTTTTAGTTATTGTCAAGTGGCTTTAAAAAGTTGACAAAATTACTAATAATGTGTCACAGTTGCAAATTTTTTGCCACTTTTTGCAATAAAGGACCCTTTATGATACAATGGGGACGGTTCTTAATTGTATCAAATTTGCGAAGATGATACAATTTAGAACCGTCCCGTGTTGTATCATTCGAGAATTATTTGTATTTTTGCGGCCTGAACCAGATTAACTAACATTATGCCTCGAAAATCCAGAGAATTAAGTCCGACAGGAGTATACCATGTAATGATGCGTGGTATCAACAAAACAACTATCTTTCATGACGATTTGGACTACATGAAGATGTTAAAGACCCTATCAGTAGTAAGCACAGCAAAGGACAAAAATGAGACTTCAACTCTCCCCGGCTGCGCTATATATGCCTACTGCCTGATGCCCAACCATATACACCTACTTATCGGCGAGGTTGGCGAAACGTTGGAGCGAACAATTAAACGTATTGGCGTTTCTTATGCCATTTACTACAACAACCGTTATGAACGTACGGGGCATCTATTTCAAGATCGATTCAAAAGCGAACCGGTAGGAGACTCAAAATATTATGTCACATTGCTTCGCTACATCCATTTCAATCCAGTTGAGGCCAGACTGGCTAAATTACCAAGCCAATACAAATGGAGCAGTTGGCATGAATTCGAAAACCCGTCCCCCGAACATGTCAGAATTTGTGCGCAATCAGTTCCATTTGGAAATGCTGACTGGCAAGAATTGCGAGAAACGGTTTTACAAAATCCCGAAATAGAACGATTCGTGTCAGCTATTGAGACAGAACGAGCCAACAATCATGCCCACTCGAAATTCATAGCAGAAAGCCTCCTGCCCGAAGGCATCAACATCTCGGATATACGAAATCTCGCGAAAAAAGAAAGAAATAACTATATCATTCAAGCTTTGTTGGCTGGAATAAGCCAGCAACAACTAGCTCGAATTTTGGGTATCAGCAGACCAACGATTCAACGTATTTGGCACAAGCACATCCAAAAATGATATAATTAGGGACGGTTCTTAGTTGTATCAAATTAGCAAAAATGATACAATTTAGAACCGTCCCCGATTATATCAAAATTAGAAAAATGATACAGATTAGAACCGTCCCTGATTGTATCATTTTGAGATTTGGGCGTTGACGAAGCGGTCGTTGTTGTAGATGTCTCGGATGACGCGTGTGTTGGTGAAGCCGTGGTTGTGCAGGAGGTCGGCAACCTCGTGGGCGAAACGGCGGTTCACCTCGAGGTAGACTCTTCCACCAGGAGCCAAGGCATTGGCGGCATGGAGAGCGATGGAACGATAGTAGAGCAATGGGTCGTCATCGGGGACAAACAAAGCAATATGCGGTTCATAATCAAGCACATTGCGTTCCATACCGGCCTGTTCGCTCACACAGACGTATGGCGGATTGCTCACCACGATGTCAAGCGAGGCAGGCGCCCCCAATGGCATGGAAAAGATGTCGGCCCGGATGAATTTGACGCGTGTTTTCAAGGCTTGGGCGTTCTCCTGCGCCACCGCGAGCGCCGCGGTGCAGACGTCGATGGCTGTGACCTGGGCGAATCGCAGGGCACGCGCCAATGAGATGGCGATGCAGCCAGTACCCGTACCCACATCCATGATTCGCAAGTCCTCGCAATCGCCGTACTGGTCCACAATCATGTCAACCAATTGCTCGGTCTCGGGCCTCGGCACGAGCGTGTCGGGGGTCACCTTGAAGCGGTGTCCATGAAACTGCGCCACTCCCAGTATGTGCTGGATGGGTTCTTGCCGCTCGAGGCGGGCTAGGATTTGCTCCAGTTTGGCGGGGAAAAACTCAGGCACCTCATGGTCGGCGCGCAACACCAGGTCTACGGGTGAGCAATGCAGGATTTCGTCCATGATCAGACGCGTCATGGCATCGACTTCGCCTTTGCCGTAGACGGCATCCAGACGGTCGTGCATCAGTTTGGAAGAATCTTGATAATTCATGGTCCAAAAGTAGGTGTTTTTTGGTGTTCACGCAACTTTTCGTGTAGTTTTCGCGTTAAAAAGGTGTAAAAAACGGCAATTTGCCCTTTAATATCTTAAATGATGATGTCCGTTAACGTGCATTGTACTAATTTTACACGCTAATTTTGCAAAGCAAAGTAATGAGATCAAAAAATCACATCATTCTCCTGATACTCCTGTTTGCCGTGGTCGCCACCTCGTGCAAGAAAGACAAGGATGACAATGACGATACCATCGTCTACTCAACGAGCATCACCAACGCGCTGGTATCCTCGTTCAATCTTCAGGCCAACGAGAACGTGCTGGCCAACCTTGACTCGGTACACTTCACCGTCGACCCCGTTCGCAACCAGATATACAACGTGGACTCGCTGCCGGTGGGTACTGACGTGTCGCATCTGCTGACCAAGTTGACGTTCAAGTCATCGGTGGGCACGGTAAAGTATTACCTGACCTATAGCAAGAATGGTTCCGTCCAGCGTGACACCATCACCTACAGCAGTTCATCGACCGACAGTCTGAACTTCACCGGCACGGCTGTACTTGAGGTGAACTCTTACGACGGCACAGTGACGCGCCGCTATGCTATCCATGTGAACGTGCACCAGAACGAGCCCGACTCGTTGAGTTGGTCCCTGAGCGCGCGGCGCGACCTGCCCGGTGCCGCCGATGACAACCTGTCGCAACGCACGGTTCGTCTCGGTGACGAAGTGGCTTGCCTGGTTCAGACCGCCAACGACTACCGTCTTTCCTTGACCCAGAATCCATCTGGCTCTTGGACCACCACAACGCTCTCGCTAGGGTTTGAGCCCGATGTCAACAGTTTCGCCGCCAGCGACAATGCCTATTACCTGCTTGACACTTCTGGCGAGCTCTACACCAGTGATGACGGCTTATCATGGACGACAACCGGCACGCACTGGCTGCGCATCATCGGTGGTTACGATGACCGTGTGTTGGGCATTACCGCCGACGAGAATCCGCTCCTCGATGAGTACCCTCGCCGCGACGGGTTCACCGCTACGGCTGTTCCCGCCGACTTTCCCATAAGCGACCTGTCGCAACTGGTGCTGTCGGAGCACAAGTGGACTGTTGCACCGCAAGCCGTGATGGTGGGTGGCACGCTCGCCGACGGCACAGTAGGCCACAAGACATGGGGCTATGACGGCAACACCTGGGCCTGCATCAACAGTGAGAACGACACCCTTCCAGCTCTGCGCGGAGTGACACTCATTTCCTACTACACCTACGATGTCAGTGCAGTCAATTACAAAGCCACACAAAAACCCACTTGGCTGGTGATGGGTGGTTTCAAGGCTGACGGTACGGCAAACCGCACGACCTACATGTCTCGCAACCAGGGCATCACATGGAGCGAAGCGTCCAGCATGCTCCAGTGGCCCGACCACCTGCCGTCGATGGGCAATGCCCAAGCTATCATCGTGAACAAGACCACCAGTTCCAGCCATGCTCCGCGTCGCGTGAGCCAGCCTGTGACAGAATGGGACACACCTTACATTTACCTGTTCGGCGGTTATAACGCCCAAGGCGTGTTGCTGAACAACGTGTGGTGTGGCGTGATTAACCGCCTGACCTACCAACCCACCTATTGACAATGAGACGGCTACTGGTCATACTGTCACTGGTGTGTGCGTGCTTGCCCTCGCTGTTTGCCCAAGACTACCGCTATGAGTTCGGTCCCGCGCTGGGCATCAGCGGCTATCTGGGTGACGTGAACAACAGCAACATGTACAAGCACCCTGGCATCGTGGGCGGCGGCACGTTCCGCTACATCGCCAACAGCCGGTGGGCCGTCAAGGGCGACCTGCTGTATGTGGGTCTGAAAGGCGACAGCAATGACATGCAGAGCAAGTTCCCCTTCGACGAACGCTACTCGTTCAAGTCAAACGTGATTGATCTGGGAGCCCAGCTGGAGTTCAACTTTTTCCACTTTGGCTCTGGGCCTCGATACAAGAAATACAAGCGCATCTCGCCCTACATCACGTTGGGCTTAGGTGCCACGATGGCGTTTTGCGACGGGAACACGGGATTTGCGATGAACCTGCCGATGGGTGTCGGGGTGAAATATAAACTCAAAGAACGCCTGAACCTGGGATTCGAGTTCACCATGCGCAAGTGCTTCGGTGACAACATCGACGGGTTGAGCGACCTCTACGGTGTGACGCACTCGTTTGCCAAGAATACCGACTGGTACTCAGTGGCAATGTTCACGGTGAGCTACGAGTTCAGCAAGCGATGCGTAAAATGCCACTATGTGGATTAGTTGATAGTTGATAGTTTATAGTTGATAGATATTCGGCTAAAGTCTATATAAAACGATGAACGGACAGATAGCACAAATAGATAAGACAAGGGTACCGCGCCATGTAGCCATCATCATGGATGGCAACGGCCGCTGGGCCAAGTCACATGGGTTCGACCGCAGTGTCGGTCACAAGACCGGTGTGGACACTGTGCGCAATATAGTTGAGATTGCCAACGATGTGGGCGTGAAGTACTTGACGCTCTACACCTTCTCTACCGAGAATTGGAATCGTCCTCAGGCCGAGGTGGACATCTTGATGAACCTTGTTGTTACGGCCATCGAGCGCGAGACCGCCGACCTGATCAAAAACAATGTCCATTTGACGGCGATTGGCGACCTGAGCCGTATGCCCGCTTTTGCACGCGAGCGCTTGGAAGGTTGCTTCCGCGACACTGCGCATTGCACAGGACTGGAGTTGTGCTTGGCGTTGAGCTACTCTTCACGCTGGGAGCTGGTGCAGGCTTGCCGCGCCCTCGCCACCGAGGCAAAAGAGGGTCATCTGGATCCGCAGGACATCACCGACGAACTGCTATCGAACCACCTGACAACCTCGTCTATGCCCGACCCTGACCTGCTCATCCGCACAGGCGGCGACCTACGCATCAGCAACTATCTGTTGTGGCAGATTGCCTACAGCGAACTGTACTTTACCGACAAGTACTGGCCCGAATTCAGCAAACAGGACTTTGTCGACGCCATCCTCGCCTACCAGCAGCGCGAGCGGCGTTATGGTAAGACGAGCGAACAGGTCCAGAACGAGACGGCTTGAACAAGTTTAGTTTTTCACGAATTATCGAATTAAATTATTTCTATGCGATATAAGTCACTTCTGCTACTGACCGCAATGGTTGCGGGTGTCCTGACGATGGGTGCCCAAGAGACCTATACGGTCAATGACACCATCTTTAACCCCAAGGTCGTGTTCACCAACTCCCCCTCGGTCTACGAGCTGGCTGGTGTGCGCGTCCAGGGTGTGGACAACTACGACACCAACATCATCTTGGGCTATTCGGGCCTGTCGATCGGTCAGCGCCTGGAGATTCCGGGTGACGACCTGAAAGCCGTTGCCAAGCGCTTCTGGCGCCAAGGTCTGTTCAGCAAGGTGCAGATTCTGGTCGAGAAGACCTATCACGACAAGGTGTGGCTGGTGTTCAACCTGCGCCAGCAACCGCGCGTGTCGACTGTGAACTACGTGGGTATGAAGGGTGGTGAGAAGAAGGACATCCAGGAGCGTCTGGGACTGGTGCAGGGCAGCCAGATGACACCAAACATCGCCAACCGCATCAAGCAACTGGTCGAGAAGTACTACGCCGACAAGGGCTTTGAGAAGGCTGAGTGTACCGTGCAGCAGAAAGAGGACCTCAGCAACCAGAACGAGGTGATTGTTGACATCATCGTCGACAAGCATGACAAAATCAAGGTGCACAAGATTTATATCGATGGCAACAATGTGTTGAGCGACCGCAAGCTCAAGCGCGCGATGAAGAAGACCAACGAGAAGTGGGACATTCTTAAAATCTTCAGCCAGAAGAAGTTTGTGCGCACCGACTACGAGGACGACAAGCAACGCATCATCGACAAGTATAACGAGAAAGGCTACCGCGACGCGGTCATCACCGCCGACAGCGTGGTGAACTACGACGACAAGACGGTAGACGTTCACATCACGGTCGACGAAGGCAAGAAATACTACATCAACAGTGTGTCATGGGTAGGCAACACCGTCTATCCGTCGGCAGTGCTCAACGAGGTGCTGGGCATCCGCAAGGGCGATGTCTACAACCAGAAGTTGCTGAACAAGCGCACTCAGGAAGATGACGACGCTGTCGCCAACCTGTATATGAACAACGGTTACCTGTTCTACCAACTGATTCCCGTGGAGGCTCGTGTACAAGGCGACTCGATTGACCTTGAGATGCGCATGTTTGAGGGCAAGCAGGCGCGTATTAATAAGGTGGTGATCAATGGCAACGACCGCTTGTACGAGAAGGTGGTTCGCCGTGAGCTGCGCGTGCGTCCCGGTGACCTGTTCAGCAAGGACGACCTGATGCGTTCAGCACGCGAGATTGCGCAGACTGGACACTTCGATCCTGAGAAGATGGACATCCGTCCTGAGCCCAACGAGGACAACGGTACAGTTGATATCATCCTGAACCTGGAGTCAAAGGCCAATGACCAGATTGAGTTCTCGGCCGGTTGGGGTCAGACGGGTATCTTGGGCAAACTGAGTCTGAAGTTCACCAACTTCTCCATCAAGAACTTGTTCCATCCGTCGAGCTTCAAGGGCATCATCCCGCAGGGCGACGGTCAGACATTCACCATCAGTGCGCAGACCAACGCGAAGTACTACCAGGCCTATAGCGTGTCGTTCCTTGACCCGTGGTTCGGTGGCAAGCGTCCTAACTCGCTATCAGTTTCGGGCTTCTACAGCCGCCAGACAGGTATCAACTCGTCGTACTACCACAGCCAGTACACCAGTTACATGCAGAATTACTACATGAACAATTATTATGGCGGTTACTACGGCAACTACTATGGCAACAACTATTACGGCAGCAACTATTACGAGAATGCCTACGACCCGAACAAGTACCTGCAGATGGCAGGTGTGACTGTGGGCTTCGGTAAGCGTCTGAAATGGCCCGATGACTACTTCACGCTGATGGCGGACGTGAGCTACCAGTGGTATAGCCTGAAGAACTGGGAATACCTTTATTATATGCAGAACGGTGTGTCCAACTCAATCGTGCTGGGCTTCACCCTGTCGCGCAACAGCATCGACAACCCGTTGTACACCCGTCGCGGTAGTACGTTCACGCTGAGTTTCCACGCCACCCCACCGGCAAGCCTGTTCGGCAAGAAAGACTGGAAGGCATTGTCAGAGAGCAGCCTCGAGGCCGACAAGAAGGAGCTTTACCACTGGATTGAG
>JAEEJI010000250.1 GCA_016281825.1 Muribaculaceae bacterium | reverse complement strand
GGCGATGGCTTTGCTGCTTTGCCTCAGCGTGAGCACCCAGAACGAGAAGCACGGATTGAACCGTGCAGACATGGATGTGACAGTGAATCCAGGTGATGATTTTTATCAGTATGCCGGCGGTGGCTGGATGAAAGCGAACCCTTTGAAGCCAGAGTATTCGAGCTTTGGCGTGTTTAACGAGCTTGCCGAGAAGAACCGCGACCAACTTAAAGCTCTCTTTGACAACCTCGCCAATGAGAGTCATGCCAAGGGTAGCAATGGTCAGAAGGTTACCGACCTCTATGCACTTGCAATGGACAGTGTGCGCCGCAACGCCGAGGGCACTCAGCCTATCCAACAAGACCTTGCCGACCTTAAGAATTTCGACCGCAAGAAGCTCACAGAGTTCATCGCCTATCAGCACATGAACCTGGTTGAGCCGTTCTTCGGAATTGGCGTTGAAGCCGACCTTGCCAACAGCGCCATTAACACTATGTATCTGAGTGCTGGGTCTATGAGCCTGCCCGACCGCGACTACTACCTCAAGACCGATGCCGATAGCAAGAAAATTCAACAGCAATATCGTGACTATCTCACAAAGATGTTTATGCTTGCTGGATATAAGAAGAAAGACGCTCAGCGTGCCACTAAGACCATCTATGACATCGAGTATAAGTTTGCCGAGGCAAGCATGACCCGTGCCGAGCAACGCGACATTTCTAAGCTCTACAACATTCGCACCATCGAGCAGTTGCAAGCCGACTATCCCGCCATTGACTGGGCAAGCTATTTCGAGCTTATGGGCGTGAAGAATATCAGCACCGTTATCCTTGAGCAGCCTAAGGTGATGGCCGTTGCCAACGACCTGATGCTCAACCTCAAAGATCAGGAAATCAAAGACTATGTGGCAGGAATGATTATCACAGGCGCATCGGGCTACCTCAGCGATGAGGTGGGCGAGACCAGTTTTGACTTCTATGGCCGCACCCTTAGCGGACAGAAAGAGCGCCAAGCTCGCTGGAAACGCTGCATGAGCATTCCTAATGGCGTGATGGGCGAGGCTGTGGGCCAGCTCTATGTGGATAAATACTTCGCTGGCGACAGCAAAGACAAGATGGTGAAACTCATTGGCGACCTTCGCAAAGCCCTCGCCGAGCGCATCGCTGGCCTCGACTGGATGAGCGACCAGACTAAGGTTAACGCACTTGTTAAACTCAACTCTTTCACCGTAAAGGTTGGCTATCCCGACAAGTGGAAAGACTATAGCAAACTCGAAGTTGATCCAAGCAAGACTCTCTATGAAAATATGAAGGTTGCATCGCTGTGGAGAACCAAGCGTAACCTTGAGAAGTACGGAAAACCCGTTGACCGCGAGGAGTGGGGCATGACACCACAGACTGTGAACGCCTACTATAACCCACAGAACAACGAAATCGTGTTCCCAGCCGCTATCCTGCAAGCTCCATTCTTTGATCCCAAGGCCGACGATGCCACCAACTATGGCGCTATTGGCGTGGTGATTGGTCATGAGATGACTCACGGTTTTGACGATCAGGGCCGTACCTTTGACTATCAGGGCAACATGGTTGACTGGTGGACCGAAGAGGATGCTGAGAAATTCACCGAAGCAGCCGAGAAACTCGCTGAGCAGTTCGACGCCATAGACCTTGGCAATGGTGAGCATGCCAACGGTCACCTCACACTTGGTGAGAACATCGCCGACCAGGGCGGTCTGCGCATCGCTTATGATGCTTTCATGAAGACACCTCAGGCTCAGGCAGGCGAGAAGATTGACGGCTTCACTCCCGAGCAGCGTTTCTATCTGAGCTATGGTCGCATCTGGGCCGAGAACATCACTCCCGAGGCTGCCTACATGCAGACTAAGAGCGATCCGCACTCACTTGGCGAGTACCGCGTTAACGCCACTCTGCGCAATATCGACACCTTCTTCAAGGCCTTCGACATCAAGCCAGGTGCTAAGATGTGGCTCGACGAGAAAGACCGCACTATAATTTGGTAAAATGGTTATTGGTTATTGGTTATCGGTTATTGATTATCGGTTAACGACCTATGACTGACAACTAAAGCTACTAACAGATATATCATCGTCACTGCTCTTGATAGTGGTGGCGATGTTTTTTTTGTGTATTGTGGGGTTGTGAAAAAGTTGTATCTTTGCAGTCATAAAGTTGTATAATCATGGACATCGACAAAATCATAATTCGCGGCGCGCGCGAGAATAACCTCAAGGACGTGTCGCTTGAGATTCCCAAGCATCAAATCACGGTATTCACAGGAGTGTCGGGCTCGGGAAAGAGTTCGCTGGTGCTCGACACCATTGCCGCCAAGTCGCGGCGGGAGCTGAACGACACTTTCCCGTCGTTTGTGCAACAGTATCTGCCCAAGTATGGCCGCCCTCATGTCGATGCCATCGAGAACTTGCCCATCGCTATCGTCATTGACCAGAAGAAGCCAGCGCAGAACTCTCGCTCCACGGTGGCGACATATACCGACATAGCTGCGTTGCTGCGCCTGCTGTTCTCGCGCGTTGGTCAACCTTGGGTGGGATATGCCGAGTCGTTCAGCTTCAACCATCCCGAGGGCAGCTGTCCGCGCTGCTCGGGCCTGGGCGAGATTCGTGAGCTCGATATCCACAAACTCGTTGACTTCGACAAGAGCCTCAACGATGAGGACACTATCCACTACATAGCCTTCGGCAAAGGCGGTTGGCGATGGATTCGCTATGCCCATAGTGGCCTCTTCGACCTTGACAAGAAAATCAAGGATTATAGCCCCGAGGAGTTGGACTTGTTTCTCAACAGTCCGCAGATTCGCCTCAAGAATCCGCCGTCAAACTGGCCCAAGAGCGCGAAATATGAAGGCATCATCCCACGCATGTATCGCAGCATCATTAACAGCGAGGAAGGTCTGCTCCATGCCGCCGTGCTCAACCCCATGCTCAACATGGGCGTGTGCCCCGACTGTGGTGGCACGCGCCTGAGCCCACGTGTGCTCTCGTGCAAGATTGAGGGCATAAACATAGCCGAGGCGTGCGCTATGTCGATTACAAAGCTTAATAAGTGGATAAATGCCCTAACTTCACCGCTGGCTGTGGACTTGAAGAAAGCTATCAGTGCGCGATTGACCGCTCTTGAGGAGATAGGACTTGGTTATTTGAGCCTGGACCGTGCAGTGGGCACACTCTCGGGCGGTGAGGCGCAGCGTTGCAAGATTGCCAAATATATCAACTCGTCGCTCGCCGACGTGCTGTATATCCTCGACGAACCCAGCACTGGCCTCCACGACCACGACATTGAGAAGATGAAACACTCGGTGCGTCGCTTGCGCGACGCCGGCAACACCGTGCTGCTTGTGGAGCATCACAAGGAGATGATTGCCATTGCCGACCACATTGTGGACCTAGGCCCTGGTCCAGGAAGTAGGGGAGGACAGATAATCTTTGAGGGAAGCTATGGCCAGCTGCTACACAGCGGCACAGCCACAGGACAGATGCTGAGTCAGCGCGGAGAGTTCAACACATCGCCTCGCAAGCCCACCGGCACATTTGCCTTGCGCGATGCATCGCTCCATAATCTCAAGCACGTGAACATCGACCTTCCGCTAGGCATCTTTGCCGTGGTGGCTGGCGTGGCGGGCTCGGGAAAGAGTTCGCTCATGGAGTGTTTCCGCAACAACCTTGATGGCATTGTATATATCAGCCAGAAAAACATTGGCGTGAGTCTGCGTTCCACGCCAGCGACCTATATGGACGTAGCGCCCGACATACGCAAGCGTTTTGCTCGAGCCCACAAGATGAAGGAGCAGTATTTCACCTTCAACGGAAAAGGTGGCTGCCCAGTGTGCGGTGGTAAAGGCGTGGTGATTTCGGAGATGGCGTTTATGGACAACATCGAGACCACCTGCGAGGCTTGCGGTGGACTGCGTTACTCGAAAGAGGCTCTCGAATACACCCTCGACGGCAAGAACATCGCCGAGGTGATGGATCTCTCGGTGCGACGCGCCAGCGAATTTTTTGCAGGTACATCAATCGAGGAAAAGTTGCGTCCGTTGATGATTGTCGGGCTCGACTATCTACATCTCAACCAGGCGCTTAGCACCCTCTCGGGCGGCGAGTTGCAGCGCATGAAGATAGCGTCTTATCTGCAAGCTTACACTTCGCCTGAAGAGAATGGTGGCAAGCGCGGCATCTTTATCATCGACGAGCCCACCGATGGTCTGCATTTAAAGGACGTGCACCACCTCATCGACCTCTTCAACAAGATGGTTGACGAGGGCAATACTGTTTATGTGGTGGAACACAACACCGATGTCATCAAGGCTGCCGACCATGTGATAGAACTAGGTCCCGGCGCTGGTGAGAACGGCGGTGATATCATCTATTCAGGTGTGCCAAAGGGAATGCTTAACAGCGAACTGTCGATAACTGCCCGCTACCTGTGAATGTTGTTACCTAAAGAGGGGCATTAAGATAAACGACAGGCTCACCGCTGTCATGAAGAT
>JAEEJI010000026.1 GCA_016281825.1 Muribaculaceae bacterium | reverse complement strand
GTTCAAACGGCCGAAGAACGAAACCAGGTAGTTCTCCGAGCGGCCGCCGCGGCCACCGTTCATCTCGGTGCCGTTGTACTTTTGGCCAGTCTTGGCAACCAGCTCGGGAGTAGAGCCATATTGTCCGGCAGGAGCCACCTTCGGGTAGATGCCCCAGTAGGTGTTGTACTGTTTGTGCCAGAAGTGCTGCCACTCGTAACCGGCCATGATGTCAAAGTGGTTGTCCTCGTTGAAGTCCTTGTAGTACTGGGCGTAGGTGCTCAGCGTCAGGTTCTCCTTGGTGATCTTGTCCCAGCCATACGAACCGAAGTAGTTGGCATTGGGGCTATAGTTGCTCACCTCGGTGTCCTGCTTACCGCCCGAGAAGTCGCCACCCAGCGTCAGGTGCAGACGCAAGTCCTCAAAGCCGTGAATCTTATAGTCGATGTCGGCGTTACCAACAAACGAATGGCTGTTGGCGCGGTCGTCCTTCAAGTCGAGGGTTGCAACCGGGTTGCGCGGAGCGTTGGAGTTCTGCATGTAGGGCCAACCATTGGTGCCGGCGGTTGAGAGCCAGCCGAAGTAGCCGCCCAAATTGGCGTAAAGAGGATCATTTGTAGTAATGGGCTGCGTCGGGTCCATACGAACGGCATTGCCGATAGCACCGCCGTCGGCATAGCGCGATTTCGCCCACATCCACTTGGCATTCAGGTTGAAGGTCAGGTGGTCCTCAAAGAACGAGGGATTCAGGTTGACAGCCACAGTGTAACGCTTCATTTCACTGGTCTTGAGGATACCGTTCTCGTCGGTGAAGCCCAACGATACGCGGTAGGGGAGGATTTGTCCCACCGAGCCGGCGACCGTCAGGTTGTGGTCATGGCTCCATGCGGTGCGATAAATCTCGTTCTGCCAGTCGGTGTTGGCGTCTCCTAGTGCGCCAGGAACATAAACGCTAGGCAATATATTGCCGTCAGCGTCACGAAGTTCTGTGGGGCGAATAACTTTGCCGTTTTCAACGGTGGATGTTTGTTTTAGACCATTTGGCTTGATTTTGCCTTCGCTGTTAAGTTCTGCCAAATAGCCGAATGCATCATTCGCTTTGCTAGTGCCTTTGTATAGCCCATAGACAAAGTCGCGATACTCGTCGCCTGTCATCACATCGATGGTTTTCTTCTTGGTGCTCATGGTCACGCTACCGCTATAGCTCACCGTGGGCTTTTGGCCGCGGCGGCCTTTCTTGGTGGTGATGATGATGACACCGTTCGATCCACGGCTACCGTAGATAGCGGTTGCCGATGCGTCCTTCAAGACGTTAAAGCTCTCGACGTCCTGCGGGTTGACCATGGCCAGGCCGTTTGCCAGACCCTTCACACCGCTGTTGTCCATGGGGACACCGTCGATGACGATTAGCGGGTCGTTGCTGGCGTTCAGCGACGATCCACCACGGATACGGATGGTGGCGCCACCGCCTGGCGTACCACCGCCGCTGGTGACGTTCACACCGGCAATCTTACCGGCCAACTGGTCCTGGACGCTCACCACGACACCTTTGTTCTTGGAGTCGGGGCGCATGGCGGTCACACTACCGGTCAGGTCGCTCTTGCGAGCCACACCGTAACCGATGACAACCACCTCGTTCAGCGTCTGGGTGTTGTCCTGCAGCTCGATGACCATCTCGGGGGCTGCGACCACCTCCTGAGTGACGTAGCCGATGGACGATACTTGGAGCGTGGCGCCGGCCGGAACGTTCGACAGCGTGAAGTTGCCGTCGAAGTCGGTCACGGTGCCTTGGTTAGTGCCCACCACACGGATGGACGCGCCAATGACACCCTCGCCAGTAGCATCCTTGACAAGGCCCTGCACAGTGATTTGTGCAAAGGCTCCCAGTGACAGGAACAGGCCCATCACAAGGGTTAGGACTCGCATGGGAATCCTCAAGTGTACTTGCTTCTTCATTCTGTTTGGTGTTAAAGTTATGTAGTTGTAGATTAGTCGTTAAGCTGACCTATTTAGCCAATAAACAACGCAAAATTAAAAAAACCGCTATATTAAAAAGGTAATTATATTGTTAAAAAATGTGCAGACCACGTGCAATCGTTTGCGCAATCCAACAAATCTCACTATCTTTGTACGCTGATATACGCCCTCCATGTAGCCGTGATACATACTTGCTCCCCCTTTAGGGGGCTGGGGGGCTCTTCTGAACTACTTAACTACTGATATGGATAAAAACTATCCCCTAGGACAGCCCCTGACGATGAAGGACTTGGCGCGCATGCTGGGTGTCTCGGTCGCCACCGTGTCGCGTGCCTTGCGCGATAGTCCCAGCATCAGCAAGCAACGGCGGGAGATGATCCAGCAGTTCGCGAGGGAGCATAATTTCCGCCCCAATATTGTGGCAGAGTCGCTGCGCAACAGCCGTCGTGTACCCATCAAGGTCATTGGTGTCATCACGCCAGAGTTTGTGCATTATTACTTCTCGTCGGTGCTTGCCGGCATCGAACAGCTCGCAAGTGAGCGAGGCTACAGGCTACTGGTGTCATGCAGTGGAGAGAACGAGGAGAGAGAGGCTCAGCTATGTGATGACTTTTATCGCAATCGTGTCTGTGGCATTATCGCGGCGCAGTCTAAACATACTGTGCACTACGACCACTTTATGCGGCTGGTTGAATACAAGATGCCACTGGTGTTTTACGACCGCATCTGCCCGGCCATCAATGCCAACCGCGTGGTGGTTGATGACTACAGGGCGGCCTTCAAAGCGGTGTCTTACCTCATTGAGCGGGGGTGCCGGCGCATTGCCTACTATGGCACGTCGCTCAACTTGGAGATTGCCAAGAACCGCCTCAACGGCTATCGTGACGCACTCTATCAGAATGGACTGAAGCCTGACGAGGAACTCATCAAGCTGTGTGACAACCGAGATGATGCCGAAATGATCACGCCACTGCTGCTGCAGATGGGCCATCGACCCGATGCGTTCTTCGCCGTCAATGATGACACTGCAATAGGCATCCTATACACCGCCAAACGCATGGGGTTGAAGGTGCCCGACGAACTGATGATTTGCGGCTTCACCGACGGAAACCTCGCTACCTCGTGTGACCCACAACTGACAACCGTCGAGCAAAATGGCATCGAAGTGGGGCGCGAGGCGGCCGAGATTCTCATCGGACTCGTCGAGGGGAAATACCCATTGGATCGTGCACAAAAGCGCATCGTCCGCACCCGCCTCGTCACCCGCGGAACAACAAGGTAGATTATAGATTGCGGTCAATCTCCCCTCTCCCTCTGGAGAGGGGTAGGGGGTGAGGCCGATAATGATTATTGATATGAAAAAAATCCTTCTCCTGGCCGTGGCCCTGTTGGGCATGGCAACAAGCGCACAAGCGCAGATTGACCGCCCGAAGTTGGTGGTCGGTATCGTGGTAGACCAGATGCGATGGGACTACCTGTACACCTATAATAACATGTGGAAACCCGACGGGGGAATCCGCCGACTGCTCGATGGCGGCTACTCGTGTGGCAACACCATGATTGACTACCTGCCCACGTACACCGCTTGTGGACACTCATGCGTCTACACGGGCACAACGCCGGCATTCAATGGCATCGTGGGCAACACCATGGTGATTCATGGCAAGGCGGTCTCGAGCTGCAACGACACCACCGTCCTGGGCGTGGGAACGACCAGCGACAAGGGCAAGGCGTCGCCGCGCAACATGCTGGTGACTACCATCGGCGACCAAATGAAGTTGGGGACCGACATGAAGGCTAAGGTTATCGGTGTCTCGCTCAAAGACCGCGCCGCTATCCTACCCGCTGGGCATGGTGCGGACGGCGCATTTTGGTACGACGAGAATGTGCCGGGATTCATCACCAGCACCTATTACATGGACAAACTGCCCAAGTGGGTCGAGAAGTTCAACAAGGACAACAAGAAGACCATGAAGGACTTCGACCTGTGGAACAACCGCAACGGTGTGACCATGACGTTTGAGATGGCCGCAGCCGCTATCGACGGCGAGCAACTGGGACAGGACGATGTGCCCGACTTGTTGGCAGTGAGTATCTCGACAACCGACTATGTGGGGCACACTTGGAGTACCCGTTCGTTGCAGCTTGACAGCGTCTATGAGCAGCTGGACATCGACTTGGCAAAGTTTTTCAAGGTGCTGGACCAGAAGGTGGGCAAGGGCAACTACCTCCTCTTCCTCACCGCTGACCATGGCGGCACCCACAACTACAAGTTCATGACCGAACACAACATGCCCAGCGAGACCTTCGGCAATGGTGCTGCTAAGAAGGTGGTCAATGCGGCCATTCAGGAGAAGTTTGGCATCGCCGAGGTGGTCAAGACACACATGGGCTATAACTGGTTCCTCGAGAATGATGCCATTGCGGCGGCTGGAGTCGACCGTGAAGCGGTGAAGCGCGAGATCATTGCCACATTGGAGCGTGACGACCGCACCGCTTGGGTCATCGACTTCGAGCATGCCTACGACCGCGGCATCCCCCGCGAGGTGGTAGATCGTGCTGTCAAGGGCTATCATCCAGCGCGTTGTGGCGAACTCTACATCATTCCCAACATTGGGATATACTCGGGTTCGCACGACGGCAAGGGCAGTACGCACGGCACATGGAACCAGAGCGATTCGCACATTCCGCTAGTGTTCTACGGCTGGCATGTGCCTCATGGCGAGCGTCTGCAGCGAAACGGCATGGTTGACATTGCCGCCACCATCGCTGCCATGCTCCACATCCAGGCCCCCGACGCTTGCATCGGCCAGCCCATTGAGTTCTAATGCACAATGCATAATGACCGCCTGGCATACTACCTACTACCAGCGTTGCGGTCTACCAGCACGAAGCGCGGTCTTAATTCTCAATTCTCAATTCTTAATTCTTAATTCTTAATTCTCAAAGTGGCAATTATCAAGAAAGTAAGAGGCTTTGAGCCGAAAATAGGCGAGAACTGTTTCCTCGCCGACAATGCCGTTGTCGTGGGCGACGTGACCATGGGTGACGGTTGCAGTATCTGGTTCGGTGCGGTCCTCCGCGGCGATGTCAACACCATCACCATTGGCGACCGTGTCAACATCCAGGACAACGCGGTGATTCACACCTTGTATCAGAAATCAGTGACCGAAATTGGCAATGACGTGTCCATCGGGCACAACGTCGTGGTGCATGGCGCCAAGATTGGCGACATGGCGCTTATCGGCATGGGCAGCATCATCCTTGACCACGCTGAGGTGGGCGAGGGAGCCATCGTGGCGGCTGGCAGTGTAGTGCTGGGCGGCACCAAGATTGGCCCTCACGAACTGTGGGCCGGAAGCCCCGCCAAGTTCAAGAAGATGGTTGACCCCTCGCAAGCCAGCGAAATCAACGTCAAAATCGCTCACAACTACCTCATGTACTCCACTTGGTACGACAAGGAGTAGCCGTTTTCTGGTGTGGGATAATTTTCTAAAATGAACAAACTGACTGTCATAGCAGCAGTTGCTGTCATCGCTGCAACTGCAAGGGCGCAAGAGACCGCTCCCTTGCAGTTGAAGCTTGACACGCAAGGATTGACCGAACGCTTCACGCAACCCGTCACTCCACAACCGCCCGTGCCCTCCAGCGGAATGATAGTCAGCCCTGTCTTCACCGAGCCTATCCAGCTCGATTGGCGCACGGCGCGGCTGTCTAGCACCCTGCGCCCCTATGACCAGTTGGATGTGAGTTACAGATACCCTGTTGCCACGCCGCGAGACTTCAATTTTGTGATGGACCCCTATAGCCGCAACTGGTCGTCGGCGGGAGTGATTGCCACTTTTGGCACGGGCTATCTGGCCGGTGCCGGCAGCTATACCGCGATGCCGGGCTTAGGCAACATCGGAAGTGCCAATATCTCGTTCACACAGCCTATCGGTGAGCGATTGGTGGTCACAGCCGGATTGAGCGGGAACAAGTATCATTTTGGGCGTGAGGCGTGGAACGATTATGGTGTCTACGGCAGGGCCAGTTTCGCCCTAAACGAGCGCCTGACCCTCAATGCGTTTGGGCAGTATTACCGTGACCAGCGGTTTCACGGGATTGCGGCGATGCCCTACTTGCAGGACACCCGCTATGGTGGCACATTGGGCATCAAGATGAGCGAGACGATGAGCCTGGATGTGGGCGCGCAACGCTACTATGATCCCTATCTTCGTCAGTGGAAAACGGTGCCTATCGTCGCCCCCACCATCAATCTCATGGGGCAACCCATCAGTATGGATGTGGGCGGACTGCTCTATCAAGTGCTGGACTATGTGTTTGGCGGTTCGAAAAGCGGGAATGGCTATGGCAGCCACTTGCCCGACTTCAACAATGGTCCCAAGCCGGCGGGATTCAACCCACACAGTCCTGTCCCCATCCCCGATATCTTCCGAAAGTAAACGAACTATTATTATAAGTGCCACGGTTTGCCCTGGCAAAATAATCATTCAATGCAAGAAACAAGACAACACCTCGAAGCATTGCGCCAGGAGATGGCGCGCGTACATGTCGATGCCGTGATCATCCCCGGCACCGACCCACATCAGAGTGAATATATCAGTGACCACTGGAAGTTCCGCGACTGGGTCTCGGGATTCACGGGAAGTAACGGCACTGCCATCGTTACCATGGACCAGGCTTGTCTGTGGACCGACTCGCGCTACTTCCTTCAGGCCGAGGAACAGTTGGCCGACAGCGGCTTTGTACTCATGCGCGAGAATGGTGACGAGCCCGACCTCACCCGCGAGGAATGGCTCGTGCAGAATCTGGGCGAGGACGCGGTCATCGGCATTGACGGCCGCCTGTTCTCCACCTTGGAGGCCAACCGCCTGGAGCGGTTCTGCGGTGAGAATGGCATCATGATGGCATCGGACTTCGCGCCCGCCGACCGCATCTGGACCGACCGTCCTGCACGCCCCATGGGCGAGGCGTATGTCCACGACGAGGAACTCGCAGGCGAGACCGTCGATCACAAGTTGGAGCGCTTGCTCGCCTCCTTGGAGCTGAACGGCGCCGAGGCGATGCTCATCAGCGCACTCGACGAGATTGCATGGCTGTTCAACATGCGCGGTAGCGATGTGGACTTCACCCCCGTCGCTATCGCCCATGCTTACGTCAGCGAGAAGGACACCTCGCTTTTCATTGACGAGAAGAAGGTGACCAAGGAATTCGCCGCACACTTGAAGCATTATGGCATCCGCGTGCGCGACTATGACGACATCATCCGCTATCTGGAACGCCGCAGCGAGCATGACGTGGTGCTTATCGACCCGAACAAGGTGAGTGACACGCTAGCCAACGCGCTGCCGTCGATGAAGGTCTACATGCCGTCGCCCATCGCCGCCTTGAAGGCCATCAAGAATGAGGCGCAAATTGCCGGCACCCGCCGCGCCATGGAGCGTGACGGTGCAGCATTGGTTCGTCTGTTCCGATGGATTGAGGAGAACGCAGCCAGTGGCACCATCAACGAGGTGGACGTGTGGACGCGCGGCCAGCAAGAGCGCGCCAAGGGCGAGAACTACCGCGGCGACAGCTTTGCGATGATCTGCGGCTACAAGGAGCATGGCGCCATTGTCCACTATGAGGCTGACGCACAGAGCGCCTCCACATTGCATGCCGACGGACTGCTGCTGGTCGACTCGGGCGGACAGTACCTGGATGGAACCACCGACATCACCCGCACGGTCTCGTTGGGCAATCCCACTGATGACGAGCGCCACGACTATACTCTGGTGCTCAAGGGACATTTGGCGCTGCAGCGCGCCAAGTTCCCCGCAGGCGTTTGCGGTGTGAACCTCGACGTACTAGCACGCTTACCGCTATGGCAGGAAGGCATGACCTTCTGGCATGGCACAGGCCATGGGGTGGGGCACTTCCTCGGGGTTCACGAGGGACCGCACAGCATCCGCGTCGAGAACAACCCCAACCCGCTGGAGCCGGGCATGATTGTCAGTAACGAACCAGGACTGTACAAGTCGGGCCGCTATGGCATCCGCACCGAGAACCTGCTGCTCGTCATCGAGGCTGGACAGACCGAGGAGTTCGGTCGCTTCCTGCAGTTCGAACCGCTGACACTATTCCCCTACGACCTATCGCTCATCGACCGCACGATGCTCACCGCCGAGGAGGTCGCGCAGATCAACTCCTACCACCAAATGGTCGTTGACCGCCTCACCCCCTATCTCACCCCCGACGAAGCCGCCTGGCTCCGCAACAAGTGCCAGCCCCTTTAACTTTTATCGAACTCACGATGAGATTGTGAATATGAGAGGCTCAGAAATGATTAAAGTCAAAACGATAGTATTGGCTATTCTAGTAAGTCTC
>JAEEJI010000249.1 GCA_016281825.1 Muribaculaceae bacterium | reverse complement strand
GACATTCACCGTCAATGCCGCTCGCACGACCATCACAATCACGGGCGACTGGGACTATGCCATCACTATCAATGCCGAGGGTTGCACAGTGGTTACCAACCCTGCCGAACGTGCTTCGGCCATGGAGACGGTAACCGTCACGGCAACGCCGACAATGGAAAACAGCACTGGTGTTATCACGGTGGTTGATGCAGATAATAATCCCGTTGAATTCGATGCGACAAACAACACCTTTGTGATGCCCTATTCGGCTGTGACCATCACAGCGACCTATACGGTTCAGAAGTTCGCTATCACCCTTGGAACAAGTGCTGATTACACCCTCACCACCAACCAGACAGACAACTCACAAGTTGCTGTTGGCGCTGAGGTGACTGTGACCGTCACTCCTAACAACGCAGCCGACTTTGTGCCAGCTGGTTTGGTCACCGATCCGGCTCTGCAGTCAACAATCACCGACAATGGTGATGGTACTTATACCTTCACCATGCCTGCCAACGCCATCAGCATCACGGCTACGCTGAATGGCATTCTGCATGGCGTGTTGTTCGATGCTAACCACCGTTGGGCAACCTACTATGGTGCATACAATCTGGTAGCACCCCAGGGTGTTGAGGTGTATGTAGTTGGTGAGAATTACGCAGTGGGCAGTGAAGTTCCTGTGACAAAGATTAACTACATCCCTGCAGATAAGGGTGTGTTGCTCTACTGCCCGAATGACATGAGCGACATCACAACCCCGCTGGTAGCTGAAGATGACTTGGAAAGTAATATTCCCGCTACTGCACTCAAGGGCTCTGTTAATCCGATGACTTTGGCTGCATACGAGAACTATGTGCTGTACAACGACGTGTTCTTGCTGGCAGAGGCTGGCACGCTGCCCGCTCACCGTTGCTACCTGCCCAAGCCGGCCGGCAACTCGAAGATGCGTCTGACGTTGAATCGTCCTGGCGAGGGTGGTGTCATCACCGCCATCGAGGGCATTGATGCCGAAAACGTCGCAAACGTGAAGTACGTCAACCTCAGCGGTATGACCAGCGACAAGCCGTTCAGCGGCATCAACATCATGGTCATCACCCGTACCGACGGCTCCGTTGAGACCATGAAGGTTGTTCGCTAATGCCTTATTCCTGATTCACAATCTGACCGCCTGGCTCGCAAGCCAGGCGGTTTTTTTTACAAGTCGAGAAAAATAGTTACCTTTGCACATCATTGCTATATTATCACACAAAACACACTAAACACATGAAAAAGATGATGATTCTTAAAGGCATTTTATGGCTAGGCATAGTATGCCTGGCACTGATTGTGGTGTGCGACATTGCCGTCAAGGTGACGGCTCGCGGACGCAATTATGACAACGTGAAGGACATTCCGCACAACCGTGTGGGACTGCTGTTGGGAACCAGTCCTGTAACACCACGAAGGACACACAACTTTTACTACACATTCCGCATCAACGCCGCCGCCGAGCTGTTCCATGCCGGCAAGGTCGACTACATTCTGGTCAGTGGCGACAACTCATCGAAGTACTACGACGAGCCGACGATGATGCGTGACTCGCTAGTAGTGCATGGTGTGCCTGCCGACCGCATCGTGCTGGACTACGCCGGTTTCCGCACCCTTGACTCGGTAGTGCGCGCCAAGGAAATCTTCGGGCAGGACAGCTTCACCATCATCTCCCAGAAATTCCACAACGAGCGCGCGCTGGTGCAGGCACAATTCTACGGCATCAACGCCATCGCCTACAACGCGCGCGACGTGGCGCACCGCGGTCCGTGGCTCAAGGTGCAGTGCCGCGAACGGTTGGCTCGCGTCAAGCTCTACCTGGACTTGTTCACCGGCAAGCAGCCCAAGTTCCTGGGCGAGAAGATTAAGATTTAAACAAACAGCGCCAATTGCTTGACTTCAAGACTGTTAGAGCGACGCATTACATGTCATCAAGCGACAAGCCTATGAGTTGGACCGAGTAACCACGAAGATACTGTTTGACAAACTGATATTTATACTCCAGTTCTTTGACGCTAAACTTCTTGGCATTACGCTTGACTTCAGCCACGGTCGCCCGATGATCCAACTGTTCCAAAGCAATTAGGTCAATCTCGTTCTCACGCTTGCGATCCCACCAACGCGAAACCAAGGTAACACGCTCCATCTCGGCATATCGCTGGCGGAAATAATTCTCAAGCACGATGCCGCTGAATTGAGTATATTCATTGCGGACCAGTTCTTCGAGCAAATCATATTTTCCTAACTCAACCAATGTGCGGTTGCGCTCGATAAACCTGAACCAGAACATCAAAAAGCAGTCATCGATAACGTATTTCACACTTTGACTGTTTGGCTTGGCCCAAAGCGCCCGACTCTTGCGAATGAGCGAATATTCCTTCTCGAGCGTGTCCAGGTACCGACCTGTATTTTTCCCCACCACACTGTCTATCTCGGTCTGCGTGGTCATACCCGAAGCGATGAGTTGCAGAATGGTGTAGTACACTTGGTATCTCCTCCCAAACTCGCCCACCAACAGTTCTGTCCCCTCGTCAGTGAACGTGCTGGACGGACGGCACACTTCATGCAGCATGGTTTTCCAGGTGGCGCATCCGGCATCCATCAGCTGTGCCACATACTTGGCCACTCCACCGGTGATGGCGTAGAGCATTAGCAAATCCTCGGACGTATATGACGGGTTGTGGTCTGACAGAATCTGTTTAAGCGTCTCGACTGAAAAGGGTTTCAGCATGAGTTGCGCTGTCTTGCGTCCGAACAGAGGCTCCTTGCGGTCTTCAAAGATGCGCTTCATCATGCTATAAATGCTACCACAAGCAATCAGGTGAACATGAGCCAGTGCATGATGCTTATCCCAGACACGCTGCAAGTCACTGATAATGGATTGATTGATTTCAGCAAGCCGCTGAAATTCATCGATGATGATGGTCACTTTCTCGTTCCGGCTAAATATCAGAATCTCCTCTAGCAGGGAGGCAAACGAAGCGACTTGACCATGAATGTGCAGTCCCAGCACATCCTCAGTTTGTTGCTGAAAGTCGGCACATTGTATCTGTTCGGATTTCTTTCCCACAAAGAAATACAAGTACTTTTGTCCCTCAAATGCCCGCACCATCAGAGTTGTCTTGCCAATGCGGCGACGGCCCATCAAGACAGTCAATTGAGTACTACTTTGAGCTAGCTTATCAATGCGCACAAGTTCTTGTATCTCAGCCTCTCTATCGTAGAACTTCATTTTTACAAATTTGTAAATTACAAATAATTAAATTTCTGCAAAGGTAATCATTCTATTCATACCCGCCAAACATTTAACACAAAAAAGAGTTGTCAGTTTTCAGTTGTCACCAGAGGCGACCATGGTAGGGACGCGGCTTGCCACGTCCGCACCGAGGGTGGAGCGAAGCGAACCTTTAGCTCGCCAAAGGCTGCGCTTGCACGTCAGCGAAGCCAGGGCAAGCTATCAAGCAGACTTTTGGCACACCCCCGGTCTGCGTAATCTGCGTGAGATAGACCCAAGCAGCCTTTCTGCAAGGCTTGCAATTTGGTGCATTCGCTAGCTTGCACTACCTTTGTCAACAAATCTTGTGCAAGCCGAATACAATGCTGAGCATTGTTGAGGCGCAGACAAGATTATCTAAATCTGCGAAATATTTGCAATTTGGTGCAATTATTCGAGAAAAATCACTACCTTTGCATCGTGCAACTGCACGATGCGCCACGCTGACCGCCCCACCGAGGGCAACTACGCTTGGGGCATAACATATTTGACAAAAGCGTAAAGCTTTATCCTTTCAACGGAAATCGCCATTTTTCTTTTTTGCAAGGGATAAGCAGATACGCTCTTGCGCTGCTATATCCGCCAGTGGGAACACCACCGGTGACGGTATACAGGTCAGCGTGGGGCGAACTGTTTATTTTGCAAAGGGCGTTTGGCGATGCCTCGTTGAAGATAAATCTGGTTCCCTTACGCTT
>JAEEJI010000025.1 GCA_016281825.1 Muribaculaceae bacterium | reverse complement strand
TTAACAAAATAGAATTATCTGTTTTTCAGTAATTTACGTTACATTTCGGCGTGTAAGATTAAGAAATGACACACTTCTGCGCTGCAAATATAATAAAAGTTTTTAAAATACAATAAAAAAATGATGATTTTTTTTGGTTAGGCACGGCGTTTCGCACATTTTTTCATAGCACACGTGTGCAGTCATGGTTGCAAAAGTCACCTATTATTACTATCTTTGCAGCGAAAATGATATATCTATGAGCAAAGTTGTTTCACTCCATCACATCGTCATCAACACCAAAGATCGAAAGATGACCATAGCCGCAGAACACTGCGAAGATATGTATCGCTTTATCACAAGCATTGTAAAGCGCAACAAATGCGTTCTTTATCGAATTGGAGGTATCGAGAATCACATCCACATGCTCGTTGACCTATCACCGACAGTAACCCTTTCTCATTTGATGTGGGACATAAAGCGCTCGAGCAGCGACTGGGCTAAACAGAGCGGCCTATTTCCTGATTTTGTGGGTTGGGGAAAGGAATATGCCGCTTTTTCGGTCTCCACTTCTCATAAAGATGCCATTGTTGCTTATATCATGGGACAGCGTGAACATCATCATAAAGTTGTAATTAAAGACGAGATCAAACGCATTGCTGAACGGAACGGCATCGAGTGGACAGAGATGATGCTGACATAGTGTACTCGTGTTAGTGACCACGACCGCACACTCTACGAGGTGCGATCATCTGTGATGCTCTCTGTCACACAGTGCGCACCAGTTCAACGAACTGGCACGCACAATGTGTTTCGCACATCAGCAAGTCTTCGACTTGCATCTACTCCATGTCTCCATCTAATGAGACCACAACGGATGACCTAGTCATGTGAGAAACAAACAGGCTACAACGCACATTCGTGTTATTTATGGAGAACTAGACCTGTTTATTGGTCTAAACCCCACCCCAATCCCTCCCCTTTCGGAAAAGGGAGGGGAAGTATTAGCGAATCGCTGAATAGTTACGACGCTAATCGCTAAATACAAATAAAAATAATATTCTTTAATTCGTGATAAAATTAATAATCGTGACTTTTTCAAATAGATTCAGAAACTGACGACTATGAAACGACTTGTGATATTTGACCTGGACGGGACGTTGCTCAACACGATCGAGGACCTGGGGCACGCCGCGAACTACGCGTTGGAGAAGAACGGCTTCGCCACCCACACGCTGGCGTCGTACCCATTCTTTGTGGGCAACGGCGTGCGTCGCCTCATCACGCGCGTGCTTCCCGAGGAACACCGCGACGACGCGACCATCGACCGACTGCTGAAGGACTTCCGGGAGTACTATGACGACCACTGCTGCGACTGCACGAAGCCCTACCCCGGGATGCCCGAGCTGCTGCGCGACCTGCGCGACCAGGGAGTGCAGCTGGCTGTGGCCAGCAACAAATATGACGCCGCGGTGCAACGAATCATCGGCCACTACTTCGGCGACATCGACTTCGTTGCCATCGAGGGACAAAAAGAAGGGGTCAACGTGAAGCCTGACCCCTCGGTGGTGTTTGCGATCCTCGCGAAGGCGCGTGTGCCGAAGCGCGAGGTGCTATATGTGGGTGACTCGGGTGTGGACATGGAGACCGCGCGCCGCGCCTGTGTGGACTCGGTCGGTGTCACCTGGGGGTTCCGTCCCGAGAAGGAGCTGGTCGAGTATTACGCCGGCACCATCATCCACCAGCCGAATGATGTCCTTAACTTAATGGAGAATTGAGAATGGAGAATGGAGAATTATCGCCTGGCGTTATCACACACTCCTCCGGCACTTCGTGCCACCTCCCCTAGCTTAGGGGAGGACTAAACTTGCTCCCCCTCTAAGCTTGCTTACGCTTTGCTGAGGCGAAGCCCATTGACGCTGAAAGAGCGGGTGCCCAAAGGGCGGGGGCGTGTGTCCAGTCACAAAATAATTCTCAATTTTCAATTCTCAATCAAAAGTATTTTTTGATGGCGTCGCGCCAGATGAGGTAGGCCGGGCCCATGAGGTGGAGGCCGTCGTTGGTGTACTCGGCCTTGAGGCGGCCGTTGTCGTCGACGAAGAGCGGGTACAGGTCAATCCATGTCACGCCCTGCCGACGCGCCACCTCCTTGAGGACCCGGTTGCCGTCCACTACCACCTGTTCGCGGTCCTTTAGCAGTTTCCAGAGCCGCACTTCGTTGTTGAACGGGAGCATCGACTGCAGGTAGATCTTGGTGCGCGGACTGCGGGTCTTGATGAGCACAATCAGCTTCTCCATGGCGCGCGCGATGCTGTCGCCCGACACATCGTGCGAGATGTCGTTAACTCCGCTCATGATGAAGATTTTCTTCGGCTGGCCTTTCAGGATAGGGTCCATGCGTTCGTAGAGGCCTTGCACGATGTCCCCCACGATGCCGCGGTTCTTGACGTGGTTGTTGTGGAGGAGCTCGTTCCACTCGGCGCCGTCGGTAAGGCTGTTTCCGAGCATGATGATGTCTTTCTTGCCCACAGGGAGTTGTTCGAACAGCGTCGCCCGCCGGGCATAGTACACATCCTGATTCGCCTGCGCCAGTGCGGTGATAGGCAACAAAGCGATGAGGAGCCAGACCCAACCCCGTAGCCCCCCCCAGCCCCCCCTGAAGAGGGGGGAGTTCTGTTTTGCTACATTATTCATTATTAAATATATTATGAATTGTTTCGGTAGGCGTCCTCGGCTTTTTTGACTGAGCCGTGGAGGAGGAGGAGACGCTTGGCATCGTCGTAGGGGAGTCCGAGCGACTCGACCAGCCATCGGGTGCCGCGGTCGATGAGCTTCTGGTTGGTGAGCTGCATGTTCACCATCTTGTTGCCCTTGACACGTCCCATCTGTATCATCACACTTGTCGAGATCATGTTGCAGATGAGCTTCTGCCCCGTGCCGCTCTTCATGCGCGAACTGCCGGTGACATACTCCGGTCCGACAATCATCTCGATGGCAATCTCGGCAGCCTCGCTGATGGGAGCATCGGGATTGCTGGTGATGGCTGCGGTGAGGCAGCCATGCGCGCGCGCGTCGCGCAACGCGCCGATGACGTATGGCGTGGTGCCCGATGCGGCGATGCCGATGACGGTGTCCTTCTCGTTGACGTTATACTGCTGGAGGTCAATCCATCCCTGCTGGGTGTCGTCCTCGGCGTTCTCGACGGCGTTGCGCAGCGCGGTGTCACCACCGGCGATGAGTCCGATGATCCATCCCGGGTCCATGCCGAACGTGGGCGGTATCTCGCTGGCATCGAGTACGCCCAGTCGCCCCGAGGTGCCCGCACCCATATAGAAGATGCGTCCACCCTGCCGCATACGCGGCACGATGCGTGTCACCAGTTCCTCGATTTGCGGTATTGCCTTCTGCACCGCGTCGGCCACCTTGTGGTCTTCCTGGTTGATCTCGGTGAGCAGTTCATGCACCGACTTCTTCTCCAGGTCATTGTATAGCGAGGGTTGCTCGCTGATTTTCACAAACATAGTCTTCGCTTTTTAATTGAGAATTGAAAATTGAGAATTATTATGCGGCTGGCGATGATTCTCCATTCTCCATTCTAAATTCTCAATTCTCAATTCTCAATTCTATTAACATGAGTGATACTTGACGAGGCCCTCCATGGGGTTCTTGATGATGGTGCCGATGGTGATGCCCAGTGGCTCGGCCGCCTCACGCAACACCCGCTCGAACACATGTGCCACCGAGCCGACAAAGTTGCAAGGCAGGTTCTGGTAGTTCTTGTAACTTGCCACATTGCGCACAAAGAAGTCGGTGAACGAGCTCAGCACCAGGTCGTGGATGCCCGGCTCATCGATGTGCTTGGACAGGAAAGGCCCAAACTGCGCCAGAAAGCGGTTAGCCGCCGGTTGGCGATAAACGGCAGTGATGATCTTTGTACGGTCCAAGTCATAGGTCTTGAGGAACTCCTCACAGAGGTACTCGGGCAGTTGCTTCTTGAGCACATCGCCCACCAGTCGCTTGCCCAGCACGGCACCGCTGCCCTCGTCACCCAAGATATAACCCAGTGGCGACACATTGTCGACGACGCGCTCGCCGTCGTAGTAGCACGAGTTAGAGCCCGTTCCCAGGATGCACGCCACACCCGGCTTGCGTTGGCACAATGCGCGGGCGGCGGCCAGCAGGTCACTGTCCACCTCGATGCGCTGCACGCTGGGCAGGTTTGACTTCAAAGCGTTTACCACATGGCCCTTGATTTCATCGTTGATGATGCCGGCGCCATAGTAGAAAATCTCGTCCACCGTATACCCTGCCAGGTGTGGCATCAGTTCGTTGTGGATGCGTTCGGTCATCTCCTCCTGCGTGAGCATGAGGGCGTTCATACCAGTCGTGAAAATTTGCGCGACTTTCTCTTTTCCGTTTAGCAGGCACCAATCAATCTTGGTCGACCCGCAGTCAGCAATTAGAATCATATATCTTGTTTTTAGTATTTAAGTAGTCAAAGTATTTAAGGGGAGTTAAGTAGAAGTCCGAGACTGCGTCTCGGAGTACATAGACATGCTATATTTTGATGTAGATTTTCTTCTTGTAGAGGATGTAGCCGAAGCACCAAGTGATGAGGACGAAGACGATGGCATAGAGGCAGGATGCCGCCTCGGGCGAGGTGGTGACCGCCTTGCATCCGTCATGGATGAGCGAGTGGATGGTGATGTTGTCGCCGTCGGCATTCTGCCCGAAGCGCACGACACCGAAGATGATGCTCAATAAGGTGCCCACGAGGTAGCAGAACAACGGGTTGACACCGAAAGTCTGGAAGAAGCGGCACCAGCGTTTCTTTCCACGGATGTCGATGACGTTGATGAGCATGCCCAGGATGCACGCTGCCATACCGCAAGTGATGAGCACGTATGAGCTGGTCCACACCTTCTTGCAGCAGGGGATGCCGTACTGCGCCAGCCATCCGATGAGCAACATCACGCTGCCCCATAGCAACACCTTGCCCATGCGGAGGTGGTTGTCGCGGATGTCGACCAGCACCTTGCCCACCAAGAAGCCTATGAGCACATGCGCGATGCACGGCAGGGTGCTCAGGATGCCCTCGGGGTCGAGCGCGAGCTTCTCGCCAAAGGCGTGCTCGTGGTACATGTGGTCCTCGCCCAGCACCGACAGGTCGATGCGCGACACGATGTTGTCGAGCGAGAACTCATAGCCATTACCCGTGCCCAAGATGATGGCGTAAGCCACCAGAATCAGACCGATAATCCATGGAATCCACTTGGTCTTGAGCAAGATGGCAATCATCGAGCCGAAGAAGTAGACCAATGCTAGTCGTTGGAACACGCCCAGGATGCGCAGGTTGCCAAACATCTTGACGAAGAAGTGGCTCTCGGGGTCATACAGTCCGCGCAGCCACATGCCGAACCACTGCACCGCCCATCCGATGAGGAAGAGCACGATGGTGCGACGGCAAATCTTCCAGACGAGCGCGCCACTGGGGCGGAAGTCAAACTTGCGCAGCGAGAAGAACATCGCCACGCCCATGACGAACACGAAGAAGGGGAACACCAGGTCGGTGGGCGTTAGCCCAATCCACTCGGCGTGCGCCAGAGGAGCATACTGGTAGCTCCAAGTGCCGGGGTTGTTGACCAGCAACATCCCGGCGATGGTGATGCCTCGCAAGATGTCGACCGCGAGGAGTCGTTTGTTGTCTTTCTTTTTCATTGTCTTTATTGTTGTCCAAGACTGCGTCTCGGATTACATAACATACTATCTATCATCTATCTCGTGACCTCGTCAATGAGGTAGATGAGTGACTGGTAGGGGATGCCGCTGTGTGTGGTGAGGCCAATCTCGCAGGTGCGGCTGTTGCTGAAGCCACGTTTTATGCCCGCCTCTTCAATGGTCTTACGCAGGTTGCGCAGGGCGTAGGCGTTCAGTTCGGGATGGGTGAAGCCCTTGTCCCCGGCAAAGCCGCAGCACCCTACCCCATCAGGCACGACCACGCGTGTGGAGCAGCGGCGTGCCAGATCCAGCACCTTGCCGTCGATTCCCATGAGCCGTGTGCTGCACGTCAAGTGCAACGCGATGGGCTCGTCGGTGGGATGGAACGTGAGCGAGTCGGCGACATAGTCGTGTATGAACTCCATGAGCTCCATCGGCTTGACCGGTTTCATGAGCCGCCGCATTCGGTGCAGGCAGGGGCTCTGGTCACAGATGACAGGCCACAGGCCTCCATCAGAGGCTTCGAACAGCGCCGCCTCCAAGTCATAAAGCTTTTCGTTAGCCACCTCGGGCATTCCCTTGCTCTCCCAGATCATGCCACAGCATAACTGATTCATGCCCTCGGGGAAGATAATCTCCCAGCCCGCACGTTTCAATAGAGCAACCACGGCATCGATGAGGTCTTGTTCTACTCCCTTGCTGCGTCCCATCGTCTGATTCAGGCAGCTGGGGAAATAGACCACCCTGCGTTCGTCATCGGCATACGTGGGCCTCGTCGTGGTGGCAGCAGCTTGCCACTTGGTATTTTTCTTAGGCTTGGGCAAAGAGGGTGTCCAAAGGGGGACACCGATGGTGTGGAACGCCTTGCCCATGACGGTGACACCCTTGTCGCCCAGCACCGTATGGGCGGCATCGGCGACATAGAGCAGCGACTTCAGCCCCCCCTTGACGATGGAAAACTGATTGGCTGTGACAGCTCCCACTGCGTGTACCAACGTGCCTTTGCCACGCCCCTTTGCCCGCAGGTCGTGGGTCAGGTCGCCCACATTGATTTTCATGGGGCAGGACGTGCTGCACAGTCCGTCGGCGGCACAGGTCTGATTGCCGTAATAACGATATTGTTTCTTGAGTCTCGCCAGGCGCTTGGGGTCCTCGCCCGTGGCCTGCAGCCGCGCGATCTCACGCTGCACGATGATGCGCTGGCGGCTCGACAGTGTCATGCCGCAGCTCACACAGTTCACCTCGCAGAAGCCGCACTCGATGCAGCGGTCCACATGTTCGTTGGTCAGCGGCATGGGTTTGACATCCTTGATGAAGCAGTCGGGGTCGTCATTGAAGATGACACCCGGATTGAGGATTCCCTCGGGGTCAAAGATATGCTTGACCTCGCGCATGATTTCGTAGGCCTTGTCGCCCCACTCCTTGCGCACGAACGGCGCCATGTTGCGTCCCGTGCCATGCTCGGCCTTGAGCGAGCCGTCATACTTATCGACGACGAGCCTGACCACCTGATCCATGAGGTTGCGGTAACGCGCCACCTCCTCGGGCGTGTCGAACGACTGTGAGATGATAAAGTGGTAGTTTCCTTCGAGTGCGTGGCCATAGATGCAACTGTCGTCATAACCATGCTCGTTGAGCATATTCGCCAAGTCGACAGTCGCCTCGGGCAAGTCCTCGATGTGGAACGCCACATCCTCGATGATGACCGTCGTGCCCAGCGGCCGCGTGCCACCCACGCTGGGGAAGATGCCCGAACGGATTGCCCAATACTTGCCGTACTCCGCCGGGTCGCTGGTGAAGCGCGCCGGGACATAAAGGGTGAAAGGCTCGAGGATGCGGTTGATTTCGGAGATATTGGCATCCAATTCGTCCTGCGAGTCGGCAAAGGTCTGCACCAGCACGGCGGTGAGGTTCTCGCCCGTGTTGTCGTCGACACTCGCCAGCGACTTTCGGTCGAGCAGCTCGGCGCAATGCACCGGTCCCTGCTTCATCGCCACCACCGCCTCGCATGCCTTGCGCATCTCCTGAAAATAGAGCATCGCGCTGGCACGGAACGGCGACAGATGCCCCGTCGCCATGGTGAACTCGCTGGCAAAGGCGAGGGTGCCCTCGCTGCCCACCATCAGGTGGGTGATGATATCGAAGGGGTCGGTGAAGCGCACAAAGGGCGCGATGTTCAGACCCGTAACATTCTTGATGGCATACTTGCGACGGATGCGGTCGGCGAGTTCGGTATCGGCCAGCACGCGGTCGCGCAGCTGCTCAATGGCTGCGACAAACTCGGGGTGCGTGTTGCGGAACTGCTCTCGGCTGCGCTCATTGCCCGTGTCGAGGATGGTGCCGTCGGCGAGGACAATGCGCATCGAGCGCATGACACGGTCGCTGTTGGCGTGCGTGCCGCAGCTCATGCCCGACGCGTTGTTGATGACGATGCCACCCACCATCGCCGAATTCTTCGAAGCGGGGTCGGGGGTGAAGGTTCGTCCCAGCGGTGCCAGAATATCGTCCACCTTGTGTCCCACCAGTCCCGGCTGCAGGGTGATGGTCGAGGCATCGGGGGCAATGGAATATCGCTCCCAGTTCTTGCCCGCCACAATGAGGATAGAGTCGGTCACCGTCTGTCCGCTGAGGCTTGTTCCTGCCGCCCTGAAGGTGACTGGCAGACGCATCTCGTGGGCGATTGCGAGCAGACGGCTCACCTCCTGCTCGTCGCGGCTTCGCACCACCACCTGCGGCACATGTCGGTAAAAACCTGCATCAGTACCCCACGCCAAGCGGCGGAGGTCATCGGTATAAATTCGGTCGGCAGAGATAAACTGTTTGACCCGCTTGACAAAATCCTTATATCGCGCATCCATGACAAGTGTAGATTAGTTGTCAAGGCAAGTCGACCAATCCCAGGTCGCTTCCCTTGTGGTAGAGATAATACATTGTAGAGCGCTGCTTGAACGCCTCAGCGTCCTTATTGAAGAGATGAATGATGTCGGCCACGCGATATCGCTTGCAGAAGCGCTCTCGGATTTCCTTGGTGCCGCACACCTTGTCAAACATATTGTAACGCTTGGTATTCTGCTCGAAGAGTTCCTTTTCGGGGTACATCTCGTGAATGACCTGCAAGAAGTAGAACTGTGTGAGTACCAGATTGGCCTTGTCAAAGTCGGTGATATAAATCTGGACGCCATGGACCTCTTGCAGCGACTTGTCAACGGCCACGCTCAACGCGAAGAACGGTTTGTAGTTGATGGGGCGAAACTTCATTCCCGGCAGGTTCAGTGCATTCATGTTACGAGCCAGAGCATCTGCATCAATCCACGAGGCGGCAAAGCACTCAAAAGGCAGTGTGTAGCCGATGCCCGTGTTGAAGATGTAGAGTTCGCCCAAGATGCCGCTCACGGGATAGAAGAAGGCGTTCTCCGGCGCAGGAATCTGCGGGGAGGGAGCCACCCAAGGCATTCCCGTGTCACGGAACTTCATGTCGCGTGTCCAGCCCTCCATGGGTATGACGGTGAGTTTGGCGTGACCCTTGATGTGACCTTCCTCGTTGAGGAAGCGCGCCAGTTCACCCGGTGTAAGACCATAGAGGTAGGGGATGGCGTACTTGCTCACGAACGAGAAATAGCCGTCCTCGACGAGGTTGCCCTCCACCTTGTTCCCACCCAACGGATTGGGGCGGTCGAGCACCATGAACTCCTTGTTGTTCTCGGCACAGGCTTCCATGCACACACCCATGGTAGCATAAAACGTATAACTGCGGCATCCGATGTCCTGGATGTCGTAAACCAGCACGTCGATGTCGCGGAGCATCTCGGCGGTGGGTTTGTGGGTCTTGCCGTAGAGCGAGTACATCTTGATGCCTGTCTCGGGGTCAACGGCATCGCCCACGGCGTCACCGGCATGTGCATTGCCGCGCACACCATGCTCGGGTCCGAACAGGGCGACCAACTTCACGCCGGGTGCCTGATGCAGGATATCGACCGTGCTTTTGAGATTATTGTCGATGCCGCTAGGATTGGTCACCAGTCCCACGCGCTTGCCTTGCAGCTGCTTGAAGCCACCGTCGCGCAGCACCTCGATGCCGGGCTTGACCACGGCGCTGAGCGTCAGGGCCGTCATCACACAGGCGAGTAATGTCAAAAATATCTTTTTCATAGTTGTCTCATTTTTTGTGGTTATTTACGACCATATTCTGGGTCAATCTTCTTGTCGACAAAATAGGTCACTATCAGTGTTGCAAAGCAGCAAGCCATGACCATCCAGAAGAAGTTGACATAACCGATTGCTTCCTGGATGTATCCAGCCACGAAGCCAGGCAACATCATGCTTAATGCCATAAAGGCGGTGCAGATAGCATAATGTGATGTTTTGAATTCACCTTCGCTAAAATACATCATATAAAGCATATAGGCAGTGAAACCAAACCCGTAACCGAACTGCTCAATGCAAAGTGCGATAGTGATAATAACAACATTTGCGGGTTGTGCAATCGCCAAATAGACGAATGTGAGACAAGGTAAAGTCATACAGGCAGCCATGAGCCACAACGACTTCTTTAGTCCCACGCGCGACGAATAGATGCCTCCCAAGATACCACCCAATAACAGCGCTATCACACCGAACACGCCATAGACAGTACCCACCAGTTCGGTAGGCAATCCCAGACCACCATCCTCAATTGAGTGGACCAAGAAAGGCTGACACAACTTGATGAGGAAACCTTCAGGCAAGCGATAGAGCAGCATGAAAGCGATAGCCAGCAACACACCTGGTTTCTGGACAAATGTCTTGAAAGAATTTCCCAACTCACGCATGTTGTCACTCAGTGTACTTGTGGCACTGTCGATGCGCGGCTTATCGTCAGATGAGTGTGGCAGTTTAAACGTGTGATATAAAGTGATGAGGAAGAAGATAGCAGCCGACACACCTAACGTGATTTGCCACGACATAGGAATGTTGCCAGTGTCCTTCTCAATCATACCAGCAATGAACACCAGCACTCCCTGACCAAAGACCGATGCAACACGATAGAACACACTACGGATTCCGATGAATGCTGCCTGACTGCTGGGACTGTGCGCCAACATATAGTAGCCATCGGCGGCAATGTCGTGTGTAGCGCTGGCAAAAGCAGCGATTATAAACAGGATGAGCGTGATGGTAAACATGCTTATGGGCGTGTGTCCTCCGCTAATCACCGCATTTTCCGGCTTGGGCAAGGTCAGTGTGAGAAGAACCATCATAGCAGTCATCAGAACCTGCATGGCAATAATCCACCAGCGTTTGGTCTTGACAACATCTACTATTGGGCTCCAAATGCCTTTCAAAAACCACGGGAAATAGAGCAAAGTGGTAAAGAACGACATATCGCCATTGGGTACGCCCATCTTGGTGAACATCATTACCGAGATGTTATTGACGACAAAATAAGGTACGCCTTCAGCAAAGTATAGAGTTGGGACCCACCACCAAGGCGATTTCTCTTTCAAAGGAACATCAGTATTCATATTGTTAATGACATTTGAGATTTCTATAGTTAATATTTTTTCTCGATGTTTGCTCCGACGAAGTAGTGGAGCAGTATTTGTTTGTAGTTATAGCCCTTTGCCCCCATGACGGCTGCACCGATCTGGCATAGACCCACGCCATGTCCCCAACCAGCACCGCGCAAGACGAACTTGGCGGGATAGCCGTCGGCATCGATATCGTGACGTTCGACCACGAATGCCGAACTGTAAAGGGCGGTCTCGCTCAAGGCATAGCGGATAGCAAGTTCCTTGCCAATGACGCGGGAACACTTCTCACCCACGATTTTCATCTTATAGAGTCGGCCGCTGGTGCCTCGCGCCACTGGCTGCAGGTCGCGGATTCGACCATAGTCAACGCCTGTGCGGCGTTTGATGAGGTCGGCTAATTGCTCTTGCGTATACTCGACGCGCCAGCGGTAGAAGTCGGTGGTCTCTTGGTCGTAATCGTTCAGTACCTGGCTCAAGATGGCTGGGTCGTGGGTGTTGCAGAACGCCTTGGGGCTGGTGAGAATCCACTCCTCGGCAGTCGCTTCGCGGGTGAGGTCGGGGAAGTCGGTCTCATCCTCGCCGTCACGGCGCGCCTCCAGGTAGTCATGATGCTCATCCTGCCAGCAGTTCTCGAACTCCTCCATCACGCCTCCGCACGACTTGCTGAAGCGCGCGTCACACAATTCGCCGCCATGCACGAGTACCTCGCCCCAAGTAGCCTGGATGGCCTGCTCGACGGTGGGTGTGGAGGCACGGGTGATGCCCTGGTAGCGTTGGCAATGATCATCGGCGCACACATCGTAGTTGACATGGTCGTCACGATCCCACCACTTGATGGTCTCATCACCGTCGCCTGTGCCCAAGTCGGGCTGCAGGTCGCTCATCACCGAGTCGTTTGTAGCCTTTTCGGCCGGTTTGTGTTGGATTTGCGCCAACAGCCAACTGCGTGAAATTACGGCATGCGCCTTAAGAAGCTCGAGCGATGCCTTTGCGCTCATCTCGCTCGAGATGACACTGGTGAGATAGTCCTCGACGGGGACGACGTTGATGGCAGTGACCAGCCCATTCTCCATGATGAGTTTCAGGCTACCACGGAACGTTTGATCCTCCTTGCGGCGCCAGTGGAAACTCACGCCGATGGTCACGTCACATAATGTGAATGAACCCTCGGCATTGATTGGAGTCAGCAGTATCTCTTGACAATGCTGCCCTTGCCATAGCAGGCTGTTGTCTTCAGCGTCAACTTGTTGACTGCCGGTCACTGTCATGTTGGCCATAAACTGGTAATCGCCATTGAGCACAAAACGCACACTTGCGGCGCTCATGATGCCAACACTCACGGTTGGTTGTTGTTTATCCATCATTTTTTTTCGAGTTTTCGAGCATTCGAGGGTTCGAGGGTTCGAGTTCATTCTTTTATCATGTTTTGTGAAAGTGGTCGATGATGCGGACGATGGTGGCATTGTCGGCACACAGTTCGTTGATAATGGCTTGCAGGTGTTCTGCCGTGAGGGTGTCATAGTCACGCTGAGCGGCGATGGCCCAGACGCCTCCCATGTCGACCGAGGCCGGGCTTAGCAAGAACTGCCCCTCACCCTCGCCATAGCAGTCGGGCCGATGCTTGCGGCGCGGGAACACCACCACGTTGTAGTAGTCTCCCTCGTGCCAACAAAGCACATTCTGCATGGGTTCGTCTACACTGCCCACCGCCAACATCATCGCTACCTGTAACCGCGCCATGTAAAAACTTGCCAAGGGTCGGCTCTCGGTGCGGATGAAGAACATGGGGCGATCAAGGCGCTGGGTGAAGCCGATGAAGCCATCGCTAGAGGCCTCAATCAACTCATCATCGGGCCACAGAGCTGGGTCGACCACCTCATCACAAAGCGGCAAGAAACCCTTGCAACCCGCCTGAAAGTGCATGTGGTCGGGTGCTGACGCTCCACACTGCGGGCCGTTGTAGAACAGTACCCAATCGGGCAATTCCAATGCCAACTCCAGCATCTGGTCGATGCGGCGCGGCTCCAATCGCTGCGGTACATGCTCAAGCGAAGCGATTGTCAGATGCGATGGGAAAATGGGATATGGATTGACCTGAATCTTGTAGGCACCGCCCCACTCCACCATCTCCTGCTCGGGGGGTTGATGCTCGCGGCACAGGAAACATGGTCGTGCCGCCAGCGAGGCAGCGTCCACCCGTGCGCCACTCGAACGGCGGCGCGCGGGGTTGCACTGCAAGATGACCTCGGAGTGAGCCAACGAGACACTGCGCATGGGCAGGTCCTGGAGCGCGGCATAGTTGTCGCGCACCAATTGCCATGAGCGCATTTGACGCTCAAGCAGCGCATCTATTTGCTCACCGAGGTTCATCGTCCTTAATTGAGAATGGAGAACTGAGAATTATTTGCTAGACTAGAGGCTCTAGATTATCTAGAATATCTAGAAAGTCTAGAGAACTAGACCATCTTTTCTTAATTCTTAATTCTTAATTTTGAATTATGAATTAAGTTTGATGCGGGCCTGGAGTTCCCAGGTGCGGATGCGGTCCTTGTAGAGGTTGTTACGGTTCATCTTCTCGACATCGAGACTGGCATCGCTGTTGTCGTCCCAACGGCGGCACAGATAGACTGGCTCATAGACACGGCCAATCTGGTAGGTGCGAGAGATGTTCAAGCCCAAGGCATAGTCCTCGCCATAGCTGGTGTTGGGAATCTTCACGGCGCGCAGCACCGGAGTGTAGAACGCACGGGGAGCGCCCAGACCGTTGATGCGCAGGGCATTGTTTCGGCCGTTCTCGGGTGTCCACTCCTTGTGGTCGATCACGCCGGGAGGGATGGGGTTGCAGTTGATGTCGGTCATCAGGTAGGTGCCCACGACCATTGCCACATTCTGCTCATAGAACGCGTTGACCATCGTCTGCAGCGTGTTCTCGTCCGTGTACATGTCGTCACTGTCGAGTTGGACGATGAACTTGCCGGCCTTCTCGTGGTGCGCTGCCAGGTTCCAATAACCGCCAATGCCCATGTCATAGAAATCGGCAATAATGTGGATCAGACGCGGGTCGTCGTACTCAGCGATGGCCTCGCGGGTGCCGTCGGTCGAGAAGTTGTCCACCACCATGAGGTTGAACTTGAAATTGGTCTTCTGGCGCAGGACACTGTCGATGGCGTCGCGGATGGTGCGGATGCGGTTGCGCACAGGAATCATCACCGTTGCCTCAACCTCAAAGTCGCCCTGGTCAAACTCGATGTGCTTGAAGTTGGGCTTGCCGTCAACCTCGGGAGCGAGGTAGCCACCAATCTCCTTGAGGTGCTCGGTACAGGCAGCCTCCATTTCAATCTGTCGGCCACGGTTGCGCGGGTCGACATAGTCAAAGATCTTCTCACCGCTCTTGCGGGTGTCCAGCTCGACATCACTGTAGAGGAACTCGTTGATGTGGCAGATGTCGGCAAACTGCGAGAGTTTCAAGCGCAAGTCATAGAGTCCGGCGTGCTCATAATCGGCCTTCATCGCCTCGGCAGCCTTCTTCATGCAGCAGCCACAGAACAGCAGCACCGAGCCAAAATCGAAGTCATCGCGCAGGGAGCCAAACTGGTAGTCAATCACCGGAGCCTTGGCGGCACCCTTCTCGGTGACATTGTAGTGGTCGGCATAGAGCATGCCTGCACCACTGTCGTCAGCGAGCTTGACAAAGCGCTCGACGGCGAAGGGGGCGAACTTAAGGGTATCGTGTTTGGTGTAGAGCATGGCATAGTCGCTCTGCACATGACCGGCGATGACGCGCATGGTCTCGCTGCTGGTCAGGTTCTTCACCTTGAGCATGTGGCATCCTTCAACACCAGCCTCGGCATTCTCGCCAGCCAGCAAATAGATGTTAGCAACCAAGCTCTCGGCCTTCAGGTTCGCGATGGTCTGCCCTGCCTGCTCGGCATTGACAAACGGGATAAAGCAATCAATTCTTTTCATATTATTTAGATTTTAGACTTTAGACATTAGACTTTAGATGACCCTATTTATTAAAGAAGTTCAAGACAGTCTGCATGAGGTGGTTGCGCTGCGCCTTGTCGGTCATGACCTCGAATGGGAAGCCCATGACAACAGTTCGGTAACCATAGCGGTCACTGACGATGCCTGCGGGAATGTTGTTCTCGCTGTAGCGCATGAAGGTGTAGCCACGATCATCGCTGGCCTTGATGGCATCGGGCGACTCGACGGCATAGAGTTTGTCGTTGAGCTGGTTGCAGAACTGGAAAGTGTCACCATCGGTCATGAGATTGCCGGGTGTGGGTACGGTGTATACCTCACCACGCAGCGTGGCAGAACGGTCAACCCACTGGAAGCCCAGCACATTCTTGGCAAAATTGGTCTCCACCTGGTTGACACTGTCCTTGTCCCAAATGTCGGTGCCCACGTATGCGCCACTGACCAGCACCGATCCACCCTGCTGGGTGAAAGAGCGTACGACATCCATCAGCGCGGGGGTAAACGCCTTGAAGCGCGAGGGCTTCACGCCACGACCCGTGGGAACCTCCTTCTGCTTTCCCAAGATGAGGTCAAGCACCTTGTAGCCATAGAGTGCCGAAGGACGCTCCTCGACTGCCTGCACACTGCTCGAGACGAACGAGTAGCCTGCCGCCATGATCGCCTCGCCATGAATGGCGGGATAATCGAACGTGTTGCCTGCAATAACCTCGGTCTCATGGTTGCTGCGGCAGGCACCAAAACCCGGGGCATCGTCATCGCGCCATTCGAGATGACGGCGGAACTCGTGCTGCGAACCCAGGTAGTTGATTTGCTGCATGTAGGGTACTCCATGATCCTTCTCGTCGTAGAATCCAGCATATTTCTCTCCCTCGAACCAGTCTGGTCCGCTCACGCGAGTGAAGCCGTTGACCACCATGACGGTGCCCTTGCTATTGGGTGCGACACCCAGCGACAGAGTCTCGCTGGGGAAACTGCGGCCGCCATCGTTCATGGCGACAATCTTGTAGGAATGAATCTTGTTATCGTTTACGCGAGCCAAATACTGCGGGTCGGGCGTGACTGCTACCTCCCTGAAGCCTGCGTCGCATCCCACCTGCTCGAGCACGACATACTGCGTCGGGTCGGCTTCCTGCGACAGGTTGTCGTGGGTGGGCTTCCAGGTGAGCAGGAAAGTACCCGGTGAGGATGCCTCGCTAATCTCGAACGAGTTGACCGCCAAAGGTTGCACGACATAGTCACGGTGGTCACGCTTGGCGATGAATTTGAGGATGCCCTTGTAGATGGCGCGGCTCACATCAAAGCGGAAGCCCGGATCTAGACCATATTTCATGTCGGCGAAATTCTGGTGCGAGAGCAGCTCCATAAGCAAGGCGGGCACCTCGGGGACTCGCGCCTCATAGTAGGACTTGTCCCACATGCCACGGCGCGTCCAGTTGGGTTCCCACTTGGCACGGATGTCGTTAACCACCTCGCTCGATACGATGTCAGCAAACTGCCGCGACAGTTCACGGGGTGTGCCGTCCTCATACTTGCCAAAGCGCTTGCCGTCCTTGGTGGTGCAATAGATGAGCAGTGTGCCGATGATGTCGTCATTGGGAGTCGTGCCAGCATCGGTGTGCAAGCAGAACGACACATCCACGGGGATGTTCAGACCAGGTTGTTTGGGCAACACACTGCTGCCGCCCGCCAGATAGTTGACCCACTCGCCACGGCTACGATAGTCATCGACATAGTCGTTGATGCCCTCGCTGGTCGAGTAGACCTGATGGGGGAAGCCTGCCCACTGCAGATAGTAGCGCGAGCCGATGTGGAACCAAGGGTGTTCGCCACTGCCGACATACTTGTAGTCCATGCCTTCTTTTCCCAAGTACTTCTCGTCCTTGTTCTTGGCGGCAATGGCCTTGTTCTCCTCGGTGGGCAACGCCACGCGACGCACGATGTTTCCCTTACCGCCACCCACGCGAATGGCGTCGGCAGTGATGATACCGTCCTTGTCTTCGCTGTAGTTATTGAGCACGACCACATCCTTGTTCATGCCCTTGGCGAGTTGGAACGATCCCAAGTAGACCCACACGCCACCACCCATGGTCTGGTCGACCTTGAAAGTACGTTCTCCGTCGAGCGAGTTGACGACATACTGTGCATCCTTGACGCTCTTGGGCAGGGTCTTGTAACTGATGTAGAGGGCGTAGGTGCCCGTCTCGGGCATGTCAACGCTCCATGCGGCGGTCGATACTTTCTTCTTGTCCTTGATGGCCTTGACCTGACGGAAGGTTCCCTCAGCGAAAGGATTCTCAAAGTCCTTGTATGTGGCACGGGCAAATGAGAAGCCTGTTCCTTGGCCAGTCTCCCACTTGTTCTTGCCGTTGTGCTCGCTGTAGCCCGTCTGCGCCTGTCCACCGTCGTTGTCGACCACGGCTCCGAAGTTGTGAGTGTCGCGCTCGCGGGCATCCCAGACGTATGCACCGGCATTTTCGAGCATGGGCATGATGAACGGAATCATGTAACTGTGGGTGTACATGTCCTCGACTGTCTGGAACATGCGCGCACGTTGCCATTCCCAACGGTTGAGGTATGGCTCGAAGTACCAGCCGTGGCTGGGCCACACGGCGACGATGTTGCCATCGAGTGCCTTCTTATAGTGACGGTGCTGGTCGACCTCGGTAATGAACGGTGTGTGTCGACGCTTGTAGTCGGTGTTGAACTCAGCGAAGTAGTTGTCGATGTCATTGCCTGAGATGGTCAAGCGAACGTCCTTTCCGGCATATTCACCGCCGAGAGCCGACTTGATGTCCTTCTTGAACTGCGCGATACTAGCTTGCGTGAAGGGCACATCGGCGAAGTTTTCGCTTAAGTCAACCACGACATCATCACCGTCGAGCGTGACCGAACGAGCCTTGAGTTCGCCAATGCCCATGTTACTCGGCAAGAATGCCTTCACCACTTGTTGCACATTGGCCAGCTGCGTTTCGCTGACCGTTTGGGCGTGACTTCCGCCCCACCCCATCATGATGGCCACCGCCAGGGCGGCCAAAGACTTTGCCTTAATGCTTATATTCATCGTTAAAGTATTAATCATTCGAACCAATAGAACCATGGTTCTCCTTTCAACCTACAAAAATACAACAATCTCTCTGAAACAGAAAAACAAACACCTTATTAAATGCGTGATTTAAACATTATTTATGGTTTAACTACATATTTTTAGCAAAATCGCCCACTATAAACAATTTGGCCACCGATTGCTCGGTGGCCGTGATGTTATCTAGCACAACTATACTCTGGTAGGTCAAACCTCTGCAGAATGGTAGGTGACGAGACCAGGCATGGAGCTGCGCACGATTTTTTGGACGTGTACTCCATAGCGTTGTGCTACATCAAGCAGCAACTCGCTATAGATGGTGGCGACAGAACCCACAAACGCCACAGGCAACTTGTCGTAGCCCTCATATTGACAAACGTTTCGCTCGAAAAATCGGGTAAACTCTCGGTCAATCAGCGACACCACGTAGTCATTGTCGAGATGCTCGCTCAAAAAGAATGAATAGGTACTGAGATTGCGGTTGGCCGACGCATTGCTATAGACCGCATCCATGATGTCATCTACCGTCACTTGGTACTTGTCGAAGAACTCCTGGGTCAGTCCTACGGGTGCGACCCCTTTGAGCGCATCACCCAAGAAAATGCGGCCCAACGCGGAACCACTGCCTTCGTCCCCCAGAATGAAACCCAACGACCGCACATTACGCTGAATATCCTGGCCGTCATACATGCATGAGTTACTGCCGGTGCCCAAGATGCACGCCAAGCCCGATTCACGCACCAACAATCCGCGCGCCGCGCCCAGCAAGTCGCTCATGACAGTCACCGGCGTCTTGAACTGCGCCACCAGCGATGACTCAACCACCTTTATTTTCTCGGCGTTCGAACATCCTGCACCATAATAATACACATGGTTCCAGCGGCGCCTGAAGAACGTCTCGGGCAGTTCCAAACGGATGCTGTGACTGATTTCGCGGCGCGTCTGGAAATAGGGGTTCAGACCAATAGTGAAAGCATGCTCGACCACTTCGCCACCGTCAATCAGTGTCCACTCGGTGCGAGTGCTACTGCTCTCGGCGATGACGGTCATATTACGATTATTTGCTATGGCAGGCATATCGTGTTAATAAAATAAACCAAAGGTTAATATCTATTGGATTCTCACCAAAAAGCGTTATTGTCGCCACAAAATTACAACTATTTCCCAGCAGCCAAATTACATTTTCGTTAAAAAATGCCAATCATAAACATTATTTAATGTTTGGCAATATTATTTAATGCTCGTTATGCTTTGTTCGGACGGATTTGTAATCCGTCCGAACAAAGGTATTTCGTGAGCGACTAGAGGCACTAGAACAACTAGAGACACTAGAATAATCAGAGACACTAGAGAACTAGAGAAACTAGAATAACCAGAGACACTAGAGAACTAGAGCAGCCATTCTTAATTCTCAATTAAGATTTAGTGCTGAACCGCTACCTTGTGGGTTGAGGTAAGGCCGTTGACATGGACGCGGAGCAGATAAACTCCGGCGGGGATGTCGGCGACGTTGACGTAGTTGGTGGCATTGCGCACCAAGGCCTTTCCGCCAAGGTCAAGCAGTTCGACACCCTGGATGCGCGAGTCGGCACTGGCAACGATGTAGTCACTGGCAGGCACCGGTCCCACATGGACATTGTCAAGTGTCACGCGATTGACGCCCGAATTGGGCATGCCGCGCTTATAGAGCACATTGTCAATCAGCAACGTGCCGCTCACGCCCATACGCGAGTCGGTGGGCATCATGTGGAAACCCGAGAACTTGCTGTAGCCGTAGGGCACAACCATCTGAATGTATTGCCATCCGTGGAAGTCAAGGGTGCAGACATCCAACATATCAATACCAGGCAATGCCGGCATGTCTCCGTCACTCGTTGGCAGGAATACGGCTTGCAACTTGTTGCAGCTCATGTCACCCCACACATGCACACACAATGTGTCGCCAGCCGTGAAGACCTGATCAGACTCCAGCCCTAGCAACAGCTCCGGCTCCACCTCGGTATCATCTTCCTTGGCAAAGTCCCATTTGAGCTGCAGCGACTTGGAGCCGAACAAATGAGCGGTCGAGGTTGAGACGGACGCACTCTTGTAGGTTCCGCTTATTGTGACCCCGGAGGCATCCTCGCCATCATAAAGCAACTCAGTTTCGGGCTTCTCGACACCCATGTCAGCTGCAACAAACTTATAGTTCATCTCGGCGGGCAAGTGGATACCGGCGGTATCGCTCACCTCGCGCTCAATCTTGAGAGTATACTCGTCGCCCGGAACCAGGTCGCGCAACAATGGCAGGCGAATGTAGCCATAGTTATCGCCATTCTTGTTGTTCTTGATTTGACGTTTGCTCCAATCAAGTTCAGTACCACTCTTGTCATAGACATGGAACAGGTTGAACAAGTCTTTGGATTGCAACAGCGAGTCAGTGCGGAATTCAACATACGGGGTCTTGTAATGTACCTGGCAGTCTTCGCGCGGCCACAACGCCAGCGTGTTGAGATGACTGCGGCTCTGCGTCAGGAACTGGAAAGTAAAGTCTTGCTCCATGGGCGTGCCGCCTCCATGGCAGGCACTCTTGTGCAATGTGACGGTATAGAGTGTATTAGTCTGGTAGGCATCAACAGGCGTGAATACCATGCGATAGTTTGTGTCCTCCCAGCGGAATGTGCCCTCGACTGCTGGTTCAATCTCCAGAGCGGCCTCGGTAGCCTCGATGTCCATGTCCCAGTTAAACTGGAGGACGATAGGCTCGACGCAAAGCTCGGCGGGATCGCCCTCACTCCAAACCGGCGAGTAACTGAGCACCTCGGGCGGTGTGTTGCGCACACGCTTGAGGTCAAAGTTGCAGTAGGTGGGCGCATTGGATGCAACCACCACCTGCTTGGTCTGGGTGAAATGCTCTGGTTCACTTGCCTCAACAGTATAAGTGCCGGGCTTCACATATTTAAATAGGTAGATACCGTTCTCAATGTTGTCGGTCATGGTGGTCTGCACCACATTGCCTTCACTGTCAATCAGGCGTACAGTTGCGCCATTGATGGGCTGCCGCTTGTCATCGCCCAGCAACACCCAGGTTACATTGCGCAACAAACGGTCATCGCGCAGGTTGCCCGTTATGATGCCCTCAAAGTCGTCGCTGTAGTTCTCCAAACGGCCAAAGTAACGGTCGGCACCCAACGAGAAGTTAAAGCCCTCAACCCAGTCATAGTCGTGGTTGATAAGGCGGTAAGTCTCGGGGTAATAGTCATGGAACGAGCCTTCGTCGAGCATCGACACGGCATTGTTGCCACGCAACACGCCCAAGCCCTGGTTGTTCCAGTCAGGATAAAAAGTCCAGTCGCCAGCGATGCGGTAGTTGTTCTCGCTCCACACCGTACTCTGGTTGGCGAGGAGATAGACACCCAAGTCCTTGGCCAGTTGGTCGCTGCCGGGCACGATGGGCGACCCCGTGTAGCCACGATACAGTCCCAGCGGGAAGTTGATGCGGTAGTGCTCTCCTGCGCCTGTTGCATTGCTGTGGATGGAGTAGAATACGTCCGCCCCACTGGAGTTGCACAATGCCACGATAGTTGACAGATTCAGGTCATCGGCAGTGCGGTTGCGGATGCGTGAGATGCTGGTTTTGTAGCCCTTTTTCTTGAGCATCTCCCGCAGGGCAAAGCCCTTCCACAGGTTGGAGTTCGACTCCCAGAAGCCCATCGTATCGCCTTGAGCAAACGGCGGCACCACCACGTTGCGGTCATCGGCATCGTGTCCGCCGTGACCGGGGTTGATATAGACATGCGGCTGTTGAGCCAGCGCACAGTGGATGCCCATGACTGCCACGAGCATCGCCAGGATGGTTTTGAAGTTCATCGGTTTCATTGTCGTGCAGTTTAGGGGTTAATCTGGATTTTCATTTGGTGCAGTTGGCCATCAATGGTGGTGTATACAATTTTTCCGCCACCACAGGTGGGCTGCATGGTCATCGAGGTGGGCCGAGTCAGTTCGTGACGGAAAGTACCGTCGGCCTTGAGCAGGATAATCTGTGACGAGGTGAACTGGTGACCATCGTCGGTAGCGTTTTGTGCCACCAGGTAGTCATCGTTGAGCCAACAAGGCATCTCATAGTTGCCCAGTTGCGCTAACACGTTACCGTTGAGGTCCATCACAACGATGCCCGATCCGGCTGCAAAGAATGCCACGCGTTGTCCGTCAGGCGACAGACTCGCCCACAGGTAACCGGCATCAGAGTCCACAGGTGTGAAGCGGCGCTCCTTGCTGCCTACGGTCAACACCACCTCACTGCCTTGGGTAGTCACCGCCGTACCCAACGACTTGCCACTGACGTAGCTTGCGTTGCCGCGCAACGCTGCGCCACGCGTCGCGGGCATGGGGCGTACCGCGCCATGCTGCGCCTCGAGCACCACTTGCGACCGCTGCGCCGCCACGTCATAGCAATGGCCAGTGCGGAAGACCAGGTTGTTCTGGCGACGCTCCTGCGTCACATAATAGGCCTTGCCGTCTCCGCCCCAAAAGGCATCGATGCCGGCTCCCGCCTCATCGCTGACGCGCGTCACCACATTGTCGTCATAGGAATACATCTTCAAGCCGAATTGCTCACCACTAGCAAAGAGCAGGCGCGAACCGTCGACATTGAGTACGGGATGGTAGGCAGGACCTTCCACGTCTTGCAGCAGGCGCGTGCGCTCGACGACGGTCACCTGCTGGGCCGCGCCCCACAGCGCGACGCATCCCATCGATAGGAGTAACAACTTTTTCATAAGCAAATGTCAATTAAATTACTTTGTCACAAAGGTACGAATATTTTAATTAACAATGCCAATTTTTTAGATTTTTTTACATTTGAGCGTATGAGAATAAAAAAGCGAACCACGCAAAACAACTCTCAACGACGCCAAACGCCTAAAAGGTTTTGCGTGATTCGTGGTTCAAACAATAACTATTCGCGTAATTCGCGGTTATTCCGGGCAGTACTCAAAATGCGGTATCGGCTTGAGTTTGAACAGGTTCTTCACATGCTTGCCATCAATGAGTGCTTTCACATGGGGGTCATCACACTCGCCGGTGCGGATGTAGCGGTCAAGCACAGCGTAGGTGAAACCGAGGTTGTCCTCATCACTCTTGCCGCAGAGGCCGTCGGAGGGAGTTTTCTCTACCAGGTCAATGGGTAGGCCGAGTTCTTTGCCGATGGCGATAACCTCGCGGACGGTGAGTCCGCCCAGGGGCGAGAAGTCGCCGGCGGCGTCGCCATAACGCGTCGAGTATCCCACCCAGTCCTCCGAGAGGTTGCAGGTGTTGGCGACACGACCGTTCAGCGATTGCGAGACAGCATATAGCGTCGTCATGCGCAGACGCGGTGGCATATTGATAATGGTCTGGTTGCTCACATCGACACCCAACGTGCCCAATTGTTCCTTCACTGCCTCCATCAGCGTTTGGTAGGTATCGCCGATATTCACGTTGCAGTGGCGTATGCCCAAATGGTTGATGAGGCGCATACTGTCGTCGATGTCCTTCTGAACGCCGTTGGGCATGGTCACGCCGATGACACGGTCTTTGCCCAACGCTTCGGCACACAGTGCGGCGACGACACTACTGTCCTTGCCACCCGACACACCCAGGACCGCATTGCAACCCTTGCCGTTCTCTTCAAACCAGTCGCGAATCCATTGAACCACCTGGTCTTTCACTAATTTTGCATCAAATTGTTCCATTGTGATATTTTTTTTAATGAATAAGCATTTTAATGAAGTCCACCCTTTAGGAGGTTATGGGGACACCGAAGAGAGCTGTGAGTTCTTGGAGGCGGTCAATGGTGGCAGGGCCGAACTTGGCGAGAGAAAGGCGAACGCGGTCGATGGTGCGGGCACCCTCACCGAGGTGGGTCTTGCTAAAGAACTTATCGGCATAGCAGATGACTTTTTCCTCCATGGTGACGGGGAGCATCTGACGGTGTGGCAGGGGCAAGTTCTGGCTGACAATGTCGTCAAGCGAGAGGCCGGTGCCGGTGTGGCGCTCGCACACGAGGGCGTGTCGCGGCAAGTCGTGCTGGCGCAGCAGTTCGGCTCCCAATATGCCATGGCGGATATAGGGCTCGGTACCGTGACAGTGAATGCCTGGAGCGTCGGTACGGAACATGCCGATGTCATGCAGCATCGCCGCCTCGCGCACGAAGTCGATGTCAAGCGGGTCAACTGCAGGATGAAGGTCGTTGTAACGCACCGCCAGGCGCACCGCCAGATCTGCCACTTGCTGGCTGTGGATGACCAGGGTGTCGTAGAGTGCTGTCCCTGGCGTGTAATATTGCTCAATGATGGTGTGATAGTCTATCATAGCTCATTTGTCATCATAATGTCCTTCTACCGAAACCACCAATACAGTGACTACATAGTCGTAGATATCATAAATCACACGGTCCTGTCCAGACAAACGCCGAGAATAAGTCACACCATTGCCACCCTTGAGGGGTTCGGGATGACCTGTTCCTGTGCGAGGATGCTCTTCCAGTTCGGGAAGAAGTCGATATAGTTTCCTAAATGAATTGGGATTGGACTTCTTCCATTTTTATATGACGCGCTGTGCTTCTTAAGAGAACTCAATGCGATAACTCATAGCTCATCCATCCATTGCTGCGCAGAGGCAGCACTGTCAAACACCAGTGTCTTTCGTTCTTGAAATTCCTTGCGAGCATTAGCCAACTTTTCGGCCATCTGCGGTGTAACTGACAAATCGTCTTCATCGACTAAAACAATCGCATAAATCTTGTTATGGCGACGAAGAAATATTTGCTCTCCTTGATCTACTAGATTGAGAGAAGCTGCAAGGTTGCTTCTGAAATCACCTACTGATAATGTTGTCATTGCTTATATTATTTTAGAATGAACGTGCAAAGGTAATGCTTTTTGGACAAAGCCCCAAAGATTTGTACAAAAAATTGTACATTGGTGCCAATTATTTGTCACATTGACGAGAAAATGCTAATTTTGGATAAATTAGGCGGCGTTTTGGAAATGCTCAAATAAATTTGGCATTTCTCTCAACTTGCACTAATTTTGCAGTCCAAAACCAATTCGAACCATGCCCAACAATAGCAAAGAAGAGAAACTGAAGGCGTTTGAGCGGTTGCTCGACGTGATGGATACCCTGCGCGCAAAGTGCCCGTGGGACCGCGAGCAGACCAACGAAAGCCTGCGGGAGAACACCATAGAAGAGACGATGGAACTGTCGGAGGCTATCCTTAACGATGTGCCCGCCGAAATCCGCAAGGAACTGGGCGACGTGCTGCTGCACATCGTATTTTATGCCAAGATTGGCGACGAAAAGGGCCAGTTTGACATCGCCGACGTGTGCAACTCGTTGTGCGACAAACTCATCTTCCGCCACCCACATGTCTATGGCGAACAAGTGGCAAAAGATGCCGCCGAGGTGCTTCAGAACTGGGAATTAATCAAGACGCGCGAGAAGGACGGCAACAAGACCGTGCTCAGCGGTGTGCCCAAGACGCTGCCCTCGCTCATCAAGGCCGAGCGCATCCAGGAGAAGGCCGCCAATGTGGGCTTTGACTGGGAACAGCGAGAGGATGTATGGGACAAGGTAAAGGAGGAACTCGCTGAGGTCGAAGCCGAGATTCGGCGCGGCGATCAGGTTGACGAAGAGAAGGAGTTTGGCGACCTGCTGTTCAGTATCGTCAACGCCGCCCGTCTCTATGGCGTGCGTCCCGACAACGCCCTGGAGCGCACCAACCGCAAGTTCATCGCCCGCTTTAACTACATTGAGGCCCGCGCCAAGGAGCAGGGCCGCCAGCTACGCGATATGACCCTAGCCGAAATGGACGCCCTGTGGGATGAAGCAAAAGCAAAATATAGATTATAGATAACAGATTCTAGATTTTGAAATGAAAACAAGAACAATCATTCTCGTGATGGCCATGATGGCAAGTGTTGCCGCCATGGCACAGTATAGCCACCTGTGGTGCTCAAAGCGCCCGTTTTCCACTCGACTGGTGCAAGTTGACCAACTGGACAACAGCACCGTGTTTTACTTCGAGATGCAAAACGACGGAAAGCCATTTATGAACGTATTCGAAGACATCGTGGTGCGTGACACGCTCAACCACGTCTACCGACTGCTCAACAGTTATAACATGCCACTGAGCGACGAGGACCACAGCCACCAACTCGTACTCAAGCCTGACCAGGAGCATCGATTCGCATTGGAGTTTGAGAAAGTGCCAATTGACCAGGTGCTCGACATTGTCGAGAGCGAGACCAACCCACGCGCGCTCAACTTCTATGAAGTCGAAGCCGACACCTGCGAGAAATCTGATGTGATTGACTATGACGCATGGGTCAAGGACTTCCCCGTCAAGGAGCATGGTTTCTGGGTCGAGGATGGCGCGGTAGTGCAGTATATCGCCTACAAGGGAGTGATGGTCACCGCACACATGCAGCAAACCAACGAGTATGGCAAGTACTATACCGTAGACCTTGACGTACAGAACTATAGTCAGAAGGATGTCTTGCTCGATCCGGCACGCATCACTGCCAAGTCGTTCCTCCCTAAAAAGAAGAAAACCGTCGACATGAAAGTGCTTAGTGCCGAAGACTATATGAATAAGGTCAAGTCGAGTCAGACCTGGACACGCATCTTCACGGTTGCCGCCGAAGTGCTTGTCACCGCCGCCGTGGCATATGCCGAAGCAGAGATTGACAATGACGCCCGACGCCACTCGCCACCTCCACCTCCACGCCAGAACGGTTGGCACCCTGCACGCCACAGTTATCACCCCTACTATCCCACCGACCACTACCGCAGCCGTTATCACAGCCGTGACATGGGTGGCTTTGCCACCGCCACAGTCGCCTTGGGCTCGGCTGCCATCACCGCTGGCATGATTGAGGAGCAGAACGCAAAGCGCGAGATGCTTGAATTATCATATATCAAGCCCAACACGATCCGTCAAGGACAGGAATACCTGGGCTACTTCCACATCAAACACGAGAAGACCGACAACCTCGAGGTCACCATTCCTATGATGGGTGAGGACTTCACCTTCCGCTTCGAGTGGCAAAACAAGAAGTGACACCTAACAAAATCGACGAATGAGAGTCTGTGTGACAGAGAAACCGAGCGTTGCTAAGGATATCGCCTCGATACTGGGGGCGACGACGCGGCGTGACGGATACTACGAGGGCAACGGCTATCAGGTGACCTGGACCTTTGGACACCTGTGCGAGCTGAAGGAGCCGGGCGATTACACCGACCTGTGGAAGCGGTGGAGCCTGAGTGCCCTGCCGATGATTCCGCCCAAGTTCGGCATCAAACTCAAGGATGACGAGGGCATCCGTAAGCAGTTCCATGTCATCGAGACGCTCATCGCCGACGCCGACGAGGTCATCAACTGCGGCGATGCCGGACAGGAGGGCGAACTCATCCAACGGTGGGTCTACCAGAAAGCACGGTGCCAAAAGCCCGTGCAACGCCTATGGATTTCGTCGCTTACGGACGAGAGCATCCGCGAGGGTTTCCAGCACCTGCAGCCCGCCGCCAACTTCGACAACCTCTACTATGCCGGCCTGTCGCGCGCCATCGGCGACTGGGTGCTGGGCATGAATGCCACGCGGCTTTACACACAGAAGTATGCCCAGTCACGGAATGTGCTGAGCATTGGGCGCGTACAGACCCCCACCCTAGCGTTGATTGTCGCGCGCCAACGGGAGATTGAGAATTTCGTGCCCGAGGATTTCTGGGAAATAAAGACCCTGTACCGCGGCGTGACGTTCAACTCCACCAAGGGGCGCTTCAAGACCGAGGGTGACGCCAGCCTAGTTATAGAGCATATCAAGGAGTTACCCCTGACGGTCAGCAGCATCGAGACCAAGAACGGCAAGGAGGCCCCACCGCGACTGTTCGACCTGACTAGTCTGCAGGTGGAGTGCAACAAGAAGTTCAGCTATACCGCCGAAGAGACGCTCCGGCTCATCCAGTCGCTGTATGAGAAAAAGGTGACGACCTATCCGCGCGTCGACACCACGTTCCTGAGCGACGACATCTACCCGAAGATTCCCGACATCATGCGGGCGATGACACCCTATGCGCCTCTCACCGCCCCCGTGCTGGCTTTGCCCAAGCTGCCCAAGAGCAAGAAAGTGTTTGACAACAGCAAAGTCACCGACCACCACGCCATCATTCCCACCAACGTCGACCCGCGTACGGTGGCGCTAAGCCGCGAGGAAAAGTTGGTCTACGACCTCGTTGCCAAGCGTTTCATCGCCGCATTCTACCCCGACTGCGAGTTTGCCACCACCACGGTGATGGCAACTATCGGCGACTATGAGTTCAAGGCCACAGGCAAGGTCATCCTCAAGGACGGCTGGCGTGCTATATATAAAAAGGAGAAAGTCGACGAAGAGAACAAGGGCAAGGACGATGACGACAACGGCACCATGCCGCAGATGACCGTGGGCGAGACCGGGCCGCACGAGCCGTCGCTGCTCAAGAAGAGTACGCAGCCACCTAAGCCTTACACCGAGGGCACGCTGCTTCGCGCCATGGAGACCGCCGGCAAGACCGTAGATGATGACGAGCTGCGCGACGCGATGAAGGAGAACGGCATCGGTCGTCCCTCGACGCGTGCCGCCATCATCGAGACCTTGTTTCGCCGCCGCTACATCCGCAAGGAGCGCAAGAGCCTGAGCGCCACCACTGCTGGATGCCAACTCATTGACACCATCAAGGAGCCTCTGCTCAAGAGTGCCAAACTCACGGGCCTGTGGGAGCGCAAGTTGCGCCAGATTGAGCGCGGCGAATACAGCGCCCAGCAGTTCCTCGACGAACTCAAACAGATGGTGGGTGAGATTGTGCTCAACGTGCTTCGGGACAATAGCGGCCCCGCCATCATCGTCGAGCAGGATGCGCCTAAATCTCCCAAAGCCCCAGCTAGTGGCGCGGCTCAAGGCGAGAAGAAGCCACGCGCTCCACGCATCACCAAATTTGAGCAGGTTATCTGTCCTGTCTGCGGCCGCGGCCACATGGTCAAGGGTCGCACTGGCTTCGGCTGCAGCGAGTTCCGCAATGGCTGCCAGACAGTATTCCCCTTCACTGACTACCCCGCCGACCTCACGCCCGCCAAACTCAACGCCCAGCTCAAGAGACTGAAAAAGTAGCTAAAACAACTGTGCAGCGTGAAGTCATTTGAGAAAAGCAAAAGACAAGAGATTCAATCGGCGAACGGTTTGCGAGCCGTTGCTGTGTTTGGCGTGGTGATGTACCACACCGGCATGCCGTTTTCGAACTACCCCATCGGCTATTTTTTGGGGACACTCTTTGTGTTCAGCGGCTTTTTCATGTCTTTGCACCACCCTATGTCCGAGCCTGTCACCCAACACCGTTGGGCTCGTTTCATGACACACCGCCTTGCCCGGTTCGTCCCTCTCTATTGGCTTTCGCTGGCATTGGTGATTATCTTCGGGGCATGGACATGGCGGTGGGATCTGCCATTGCACATCTTGTTGCTGCAAAGCTATGTTCCCAGCCTGTATGTCGCTTATTCCTACAACGGCGTGGCTTGGTTCCTCAGTTCGCTGGTGTTCTGCTATGCCCTGTTTCCATTCATCGAGCGATGGTACCAGCGCCACAACACTGCAACCATCTTACTTATCCTGCTTCTGGCAGTTGCCGCCTTCGACATCATTGCCGCTCAATTTGACATACGAACCTACAAGTTCCTGACGCACACCTTCCCTCCAATGCGCCTGGTAGAGTTTATGTTCGGCATGCTAATCTATAAGATCTATCAGTCACATCCGCGAAAGTTGGGTTCTGGCGCGGCAAGCGGCATCGAACTGGTTGTATTGATTGTGGTAGTTTTTTACGTCATCGTCGGCACACGAGGGATGAAACACGTCTTTGGTTTCTGGTGGCTGACCCCAGCCGCACTCACCACATTGTGTCTCGCCATGTTGCAATCTAGCAAAGGAATTGTCTCACGCTTGTTGTCCGTCCGGCCCTTGCAGTATGTGGGCAAATTAAGTTTTGAGATTTACATTTTTCAGTATCTGGTCATCACAGGCACCAAAAAAGCGATTGCTTGGCTTCACATTGCCTGGTTGGACGGCACACTCACCAGAATTATCATCATTATAGTTTCCATCATTCTGGCACAGATTCTTCACAAATATTTCACTTTACCCATATACCGATGGGCCAAAACACATTAACTATGATACAAAACATCATCGCACTGGTAATTGTTGCTGTTGCTGTAGGGGTTGCTTTGCGGTCGGTATATCGCACCTTGCGGGGACGGAAGACGCAGTTAAATCCCTGTTCGTCATGCAAATTGCGTGAGCAGTGCAGTCATATTGGTCAGCATACCCCACAGTGTTGCGATGAAAATAATTCTAAAAAATGTTGCCATTGATTTGGTGGAGTCAAAAATAGTGCGTACCTTTGCAGTCGCATTTCGAAATTGGTCGCATGGATGAGTGGTTTAGTCACTGGTCTGCAAAACCAGGTACAGCGGTTCGAGTCCGCTTGCGACCTCAGACCTTAGGCGCTGATTCCATTGGAATCGGCGCCTAATTTTATTTCACCAGACGATCTAGAGGCACTAGATAAACTAAAGGCACTAGACTGACCTTCTTAATTCTTAATTCTTAATTCTTAATTAATTGTTCACCATTGTCGCCATCATGTTTAGTGGCATCGGGGTTGGATGGCTGTTTCGCCGCCGGCAGTTTCCGATGCTCTCTCAGGTCATCACAGTATTGATCTGGGCCTTGCTGTTTTGTCTGGGTGTAGAGGTGGGGATGAACCCGCAAGTGATTGGTCGTTTGGGTGACTTGGGTATCGAAGCTGTCGTACTCTGCGTAGGCGGACTGGCGGGGAGCATCGCGCTAGCCTGGGCGTTGTGGCTAGTCGTACAGCATAAAAAGAAAGGAGGGCAACCATGAAAGGTAGCCTCATCATTGTTGGGTTCTTTGCGTTGGGAATTGCCGTGGGTCTGTTGCACTGGATTCCCGCCGACATCGACATCAACCAATGGAGCTTCATCGCCCTATGCGCACTTATCTTTGCCGTGGGTTTCAGCGTGGGCAACGACACGCAGATGCTGCGACGTTTCAAACAACTTAACCCGCTTCTGTTGTTACTCCCGTTGATGACGATCATCGGCACTTTGGCCGGCACAGCGGTAATCGCGTTCGCTCTTCCGCACCGCTCACTCACCGAATGCCTCGCCGTAGGATCAGGATTTGCTTACTACTCCCTCTCGAGCGTCATCATCACACAGTATCACGGGCCGGAACTTGGTACGGTCGCCTTGCTTGCCAATATCCTGCGTGAAGTTATTACCCTATTGGGCGCGCCGCTGATGGTGCGATGGTTTGGGCGACTCGCCCCCATCTCGGCTGGTGGTGCCACCACCATGGACACCACCCTTCCCATCATCACACGATGCTGTGGACAGGAATATGTCATCCTGTCGATGTTCCACGGCTTTCTAGTCGACTTCAGTGTGCCCTTCCTGGTCTCGTTATTCTGCTCGTTGTAGTGCCGCGCTAATGCAAGTGTTGCTGCAGCAAGGGCAGGAAGAATGCACCCACGACCGAGCGAGCTTGCATGCCGCACTTGTCGGCATTGGTGGTGCGCACCAAGTCACACAACGGCACACGTGAGCGTGTCCTGTCAACCTGACGATAAAGTCCATGCACCAACGACTCAAAATCTGCTCGTTCATCAGCCAGCGATGCGGCCCACACTAGCCAGTCTATCTTCATATAGGTCTCACGCGAGTCAAGCGGCAGACCGAAGGGGTTTTGCTTGGTCAGATAGTATTTCACCTCGGTCTTTGCAATCTGCGGGTCAAAGATGTTCCAGTCCAACACACGATCCCACACCAAGTTGTACTTCTGGCTCCATGTGCCTGGACGGTCGAAAGTGAGCCGGTAGTGATCACCGTCATTTGCCATACGCTCCCATTCGGTTGCCATGTCGCGCGCCATCTGTTGATAGCGGCTTGCTACATCGGCCTTGCCCAATTGCTGAGCCAGATAACCGTAGCCATAGAGACCTAAGATAGCCTTGATGGAAAGGTTGGTGTTATGCGCCAAATGACCGGCAAAGTCATCGGTGCACAACTGGTTGGCAGGATCCAGTCCAAACTGCGACAAGTATTCGGCCCATGTGGTGAGCACTTCCCAATGACGCTTCGCATAGTTGGCATTGCCTTCGACCACCGCCAGCGCTGCAGTCAGGATGAGCATATTACCTGCCTCCTCGACTGGCATATCCTCGCCATAAGTCTGACCGTTGGCCAACGGATAAGTACCGACATCATGAGCCGGGAATGGCTTTGTCCAACCGCGATTCTCGCTATAGTCAAAGATATGGTTCATCATGCCCTCGACCAGACGGGGATTATAGAGCAGGAACAATGGTGACGACGGATAAGTAATGTCAACGGTGCCAATCGAGCCGTTGCTGAAATTCTCCTTTGACAACCACAGCAGCTCGCCATCAGGCGACTCAACCAATTTGTGAGCAGAGATGGCCTGTCGGTAAGCCAATGCACAAAGTTCGGCATACTCTCGTCCACCCACCCGGGTAGCCAGCTCCATCAGTTCGGCATCAAACTGGTCACACCGCTTGCGCAGCGCAGAATATTGCTGCAGTGCCAGCCGCAACTGCTCCTCAATGGTGTGGTGACCGTCTCGGTTCCAGTAGGGGCGCAAGTTTGTCCCA
>JAEEJI010000248.1 GCA_016281825.1 Muribaculaceae bacterium | reverse complement strand
GTCGCCTAGGCCGGCGAAACTATGCCCGAACTCATGCACTACCACAGGGCGAAAACGGTCACCGCGTGTGTAACTCAGATTATAACTGTTGTAGATGCCGCCACCGCCATAATGCTCGGTGTTGGCAAGGATGATGATGTGTTCGTAGGGAACTCCTGCGAGCACGTTGTGCAGTTGTTTGAGGTGTAGCGTGGTCAGATAGCGCTTGCTGTAGAAGGTGTCAAAGTGCGAACCCAGCGCGGTATCAAGCCACTTGCCGGCACCCGGGTCACTCACGCCACTGTCGTGAGACGCGCTTAGCACCGCCACAATGTTGAAGCGGTCGCGCAACGCCTTGAATGGTTCGTGGTGGAACAACGCGTCCATTGCCTCATGGCAGTGCTCCAGGAACTGCGGAATCTCGGCCTCGGTATACCCCTCGGCGACATATGCAATGTGGATGCAGTGCAGCGTGTCGGCAGCCTGCTGCAGCGTGACGTAAGGCATCACATTCTGCTCGCCACGATGTGCGATAAGAATGTCGTTCGGGTTGACTTGATGCTTCAACGAACTCGTGGTGCGGTGATGCGGGTCACGCAGCTCGATGGTGATGTCCACCGTGTCGCGCGGCATAGGCACCAGGAACACGTTCTCCATCGACTTGCGCACCTGTTTTGCCTCGGCGGTTGAGATCCACTCTTGGAACAGGCTAGAAAACGAGTGCAGGTAAATCACCTCGCCACTCTTGTGGTCGCGCACGGTTATGGTGCCATCGCCAGCAGCGGGTACTTCGTCAAGCCGTACACGTCTACCATACCATCGTGGCAACCGCGACAGTTGGTCAAGGTAGATTTCCTGCTTGTTCGCATCACCCGCAAAGGCATAGTCTAGCCTCAATGTCGCGTCGGTAAAATACTGGTCAAAATCTACCGCCCACGCCGTCGCGGCCAGCATGGCCGTTACAGCTATCAATAAAATCCGTTTCATCTTCAAGTTTTTGCTATTTTCGGCAAAATTACAGATTATTCTCCACAACTACAAAAAAAACAGGGGCGAAACCGCCCCTGTTCATGTATATACTGCCCCTCTCCCCCTGGAGAGGGGTTGGGGGTGAGGCCCCTATTTATACTCCTTAGCCTCGACGGCACCTGTGAGCACGTCCAAGCCGTTCAGAGCCAGAGCCTCCAGCTCGTCCTCACCGGGATAGCAGTGGATGGGCGCCATCCAGTCGCAACGCTGCTTCAGGCCCTCGACCAGGTATCCCCAACGGGCCATGCCGCCCGTGATAAGGATGGCATCAACCTTACCGCAAAGCACGGCACCCTCAGCAGTGATGGCCTTGGCGATGTGATAAATCATCGCGTCGGTGTAGAGTGTGGCCTTCTCGTCGTGGTCCTCATTGATGCTGCGCTCCACCTCGCGCATATCGTTGGTGCCCAGCAGAGCCGCCAGACCGGCCTTGCCGCTGACCATCTTGAGCAACTCGGCCTCGGTGTACTTACCGCTGAAGCACAAGCGGATAAGTCCGCTGGCGGGTAGCGTGCCGGCGCGCTCGGGACCGAAGGGCCCCTCACCGTCCAGCGCGTTGTTCACATCAACTGCCTTGCCATGTTCATGAGCAGCAACCGAAACGCCGCCACCCAAATGAACCACAATCAGGTTGAAATCCTCATAGCGCTTGCCCTGCTCCTTGGCAAAGCGGCGCGCAATGGCACGCTGGTTCAGCGCGTGCCAGATGCTTAGGCGTTCCATCAGAGGCGAACCGCAGACGCGGGCCGAAGGGCAGAGTTCGTCCACCACAACAGGGTCAGCGATGAAGCACTGGCAGCCAGGAATGTCCTTGGCAATCTCGTGGGCGATGAGGCAACCCAAGTCGCTGGCATGGCTGTGCTCGCTCGTGCGCACATCGTGCATCATCTGCTCGTTCACACGATACACGCCACCGGGGATGGGCTTCAGTAGGCCACCACGACCTACCACGGCAGCGAAATCAAATGGAATGCCTGCGTTCTTCACCTCCTCAACGATGAGCTGCTTACGCCACTCATATTGGTCGGTGATGGCCTTGAACTGTGCAATCTCCTCAACGGGATGCGAAAGGCTCTTCTTGAAGATTATTTTCTCGTTGTCAAAAACGGCAATCTTGGTCGAGGTCGAACCAGGATTTACAACTAGTATATGCATGCTTTATTAATTAAGAATTAAGAATTAAGAATTAAGAGTGCGCTTCGCGCTGGTAGAACGCTGCGCTGGTAGACCATTGCATTGGTAGACCGCGCTTCGCGCTGGTAGAGGCCCATCATTGTGCATTGTGCATTATGCATTGATTTTACGCCATGCAAGCCACGGCCAGGCTGTAGTACTTGCACTCGCCGCTGTCGCTGCGCGACGGGGTAACCACAGGCGCACTGGGACCTTGCAGGATGCCCGCGGTCTCGGCGTTGGCCCATAGCGTCAGGGTCTTGTAGAACACATTACCGGCCTGGATGTCGGGGAAGATGACTGCGTCGGCCTCGCCATGGATGGGCGAGTTGATGCCCTTGGTCTCCATACTGTGCAGGTTGCAAGAGGTCTTCACGTCAAGTGGACCGTCGACGATGCACGGACCGAATTCGCCGTCCTGGCACATCTGGACCAGCTCGCGGTACTCGACGGTGAACGGGAAGTGCTTCTCGTTGACCTTCTCGCTGCAGTGGATGAGCGCAATCTTGGGCTCGGCAACACCGAAAGCACGGCACAGGTTAGCCACATAACGCACCTGTTCAATGCGCTGCTCACGGGTGGGGCAGGGAATCACAGCAGCGTCGGTGAAGAACAACAAGTGGTCGTAGCCTGGAATCTGGGCAGTGGTGACGTGAGTCAGCACATGACCCTTAGGCAGGATGCCGGTCTCCTTGTTCAACACGGCACGCAGCAGGTTGTCGGTGTTGATGAGGCCTTTCATCAGCACGTCAGCCTTGCCGTCACGAACCATCTGCACAGCCAGGGCAGCGGCTTGGTCCTTGTCGTCGGTGTCGACATAAGTGATGTGCTCAGCGTGCGGCTTGAGCAACTCCAGCTGCTCCAGCTGTTCGCGGCAACCCACAAAGATGGCGTCGATGAAACCGTCGTTCAGCGCACGAATGGCGGCATACTGGGTAGACTCGTCGGCAGCCCACACGATGGCCACGCGTTTTCTCGTTCCTCTCTTGACCAGATGCGAAATCAGGTCGTTGAAATTCTTGATGTTAGTCATTATGGTAAAATTAATGGTTGTGTTTATGTTAAAGCGACCGCAAAATTACTTAATTATTTCGAGAATTCATCTCAAAAATCAGCCTTCATGTTGTAAAACATATTAAATTATGTAAAAAGGCCGGGAACCATAATTCCCGACCCTATAATTCAATAGAATTCTGAATTCTTAATTATGAATTATGAATTATGAATTATGAATTAACTTAATTGTCCTCCAGATATTTCTTCACCTCTTCATAAGCGGGGTCGACAGGTGCCGACGTAACAGGGACAGCGATATCGACCTTTGGAGCAGCCTCCATGTTCTCCACACGCTTGAAAGTGCCAGTGAAGCCTTCCAATTTCAGCGTGTTCTCGTTGAGGATGCGGATGGTGGCAAACTCGTCTCCGTCGGCATCGTAGGTCATCACCAGGGTATTGCCCACCAACTTGCCACTGACCTTGCGACCGTCGCCGTTTTCATCCTTGTACTCGCCAAAAGCCTTGCCAGTCGACTCGTCAAATGTCAGGTTCAGGTAGTCGGTCACCATGCCGCCGATACCGTCGCTATAACTGTTGGCCCACACGCCATTGAACATGCCCACATTGATAGGCTTGGCGGCAGCGGCCTTCTTCGGAGCGGCCTTTGGAGCAACTTTGGTCGCTGTCTTGGTGCTCTCAGGCTTGGTGGCCTCGGCCTTCTTCTCTACTTTCTTTTCCGTTTTGGCCTCGACTTTCGTAGGAGTGCTCACGTTCGCCTTCTTGCTGAAGGCGTTGCCCTTGTTCTCAGCCTTGGTCTCAACCTTTTGAGTAGCAGGGGTGTTTGTTGCCTTGGTCGCTGGTGCTACCTTCTCAGTCTTTGTGGTCGTCGTGCCCGACTTGGTCTGAGCTTGTTTGAACTTGTTCTGAGCGCTCATCGTTCCCATACCAAGAATCAGAGCGGTAGCCAGAATAAAAACAATCTTCTTCATTTTCCAATAGTTTTTAGTGATATGATGGTTTATGCCTACGCCCTTTCAAGCGGTTCGGCTGATTTCTTTCATTTCGCAAAAATACTGCTATTTTTTCATTCTTGCAAAAAATGTGCCCAAATTTAAGCTTTTCTGCAAAAGAATCGCAATATCTGCACTTCCTATGACTCACTGTAATGAAATAGGTTTAAAAAAACGGGCAACTGAAACCAGCTAACTGAAAACTTTTCTGTAACTTTGCATTTCCAATGTGAATGCTAATGAAAACCAAGATATTTCTTTATATCGCGCTGATGGCACTGATGGCTGCTTGTCGAGGCAATCTTGCTGAGAACCAAGCGGTCAGTAATGATTCTGTCATCACGCAAGCGCAGCTACTTGTCATGGACCGAGCAGACAATTATACCCTTGTCACCATTCTCGACCCATGGAAGAGTGGGGGAGTGCTGCATCGTTATGTGCTCGTTCCTGCCGAGTCGCAACTGCCCGCTAATCTCCCAGAAGGAACGGTGGTGCGCACACCTTTGCGTAGTGCGTTGGTATATAGCGGTGTACACACCTCGATGATGAGAGAATTGGGCGCTATCGATGCACTCAAGGGCGTGTGTGACGTGCAGTTCTTCACCGACCCCGAGGTGCAGGAAGCAGTCAAGGCGGGACGGCTGGCCGACTGTGGCTCATCGATGGCGCCAACCATCGAACGGGTCATTGAGATGCAACCAGATGGCATCTTGCTCTCACCCTATCAGGATGCTGCTTATGGGCAAATCACTACCTTGGACATCCCCATCATAGAATGTGCCGACTATATGGAGACGACGCCGTTGGGAAGAGCCGAGTGGGTAAAATTCTATGGTGAACTCTTGGGGCAGCGTGAACGCGCAGACAGTCTTTATGCGGCTGTTGAAAAGGCTTACAACGAACTGAAAGGCAAGGTGGCGCAGACTGGCGCACACCCCAAGGTGCTCACCGAGATGGTCATCAGTGGCGTGTGGAACGTACCAGGAGGGAACAGTTATATGGCGCGACTCATTCAGGATGCAGGAGGCATACACCCGTGGGCAGATAACAAGAGTACGGGTTCGCTCAACCTTGACTTCAATCAGGTACTGGCCGAGGCGCATGATGCCGATGTGTGGCTCATCAAGTCATTTAACATACACACTTATGCCGACCTCAAGGGTGCCTACAGCCTCAACGACCAGTTTGTGGCATTCAAGCAGCACAAGGTATATGCATGCGACACCAATGTGACTCGGTTCTATGAGCGATTCCCCTTCCATCCCGACATCCTGCTGATGGAGTACTATAACCTGTTCAACGGCAACCTCGACCTGTTGCAGTTCTTTAAACCCTTGGCACAATGAAGCATCGCTATGGCATCACATTGATTGTACTGCTTGTGGCACTCGCGCTACTGGCAGTGGCCTGTCTGTTGCTGGGGTCGGTCGACATACCCGCGGCGAACGTGAAGGACATCATCTTGGGCCACGGTAGCGAGAACCGCGCATGGGAAATCATTGTCCTCAACTCGCGACTGCCCATGATTGTCACGGCGGCACTCGCCGGTGCGGCGCTGGCGGTGTCGGGACTGCTACTGCAGACCACTTTCAACAACCCATTGGCTGGGCCGTCCATCTTGGGTGTGTCGACAGGTGCGGGACTGGGTGTGGCCATCATCATGCTCGCCATGGGAGGTACGGTCGGTTCGGTATTCGGGCAGTCGGTGGGAAGTTATGTCGCCACCTTGGTGGGAGCCTTGCTGGGAGCCGGGGCGGTGCTGGCAATTCTCATCGTGTTCTCGTCGCTGGTACGCTCAAGCACGATGTTGCTCATCATAGGTGTATTGGTCAGCTACCTCGCCTCGAGCGTCATTTCACTGCTCAATTCGGTGGCGAGCGAGGAGGGGGTACACAACTATGTGGCGTGGGGATTTGGCAATTTCTCGGGAGTGGGACTTGACCAACTGCCAGTCTATGCTGTGCTTATCCTGTTGGCACTGGTGGCGGCAGGCTTGATGGTGAAACCCCTCAATGCGTTGCTGCTGGGCACGCGTTATGCCCAGAACCTGGGTGTGAATACCCATCGGGCACGATGGCAGTTGCTGCTCATCACGGGCGTACTCACTGCCGTGGTCACTGCCTTCTGCGGCCCCATCGGCTTCCTGGGACTCGTGGTGCCACACATTGCCCGACTGATGCTCGCCACCAGCAATCACACCCGCCTTATTCCCGTGACCATCATCGCCGGAGCTGATGTTGCGCTGCTGTGCACACTCATCAGTGTCAATGGCAACCATGGAGTCATCCCCATCAACGCCATCACACCCATCATCGGTGTCCCCATCATCCTATACATCATCCTCAACCGCCGCAAAATCCACTATTTCAACTAGATTCTTCGGCGTGTTCGGCTACCTTGTCGCTGAAAATAATTCTCAATTCTTAATTCTCAATTCTCAAGTGATCCTCACCACTCATAACCTCACCGTCGGCTACACGCAAGGCAAGCGTGTCACCCCGTTGCTCAGCGACCTGAACCTCAACATGCAGGAAGGCCGTCTTATCGCCCTGTTGGGACAGAACGGTGCCGGCAAGTCGACACTACTGCGTGCGCTCACCTGCGCCGCTAAGCCCTTGTCGGGAACCATAGAAATCAACGGGAAAAACGTGAACGACATCTCACAGCGCGAGCGTTCACGACTCATTGGGCTCGTCTCAACAGACCGAATCGCCGTTGGCGGACTGACCGTCACCGAACTCGTCGCGCTGGGGCGACAACCCCACACGGGCTTTTTGGGAAGACTCAGCGAAGAAGACCATCAAATCGTGGCTCAAGCAATCGATGACGTAGGCATCACACACAAGGCCGCCAGCTATGTTGCCGACCTTAGTGACGGCGAACGTCAGAAGGCCATGATTGCGCGCGCTTTGGCGCAGCAGACGCCCATCATCATCCTAGACGAACCCACAGCATTCCTCGACGTGGCAAGCCGCATCGAGGCGATGCAACTGCTGCACTCACTGGCACACGACCGTGGCAAGGCCGTGCTTCTCTCCAGCCACGACGTGTCACAATCGCTCATGCTAGCCGACGACCTTTGGCTCATTACACGCGACCGTCAAGTAATTCAAGGCACCACCCAGGATATCCTCAAAACCAATGCCATGGATCGCCTCTTCACCACCCGACGCGTCACCTTCAATCCCACCATCCTCGACTACCAGTGGCAAGACTAGGGGTAAGGTGTCAGGTATCAGGCATCAGGTATCAGGTATCAGATGTAATCGCGTAGCGCCCTGACCCCTGAACGCGCACAGCGCCCTGACCCCTCTACAGCTCTTTAATCACCCGGCACGGGTTCCCAGCCGCCAGCACATTGCTGGGGATGTCGTGAACCACAACCGAACCGGCGCCAATCGTCACATTGTCACCAATGGTCACGCCAGGCATTACACAAACATTGCCCCCAAACCACACGTTGTTCCCTACATGGATGGGACGTGCATATTGCTTGCCCGCGTTGCGCAAAGACGCGTCAACTGGATGACCGGCGGTGTAGAATGCGCAGTTGGGAGCGATAAACACATCATCACCGAAGGTCACACGCGCCTCATCAAGAATCACTAGGTTGAAGTTGGCAAAAAAACGTTCTCCCACCTCAATGTTGAACCCATAGTCGCACAAGAACGGCGCATTGATGGTGAACCGCTCGCCCGTCTTGCCCAGCAGACTACGAATAAGTGCAGTACGCTCCTCAACTTGTGACGGACGCAAGTGGTTATAGTCATAACACCGCTCATGGCACTGTGCCAACAGGTCTAGCAGCGTAGTGTTGTCACTGGCGTCATACAGCTCCCCACTCATCATCTTCTCCAGTTCTTCCTTTTGCTTGTCTGTCATCATGCCACAAAGGTACAACTTAATTCTCAATCCTCAATTAAAATAATTCTCAATTCTCAATTCTCAATTCTCAATTTATTACTACCTTTGCACGATTTTTCTAGAACACCCCTATATGCAACAGATAAGAAACGTCGCCATCATCGCTCACGTCGACCACGGAAAGACCACACTGGTCGACAAGATGCTCGCAGCAGGAAACCTCTTCCGTGACAACCAGAACGTTGGAACACAGATACTTGACAGCAATGACCTGGAGCGCGAACGAGGCATCACCATCCTCTCGAAAAATGTGTCCATCAACTACAATGGATACAAGATTAACATCATTGACACCCCGGGGCATAGCGACTTCGGAGGTGAGGTGGAGCGCGTGCTGAACATGGCCGACGGATGCCTGTTGCTGGTCGACGCCTTCGAGGGACCCATGCCGCAGACACGTTTTGTGCTACAAAAGGCGTTGCAACTGGGACTCAAGCCCATTGTGGTCATCAATAAGGTTGACAAACCCAACTGCCGCCCCGACGAGGTGCAGGAGCAGGTGTTCGAACTCATGTGCAACCTCGATGCTACCGAGGACCAATTGGATTTCCCCACGGTCTTTGGTAGTGCAAAGAATGGCTGGATGAGCCTTGACTGGCAAGAACCCACCGACAACATAACCGCCGTGCTTGATGCCATCATCGAGTACATCCCTGAGCCCGCCTACAACGAGGGTGAGCCGCAGATGCTCATCACCTCGCTCGACTATAGCAGCTATGTGGGGCGAATCGCTGTGGGACGTGTGCATCGTGGCGAACTCAAGGACGGTATGGAGGTGGGACTTTGTAAACGCGACGGCACAGTCTCGCGACAGAAGGTCAAGGAACTGCGCACCTTCGAGGGAATGGGGCAGAAGCACGTCGACACAGTGGGATGCGGCGACATCTGCGCCATCGTGGGGCTGGAAGGATTCGAGATAGGCGATACTGTTTCGCTGCTTGCCAACCCCGACCCGCTGCCGCGCATCGCTATCGACGAACCCACCATGTCAATGCTCTTTACCATCAACGACTCGCCGTTCTTCGGCAAGGATGGTAAGTATGTCACATCACGACACATCTACGACCGACTTATGCGTGAGCTGGACAAGAACCTGGCATTGCGCGTCGAGCGCACCGAGGGCGAGGATGCATGGCTGGTATTCGGACGTGGTGTGCTGCACCTGAGCGTGCTCATCGAGGAGATGCGACGCGAGGGATATGAATTGCAGGTGGGACAGCCGCAGGTAATCATCAAGGAGATTGACGGAGCCAAGTGCGAGCCCATCGAGGTGCTTACCATCAACGTCCCTGAAGAGTACTCAAGCAAGATGATTGACATGGTTACCCGCCGTCGCGGCGAGATGACATCCATGGAAACACAGAACGACCGTATACACCTGGAGTTCAAGATTCCGTCAAGAGGCATCATCGGACTCCGCACCAACGTTCTCACCGCCAGCGCAGGAGAGGCCATTATGGCGCACCGCTTCCTGGCGTTCGAGCCTTGGAAGGGCGAGATTACTCGCCGTACCAACGGGTCGCTCATTGCTACCGAGGGCGGCACGGCTTTCGCCTACGCCATCGACAAACTCCAGGACCGTGGTCGCTTCTTCATCTTCCCGCAGGAAGAGGTCTATGCCGGACAGGTCGTTGGTGAGCACGCCAAGGAGAAAGACCTCGCCGTCAACGTAACCAAGAGCAAGAAACTCACCAACATGCGCGCCAGCGGCTCAGACGAAAAGATGCACATCGTTCCGCCCATCGTCTTCAGCCTGGAGGAAGCACTCGAGTACATTAAGGCCGACGAGTACGTCGAGATTACACCCAGTCACATCCGCATGCGCAAGATCATCCTCGACGAACTCGAGCGCAAGCGCCGCGCCAAAGCCGCCGGCCAAGACGAAGAATAGATTGTCGTGGAAAAAACAAGTTGCCGCCGAGTATCTTTTTGATACTCGGCGGCAACTTGTTTATGGGAGATGTTTTAATTCAGCACCTTGGTCACTTCGAGGATGCTCAGGATTTCCTGCTTGCCGTTGTCGCTGGTGACATAAACACGTCCGCGCTCGTTGTCAACCTTGTCGACGGTGTAGCCGGGTTGGTACTCTGCGACAAACAAGCCATGCACGCTGTCGCCAGCCTTGACGCCCTCGTCGCTCAGCGGAATAAGCTTGCAGTCGCTCTTGGGATAAACGGCAACCTTCTCGCTGAATCCCAACACTAGCACCTTGTCATCGGTGGCCTTGATTAGCTTGGCGGCGAGCCAGCGTCCGCGCTCATCCTTGCAAGCGACCTGCGCTCCGGGCTCCCATTGGCCATCGTGAAGCACAATGAACGAGTTGGGTTTGAGCTGCTCGTTGGCATGGTCGTCGGCGAAGTTCACCTTTGATCCTGGGTCGAGCTTCATGTCGAGGTAGTCAACCTTGGGCTCGGCGGGATTGCTGTCGTCACGCACGATGGCGCGCTTGAGGCCGCTGCCGGTTTGCCACCAGGTGAGCAGGATGTCGCCCTTCTTGGCGGTAGCACCTTCGGGGATGCCGATGATGAGTGAGTTGGGCAACTCATAGTCTTCTTTGTAGTTCACCACCGACTTCTCGGCACCAGCGGTCTTGAGGTTGGTGTTGTAGAAGATAAGACATTTGGAAGTCAGATCAGCTCCGTCATCAAGACCAGCCTTATAGTAAGTGTAAGGAGCAAGAACCAACTCACCGTCGGTGAATTTTTCACCGGTGCTGATGGGGAAGTCCCAAGGCCATGCGGCGGGATCCATCTGAGTCGTGGAGGCAGTTTGGGTACTGTCGTTACCATTGGCATTGTTCTCATTGCTGCCTGTGCAGCTCATGGCGGCCATCGAAAGACCGATAACAGCCACAAAAATCAATTTCTTCATAATCTAAAAAACTTATCTATAATCTATAATCTATTATCTATTATCTACTCCTCCTCGTCCAGCACCTTGGTGACTTGGAGAATGTTGATGATTCTCTTCTTGCCATACCTGTCGGTACCCCAGACGCGTCCACGCTCGTTGTCAACCTTCTCGACGGTGAAGGACTCGTAAATGTTGATGGGTGCTCCATAGACTTCGTCACCGGCCTTGATGCCCTCATCACTCAAGGGGATGAGCTTGCACTCAGACCGTGGATAGACAGCAATCTTGCTGCCGAAATCCTGCACCAGCACCTTGTCATCGGTGGCCTTGATCAGGGTCGCTGCGACCCACTTGCCCCAGTCATTCATGTGTGCGACTTGTGCTCCAGGCTCCCAATCGCCGTCGTGCAGCACGATAAACGAGTTGGGCTCGAGCTGCTCGTTGGCATGGTCTTCAGCGAAACCTGACGTGGTGCCATCGGCATTGAGCTTCAAGTCCATGTCAAGATAGTCCACCTTGGGTGCTGTGGGGTCACTGTCATCACGCACGATGGCGCGATTCATGCCGCTGCCGGTTTGCCACCATGTCAGGATGATGTCGCCCTTCTTGGCGGTAGCTCCCTCGGGAATGCCAATAATCAGCGAGTTGGGCAACTCATAGTCTTCCATGTAGTTCACTACCGACTTCTCGGCTCCTGCTTTTACGAGGTTGGTTTTGTAGATGATGAGGGTTTTCTTTGTCAGGTCTTCCTTGTCATCAATAGCGCCCTTGTAGAAAGTGTAGGGCGCCAATATCAGCTCGCCGTCGGTGAATTGCTCACCCGTGCTCAGAGGGAAGTCCCACGGCCAGGCGGCATTCCCTTGAGATGCGCCACTCATGGCGGTCATAGCAACACAAGCTAAAAATAAAAATACTTTTTTCATTGTTATAGTGTTATTAGGATTATAAGTGTCAATATTATTCTGCCACTCTGAACTTCCCCCTCTTCAGGGGGGACTGAGGGGGGCTAATTACTCAGCATTTCCTCAAGTTTATCGAGTGCGGCACTGATGCCATCCAAGTTCTTACCACCTGCCTGAGCAAAACCGGGCTGGCCACCGCCACCGCCTTGAATCAACTTGGCAACCTCACGCACCATCTGACTGGCGTTCATGCCTTCCTTGACCAGATCGTCGGTGAGCATGACGGTAAGCGTTGGACGGTCAGCATAGACCGTGCCGGCGAGCAGGGCATGACGGGTCAAGCCACTGCCACGCAATGCTGTCGCCACGCCCTTGACCACATCGGGTAGCAAGAGGCGTTGCAGGCGCATCACCTTCACTCCCTTGTCATTGAGGCGAGCGCCGTTAACGAGATGCTCGCGCAGGGAGTTGATGCGCTCCTGGATGAAGCCCTCGGCCTGCTTGCGCAGTGATGTGTTCTCCTCAAGCGATTTGCGCAATGCCACCAGAGCATCGGGCGCATTATTCAGCATGCTCTTGATTTCATGCAACAAGTCTTGCATATCATCCATAGTCTTCTCGACTCCTTCACCAGTGATGGCTTCGATGCGGCGGATACCGGCGGCGATGCTGCTCTCGTTCACAATCTTAATCATGCCGATGTAGCCCGTGTTGGCAACATGCGTACCACCGCACAGCTCGACCGAGTCGTCATACTTGATGACGCGCACGCGGTCACCATATTTCTCGCCGAACAGGGCCATCGCACCCATGGCACGCGCCTCGTCGATGGGCATCTCGCGGTGCTCCTCGCGCAGTGTGGCGTGCCGCACCATTGCATTGGCGAGATGCTCGACCTGACGAATCTCTTCGGGGGTGACTTTCTTGAAGTGAGAGAAGTCGAAGCGCAGCATCTTGTCGTCAACATACGAACCCTTTTGTTCTACATGCTTGCCCAGCACTTGACGCAGGGCGGCGTGCAGCAGGTGGGTCGCCGTGTGGTTGCACTCGATCGCGCGGCGGCGTTTCACGTCAATGGCGGCATGAATGGGTGCAGTGGGATCCGACGGCATGCGCTTGGCAATGTGAACGGGCAGGTTGTTCTCACGCTTGGTGTCAATAATCTCGATGGTTTCGTCACCAGCAGTGAGCGTGCCCTTGTCGCCAACCTGGCCACCCATCTCAGCGTAGAACGGCGTGCGGCTGAGAACAATCTGGTAGAACTCGTTGTTTTTCTGCTTCACCTTGCGATAACGCAGAATCTCGGTGTCACACTCGGTCAAGTCATAACCCACAAACTCGGTAACACCCTCTTGCAACTCCACCCAGTCGGTTGCCTCCACGGCGGCGGCGTTGCGTGCGCGTTGTTTCTGCTGCTGCATCTCGGCATTGAACTCTTCCTCATTAACGGTCATGTTGTTCTCGCGCAGAATCAGCTCAGTCAAGTCCAAGGGGAAACCATAGGTGTCATAGAGCGTGAACGCCTCGCGACCCGTGATTTCGGTCTTACCTACTTGCTGGGTGTCGGCAATCACCTTCTCGATGAGCTTCATGCCGGTTTCGAGCGTGCGCAGGAATGAGTCTTCCTCTTCTTTGCACACATGCTTGATCAGGTCGGCTTGAGCAGGCAGTTCAGGATAGGCGGCTCCCATGCTCTCGATGAGCGTGTCAATCAGGCGATACATGAATGCCTCGCGCATGCCTAGGAAGGTGTAGCCGTAGCGCACAGCACGGCGCAAGATGCGGCGGATGACGTAGCCCGCCTTGGCATTGCTGGGCAACTGACCATCGGCGATGCTGAACGCGATGGTACGCACGTGGTCGGCGACCACACGCATGGCCACATCGGTGTCGTGGTTCTCGCCATAGCGCTTGCCACTAATGTTGCCAATCTCGCTAATCAGCGGCTGGAACACGTCAGTGTCATAGTTCGACTTCTTGCCCTGAAGGGCCATGCACAGGCGCTCAAAGCCCATGCCGGTGTCTATCACGTTGAACGGAAGCGGCTCTAGGCTACTGTCTGCCTTGCGGTTATATTGCATGAACACCAGGTTCCATATCTCTATCACCTGCGGGTGGTCTTTGTTGACCAACTCGCGGCCGGGCACTTGCGCCTTCTCCTCGTCGCTGCGCAGGTCGATGTGGATTTCGCTGCACGGGCCGCAAGGACCCGTGTCGCCCATCTCCCAGAAATTGTCGTGGCGGTTGCCATTGATGATGTGGTCGGCAGGCAGATGTTTCTCCCAATAGCCAGCGGCTTCGTTGTCACGCTCTAAACCCTCAGGGGCATAGCCCTCAAACACGGTGGCGTAAAGAATGGCGGGGTCAAGGTGCAACACGTCCACCAGAAACTCCCAGCACCAATCGATGGCTTCCTTCTTGAAGTAGTCGCCAAACGACCAGTTGCCCAGCATCTCAAACATCGTGTGGTGGTAGGTGTCGTGACCAACTTCCTTCAGGTCGTTGTGCTTGCCACTCACGCGCAGACACTTTTGCGAGTCGGCGACGCGGCGCCACTGAGCCTGTTGGTTGCCCAGGATGATGTCCTTGAACTGGTTCATGCCGGCATTGGTAAACATAAGGGTAGGGTCGTCTTTGATGACCATTGGAGCGGAAGGCACAATGTGGTGCTGCTTGCTCTCAAAGAAGCTCTTAAAGGCTTCGCGAATCTCTTTTGCAGTTAGCATATCGTTTAGTCTATATTTTTTTCAAAACAACCTACAAAGATACGCCAAAATCGCCGTTGTTCAAAAACACAACACGATTTTTTTTGATTTTGCCCGCAAAATTTGCCATTTTCAACATAATTTTATACCTTTGTACCCACCAAAAACGCCCCATTAGAGCAGCTATGGGGTCTCATCTGTTCCCCATGCCGCGGATAAGTCGCGGCCCCAAAGTATCACTACATGCAAGAACTAGATAAGAAATATTATAAGATAGGTGACGTGGCGCAAATCTTGGGCATACCCGAGAGCACGTTGCGCTACTGGGAGACGCAGTTCACCATCGTCAAGCCTCGCCGCAATGCCAAGAACATCCGATTCTACACACCCAATGACATCGAGACCATACGCAAAATCCACTACCTGGTCAAGGAGAAGGGCCTAAAACTCGATGCTGCGCAGGCACAACTGCGAGCCAACCGTGATGGCGTTGACAAGCGATTTGAGGTGGTCGACCGCCTCAAGGACATCAAGTCCCAGCTCCAGCTACTCCAACAAGCCCTCAACAACATTTCGCTCTAGCAGTTACAGTCAATCTAGTGCCTCTAGTCAATCTAGACTCTCTAGAGAATAACAAAGTGGAGCCTCGTGTGCGGGACTCCACTTGTGTTTAGTGCAAGCTAAAAACCAAGAATCAGAATTTGTAATAGAAGTAATTCTTAATTCTTAATCAAAACGGCAGATCGTCGCCTTCGCCTTGCTGGTTGAAGTCGGCTGCAGGGGCAGATGCCACTGCAGGGGCGGCAATGGGTGCAGGACCTGTAGGAGCCGGACCCATGGGTGCCGGGCCGCTTGGAGCAGCCATATTGGCGGGGTCACCAGCGGCGGCAATGGCGTTGGGATCAACCTTGTCAGCCTTCCAACCACGAATGCTGGTGTACCAGCGACCATTGTACTCACGACTCTCGATGTCAAAACTCAAGTCAATCAAGTCGCCTACTTCGAGTGGGTACTGGTTAGCACGTTCGCCAAAGAAGTCGAAATGAACTCTCTTGGGGTAGGCTTCCATGGTCTCAAGCACATATTCCTGCTTGCTCCACGGGTTGCCCGCCTTTGAAGTTCCGCTCTGAAGCGGCAACTTCACGATGATTTTTCCTCTGATTTCCATTTATGCTTTTTTAAAAATGATTTTTCGGACTGCAAAGGTACAATTTTTTGACCATGTGGCAACGATTTGATACATTAAATTGTTTTAATCGACAAATTTTGGAGCAGCGAACGCAAAGAAAAGGACTTTTTCTTTGCTGAGTCGTGACAAAATTGGACAAAAAGTCAAATTTTAGCCCGCAAATTTTTGGGAACGAACTTTTATCAGTAACTTTGCCGTTTCAATAAATAAAACAACAACCTAACTTTTCGTGAATGAAGAATAAAAACATTGATAACCAAACTCTGGTCAATGCCATCGTCGAGGGAGCGCAGGAGAAGAAAGCGCGCTCAATCGTCACCGTTGACTTGTCAAGTATCGAGTACGCACCCACACAGGGCTTTGTCATTGCAAACGGCAATACGCCCATTCAGGTCGATGCCATTGCCGATAGTATCCGCGAGTATGTCGAGAAGTCAATTGGCGTAAGACCTTATAACTACGATGGATACCAGAACTCTCAGTGGATTGTGCTTGATTACGGTTCAATCTATGTGCACGTCTTCTTGCCCGAGTTCCGCAACCGATACAACCTTGAGCAACTCTGGAATGACGCGCCCATCACCAACATCCCTGACCTAGACTGATTATGGCAGACAACAATAAAAATAAAAAAACACCCAAGAAGTTTACATTCAACATCTACTGGATGTACATGCTTGTCTTTGCCGGACTGCTAGCAGCATTCTGGATGAACGACAATTCCGTCGCCAAGGATGTTAGCCAGTCCCAATTTGAGACCATGGTTGCCAGTGGAGGCATAGAGAGCATCGTCGTTTATAATAAGGAAGAGGCCGAGGCGGTTCTGAACGACTCGCTGGCCAAAGCCGTTTTCGGCGCCCAGTACCAGCCCCGACAGGGAGCGAAACCCAAGGTGAGGGCGAAGATTGGTTCGGTCGACTCGTTTGAGAAAAAAGTTGACGAGTGGAAGGCAAACGGTAAGTTCAAGGGAGAACTGTCGTACGACTCCACCAGCGACTTGTCGACCATCTTCTGGTACTTTGGACCCGTGCTGTTGCTTATTGGCTTCTGGTTCTTCTTCATGAAGCGTATGGGCGGAGGCGGTATGGGCGGAGGCATCTTCAACGTAGGCAAGTCAAAGGCAATGCTCTTCGATAAGGACAATGCCAGCAAGGTGACATTTGAGGATGTAGCCGGACTTGCCGAGGCGAAGGTTGAGATAGCCGAGATTGTCGACTTCCTTAAGAGCCCCGAGCACTACACTGAGCTAGGTGGTAAGATTCCTAAGGGCGCACTGCTCGTAGGCCCTCCGGGAACAGGTAAGACCTTGCTCGCCAAGGCGGTTGCTGGTGAGGCGAACGTGCCCTTCTTTTCCATGTCGGGTAGTGACTTTGTTGAGATGTTTGTCGGTGTGGGAGCCAGCCGCGTGCGTGACCTCTTCCGACAGGCCAAAGAGAAGGCTCCTTGCATTGTGTTCATCGACGAGATAGATGCTGTGGGACGTGCGCGTGGACGCAACGCCAACATGGGCGGTAACGATGAGCGCGAGAGTACGCTCAACCAGCTGCTCACCGAGATGGACGGCTTTGGCAGCAACAGTGGTGTCATCATCCTTGCAGCAACCAACCGTGCCGATATCCTTGACAAGGCTTTGCTCCGTGCTGGACGATTTGACCGACAGATTTATGTTGAGTTGCCTGAACTGACCGACCGAAAGGAAATCTTCCTGGTACACTTGCGTGATGTCAAGACCGACGGCAGTGTCGACATCGACCAACTGGCGCGACAGACACCGGGATTCTCAGGTGCCGACATTGCGAATGTGTGCAACGAGGCGGCCCTCATCGCCGCGCGTCGCAAGAAGCAAGCAGTGCAGCGACAGGACTTCATGGATGCCATCGACCGTATCATCGGCGGACTGGAGAAGAAGTCCAAGGTCATCACCGATGACGAGCGCAAGTCCATTGCCTATCATGAGGCAGGACATGCTACTGTCAGCTGGCACTTGCAGTATGGCGACCCGCTCATCAAGGTCACCATTGTCCCGCGTGGCAAGGCGTTGGGTGCTGCCTGGTATATGCCAGAGGAACGTCAGATTGAGCCCAAACAGGCTCTGCTCGATGAGATATGCTCACTCATGGCAGGACGTGTCGCTGAGGACATTTTCCTCGGATTTATCGACACTGGAGCGCTCAATGACCTGGAGCGTGCAACCAAGATGGCTTACGCCATGGTCACTTTCTATGGCATGAGCGACAAATTGCCCAATATCTCCTACTATGATTCGAGCGGACAAGAGTATGGCTTCACCAAGCCCTATAGCGAGACGCGGGCGCAGACTATCGATGCCGAGGTGCAGAACATCATCGACAGTCAGTACGAGAGAGCAAAACAAATCTTGCTGCAGTATGTCGATGGACATCACCAACTTGCCGAATTGCTGCTTGAGCGGGAGGTTATCTACACCGAGGACGCCGAGCGCATCTTCGGCAAGCGCCAGTGGTTGTCACGTACTGAGGAAATCATGCGTGCCAGCGAACAGGAAAAACAGGAAAAGGAGCAGGAGGTGCAGGCCGATGACAATACAACAGTCACACCGCCACCATTTAACCACAATGACTAAGAATCTGTAGATATGAGCCATTTTGATTTTTCCGACGTAGAAAAACAGGCGATTGTCAGTCTCATCATCGAGATGATTAACGTCGACCAGGTCATCACCATCGAGGAGATGTATGCCTCCAACGCTATCAATGCTGAGCTGGGCATCAACGAGGAAATCTTCAAGGCCGGAATGGCTTTGGACTTCGACTTTGCCGTGCAGGTGGTGAAGAAGATGGACACCCCACGTAAGTTCTTTGTCGCACAGCAACTGGTGCGCATTATGGATGCCGACGGGGCCGATGAGGCAGAGCACGACCTGCTTGAGCACATCGGGAGGCTCATTGACCTGGACAAAGAACTGGGCTGCTGAACTGTGTTATAACCCCGTTAGCTGACACAAGACAACTGGTCGTGACATGACTACACAAGTGCATGTCGCGACCAGTTGATTTTTGGTTATTCTTCTGGCTGTAAAATGTGTTTGTCAAACAATTTACTGGCATTTTGTTTATGTTTGGGTTGGAATGATGTCGTTTTGTGAATTTACCTTAAATAGATAACATAAATCTTGGTCAAGGGTTGGTGGTTTTTCTATATTTTATAATTTTGTCGCAAATTGTGATAAAATGATTACCGAGATTATTAGACTTAATTCAATCAGTGACTTTTGCGAGCGTTATGGTGCAAAAGTGCAACATCCGCTCATCACTGTTGTCGAGGGAAGAGACCTGGTAAACATGAAACATGAGCTTAGAAGCTGCGGTTTCTACTGCGTCATGCTCAAGGCACAGACCGGGACGATGACCTATGGACTCAGCAGATATGAGTATGGTGATGGCACACTGGCATTTATTGCCCCTGACCAAATCTTCGGAAAGTCGACTGACAAGGACGAGCCTGTTAACAACAAACTCTTACTTTTCCATCCAAGCCTCGTACATGACTCGGAACTTGCACCTAAGTTCAAGTACTATTCGTTCTTCTCCTATGAGTCCAACCAGGCGTTGCACCTTATGCCCGAGGAGAAGATTGTCGTTGAGTCGCTTTTTGAGGGACTCGCTATGGAGTTGGAAAGGAGCATAGACAGTTGCAGCCGAAGCATCATCTTGTCGTTCCTCGAACTTTTGTTTAATTACTGCATGAGATTCTATGAGCGACAGTTCAAAGGAGAGGAAAGACCCAACAACCAGCTTATCGACAGGTTCAACAAGGTACTGGATGACTACTTCAATAGTAGCCTCCCCCAAGAGAAGGGACTGCCGTCGGTAGCATATTGCGCACAACAATTGTCTTTGTCACCAAACTACTTCGGAGATCTTGTCAAACGTACAACGGGGCATACTGCTAAGGAACACATTCACATGGCTGTCGTTGAGCGAGTAAAAACGCTCATCATCAATTCCAAGCAGTCAATCAGCGAAATCGCATACACCGTCGGATTCAAGTATCCACACCATCTGAGCAGAGTGTTCAGGCACGTCACGGGAATAACGCCCATCGAGTTCCGTACGCGTCGTTAACGTTACACCTTAAAGGATGCTGAAGTGCTTCGTGCCCAAGAGCATCCCGTTGCACCACACCTCCAGGCGATAGGCGCCACTGCGCCAATTGCCTGGAGTCTCATTTCCCCAACCTTTCAAGTTTAATACCTTGCTCTCCTCATAAACGTAACACTCCACTCGCTGTGAGTAGCCTGCGGGAGATGTCTCACCCACCCGCAACTTGCCGTCAGGACCATACCATTTGACATAAAGCTCCACCGGGCCGTGTAAGATGCCACGATAGTGCAAACGAGGCTGCAAATACTGAGTCTCGCTACTGTGGATGGAGCTGCCAAAGGGGGTTAAAGCTTGTTGGATGCGGTTGACATTGCCTATCTCTATCGAGTCGATGATTAACGGATAACGCTGTCCTACCATCTTCTGGAAATCAGACAAACGATGATCGGCACTGCACTTCTGTGCCTCCAACTGATAGAAAGCCTGCTGAAGGGAGTCAAGACGATAGTCATATTGGCGCGAGATGACTTGAGTCAACGTGTCGCGGGCATCGAGGTTGCTGCGAGCCTGGCGCAACTGGAGCCAAGTGCCAACCCACAAACCAGCCAGCGCAAGCGTACACAATCCCAAACCCCATACCCAAAAACGGCTCACACCACCTGTGCCTAGGCGATGACCACACACATTGCAGTATTTCGCATCATTCGAGTTCGATGCCCCGCAGGCATTACATTCTTTCATTGATATATTGTTTAATTAACCAACAACCACGATGCAAATCATGTGCCATTGAACAACCAACTATAAACTATCAACTACCCCTCCCCCCACAACTGCTGCATACGAGCCGCAAGTTTGGCCTCGGCGGGTGTCTCTTGAGGATGCCATATCTGAGGGTGATGCAGTTCCTCGGGCATATATTCCTGGCGAACAAAGTGGCCGGGATAGTCATGAGCGTACTGATAGTCGGCACCATAACCCAGCTCCTTCATCAGCTTGGTGGGCGCGTTGCGTAGGTGCAACGGCACTGGAGCGTTGCCTGTCTGGTTGACTAGCTCCAACGCATCGTCTATGGCAAGGTAGGCACTGTTGCTCTTGGGCGATGTGGCGAGATAAATCGCGCACTCGCTTAATGGGATACGGCCCTCGGGCCAGCCAATCTTGTTGATTACGTCAAACGTGGCATTAGCGAGCAGCAGCGCGTTGGGATTCGCCAAACCGATGTCCTCGGCAGCGCTGATACACAGGCGGCGAGCGATGAACTTCGGATCCTCGCCACCGGCGATGAGGCGAGCCAGCCAGTAGACAGCAGCGTCAGGGTCGCTCCCTCGGATGCTCTTGATGAATGCCGAAATGATGTCGTAGTGCATCTCGCCACCCTTGTCAAAGGCAACGGGGTTCTGCTGAAGACGGTCGGTGACAATCTGGTCGTTGATGACAAATGGCTCAAGCGGGCCCAGCGACTGCATCACAAGGTCGAGGATATTCAGCAACTTGCGGGCATCGCCACCCGAGTAACGCAACAATGCTTCGGTCTCCTCAATACGCACTTCGCGGTCGGCAAACATCTTGTCAGTGGTCAGAGCGCGGTTGAGCAATTCAAGAAGGTCGTCACGGTCCAGTGGCTGCAGCACGTAGACTTGGGCGCGAGAAAGCAGGGGACGGATGACCTCGAACGACGGATTTTCGGTCGTCGCACCGATGAGTGTCACCGTGCCGTTCTCCACCGCGCCCAGCAAGGAGTCCTGTTGAGACTTGTTGAAACGGTGAATCTCGTCGATGAACAGCACCGGACGGCCTTTAGTGAACATGCTGCGGGCATCGGCTTTGCAGCGGTCAAGCACCTCGCGAACCTCCTTCACGCCGCTGGTGACGGCCGACAAGGTATAGAAAGGTACTTGGGTCTGTTCGGCAATGATGCGAGCCAGCGTGGTCTTGCCCACGCCCGGAGGTCCCCACAAGATGAAGGAGGAGATGTTGCCACTTTCTATCATGCGGCGTATCACGGCACCATCACCCACCAGGTGCTTCTGGCCGATGTAATCGTCCAGCGATTTGGGCCGCATACGTTCTGCCAATGGTTCGTACATCTTTATAAAGATTATAAGATTCTGTTAATTAAACACACGTTGGAGTAATGCGAGCCTATGGCTCGTAAACTTTCTCTACTACAGCCCCTTGACCACCTTGAACTTCTTCCAGTTCTTGGCATCTTGATAGGCACTGACCGACTGGGCGGGAACATACAACTCAATCTTGTTGTTGCTCTCGCCGCCTAACTCGGGTGGGGTGGTGGCGTGACACTCGATGCGCTGCAGTTGAGAGCACTTCTCGGCGACCTTCTTGCCTAGTTTCGTCACCGTTGACGGGATAATCAGGCGCTTGATGGCTGTCTCACGTAAGGCATTGTCACCCAATGAGCGAAGACCTTCGTTCAGTGACACTTCGCTTAACGAGGTACACTCGCGGAACGCCTCCTTGTCAACAGTACTCACCGTCGAGGGCAGTACAAACTGCATTAACGACTTGCAGCGACGGAACGCCTCCTTCCCGATGCTGGTTAGGTTACCGCTCAGTTGAACACTGCGCAACGCTTTGCACTCATAGCATGTCTTCTCCTCAATCACCGTCACGCCGCTCAGGTCAATGCTTGTCAACTCATAGCAGCGGTCAAAGGCTTGTTTGCCAACTTGGCGCAGTTGACCCGGGTCACATAACACAGCACGCAACGAGTTGCACTCGTGGAAGGCGCGCTCGTCGATGCGGGTCACACTCGATGGTAACTCAATCTCCTCTAGACTCTTGCAGCCCTCAAATGTTGCCACTGGAATTGAGGTCAACGATCCTTGCAACACGATGGAGCGAAGCGAACCGCTGCCGGCGAATGTCGACCGGCCCAGTCGGGTCAATGTCTCGGGCAACTCCACATCGCTTACCTTGCTGTTGTAGAACGCACGCTCAACAATCTCCTCCACACCATCGGGAACACGGCAACGACCAGTGCGAGCGGCGGGATATTGCAACAACACACGGCCATCGCGGTCATACAACGTGCCGTCAATCGAACTGTAAGTATTGTTGCGGTCATCCACATCGAAGCGCTTCAGTAGAGACATGTGTCCTGGATTGTCATTGTCTATCTCACAACGGGCGGGAATGTACAACTCGGTCAGATGAGTACCCTCAAACGCCTCCTTGCCAATGCTCAAAAGACCCGAAGGAAGATCCAGGCGCGTCAGGTCGCTGCAGTCTTTGAAGCAACGCTCTCCAATGCGCTCTAATCGTGCGGGTAGCGTAATATACTTCAAATTGCTGCAGCCCTCAAAGGCGCGGTCGCCAAGTTCTATTACGCGAGCGGGCATTAGCACCTCCTCGAGGTCGTAGCAGCTGACAAAGGCATGCTCGCCGATTGACTTCAATCGGTCGGGCAACACGATCGAGCGCAGGCGACTGGCATACTCAAACGCGCGTCGAGGCAACACGTCATGGTTAATACGAGAGCCATACTTCTCCATCACCGAGGCATATTCCAAATCCAAGTCCAGGTAGTTGCTTACGCTCTTTCCGTCCTCGTCATAAACTTTACTGCGTTTCGCCAACTTGGTGATGTAGGCTAGGTCGCGGTCGTTCAACGGACCCTCGACTCGCAGCATGCGCACACGCTCGTGCATGCCCTTGGGCATGCTCTCCTCAAGCGTTCCTGGTTCGCGCACATTCACTTCTACCAGGTCAGCATAGCTACGGCCGCGCGTGTAACTATGGTGCCGTGTCATACCACGGCTATACTGTGCCAAAAGGGGCTCGGAAACAAGGCCCACCACTAAAAGTAGGGATATAAGCAATCTTTTCATCGTGTTATACGTTAAGTTTCGGCAAAGTTACACTTTTTTTGCTTTTTGTACAACAATGAAATTATTTTTGTTTGGGAGATAGTTCTGTGAGTCAAGGTTCTGCCTTGGCTTTGACAATCACACATTATTAAAAAGCATTAACGAGCCACAAAGGCTTTGCCCTATGGCCAATTTTCAGTACTTTTGCAGCTTGAAATCTATTTCGAGAAATAATACAAACTAAATAAGAACTGTTATGAGTTTAAACATCGTTGTGCTGGCAAAGCAAGTGCCAGACACCCGAAACGTGGGTAAAGACGCGATGAAGGAAGACGGTACGATTAACCGCGCGGCCTTGCCTGCCATCTTTAACCCCGAAGACTTGAACGCCCTGGAGCAGGCTCTGCGCCTGAAGGAGCAACATCCCGGCAGCACGGTCGGCATCCTGACGATGGGACCTCCACGTGCCGGTGAGATTATCCGTCAGGGATTGTACCGCGGTGCAGACACGGGATGGTTGCTTACTGACCGCTTGTTTGCTGGTGCCGACACATTGGCAACAAGTTATGCCCTGGCAATGGGCATTAAGAAGATAGGTCCAGTTGACATCGTCATCGGCGGCCGTCAGGCTATTGACGGTGACACGGCGCAGGTCGGCCCGCAGGTGGCACAGAAGTTGGGCCTGAACCAAGTAACCTATGCCGAAGAGATTATCAAGGTCGAGGATGGAAAGGCAACCATTCGCCGCCATATCGACGGGGGCGTAGAGACGGTCGAGGCTCCGCTGCCCGTGGTCATCACAGTGAATGGAAGTGCCGCCCCTTGTCGCCCGTGCAATGCCAAGTTAGTGATGCAATACAAGCGTGCAACTTGCCCCATGGAACGGACGGGTGATGAACCTTGGAAGGCACTGTACGACGAACGGCCTTACTTGACGCTGAATCAGTGGAGTGTGGCCGATGTGGACGGCGACCCCGAACAATGTGGACTGAGTGGCTCACCAACAAAGGTCAAGACCGTACAGAACATCGTCTTCCAAGCAAAGGAGAGCAAAACGCTCACCAGCAGCGACACAGATGTCGAGAGTGTAATCAAGGAATTGTTGAACGAAAAAATCATTTAAAAGCCTCTCCCCCCGACCCCCTCTCCAGAGGGAGAGGGGGAGTGGATTACACGATTGCTCATGAAGCCACAATGTGCATCTGCTTCCCCCGATTGGTATGGCATTCTTGAACAGAACGCAAAAAGGATGCGAAGAGAAATGACGGTGGCTGAACGTGTTTTGTGGAACGAATTGCGTGCTTCACAACTGGGATATAAATTCCGTCGGCAACATGTGATTGGTGATTTTATCGTGGATTTTGTGTGCCTTTCTAAAAGATTGGTGATTGAGATTGATGGTGCTTATCATGACCAATTATGTCAAGTGAGATTTGACCAGTCAAGGACAGAATCTTTGCAGCGAATGGGATTCCGAGTGATTCGATTTAATAACGAACAAGTGTGTAACCAAACGAGTGACGTGTTGGACCAAATTAAGCAACAATTGCTCTGATGTTGAAAAGCTGAGCTAACGAAAGTAACAAGAATAATTTATGGATAATATGAATGTGAACCAAAATGGAGCGACTGCTCCCCTCTCCTCCCGGAGAGGGGGTGGGGGTGAGGCTTCTCCTATATTTGTATATTGTGAAATTGAGCATACAACTGTGGCTGAAGTGTCACAGGAGTTGCTGACCAAAGGACGCAAACTCGCCAACGAACTTGGTGTAGAGCTTTATGCTGTCGTGGCTGGAGCCGGAATCAAGGGAAAAGTCGAGAATCAAATACTGCCCTATGGTGTTGACAAGTTGTTTGTGTTTGATGGTGAAGGGTTGTTCCCATACACATCTGCTCCACACACCGACCTGATGGTCAACTTGTTCAAGCAGGAACAGCCGCAGATATGCCTCATGGGTGCTACCGTCATCGGACGTGACCTCGGTCCACGCGTGTCGTCGTCACTGACCAGCGGTCTGACAGCCGACTGCACTGAGTTGGAGATAGGTGACTTTGACGACCCAAAGACAGGCGTTCATTACGACAACTTACTCTATCAGATTCGACCTGCCTTCGGTGGAAACATCGTTGCCACAATCGTCAACCCTGAGCATCGCCCCCAGATGGCGACGGTCCGTAGTGGTGTGATGCAAAAGGCAATTTACGAAGGAAACGCTCGTGGTGAGGTGGTCTATCCCAACGTGGATGACTATGTGCCACAGACGGCATACGTGGTGAAGGTGCTTGACCGACACGTTGAGGCAGCAAAGCATAACCTGAAGGGAGCGTCAATCGTTGTCGCTGGTGGCTATGGCGTGGGCAGCAAGGAAGGCTTTGACTTGCTGTTCCAACTTGCCAAGGAACTTCATGGCGAGGTAGGTGCTAGCCGCGCGGCGGTCGATGCTGGTTGGGTTGACCATGACCGCCAAGTCGGCCAAACGGGTGTGACCGTACATCCCAAGGTGTACATTGCTTGCGGTATCAGCGGACAAATTCAGCACATCGCCGGTATGCAGGATGCGGGCATCATCATCTCGGTCAACAGCGACCCTGATGCACCCATCAACAAGATTGCCGACTATGTCATCGTAGGCACCTGCGAGGAAGTGATTCCGAAACTCATTAAGTACTACAAACAAAACAGCAAGTAACTATGTCAAAATACAATATTCCTGAAATCGAATTCCAGCTCACACATCCGCTCATGAAGCGGATTGTTGAGCTGAAGGAGAAAGGCTTTGTCGATGCGGCGACCTATCCTGATGCACCCGTCGACAACGACGATGCTATTGAGAACTACCGCCGCCTGTTGGAGATTTGCGGCGAGGTGGCAGAGACCATTCTTGAACCCAACAGCGAGAGCGTAGACCAAGAAGGTCCACATCTGGAGAACGGTCGCATGATCTATGCCAGCAAGACATTCGAGAACATTGACGCAACGCGCAAGGCAGGCCTTCACGGTGTGTCCATGCCGCGTCGTTATGGCGGTCTGAACATTCCCAATGTGGTGTTCTCGATGCTCAGCGAGATGATTTCGGCGGCAGATGCGGGGTTTCAGAACATCTGGTCGTTGCAGAGCTGCATTGACACCTTGTATGAGTTCGGAAGCGAGGAGCAGCGCCAGGCTTTCATCCCCCGCGTGTGTGCTGGTGAGAGCATGTCCATGGATCTCACTGAGCCAGATGCAGGTAGTGACCTGCAACGCGTGATGCTCAAGGCTACTCGTGACGAGGAGAACAACTGTTGGCGACTGAATGGTGTGAAGCGCTTCATCACCAACGGCGACAGCGACATCCATCTGGTGCTGGCTCGAAGCGAAGAGGGAACTACCGATGGACGCGGTCTGTCGATGTTCATCTACGACAAGCGCGACGGCGGCGTGGACGTGCGTCACATTGAGCACAAGTTGGGCATACATGGCTCACCCACCTGCGAGTTGGTCTACAAGAACGCAAAGGCGCAGCTCTGCGGTGACACCCGCTTGGGACTCATCAAGTATGTGATGGCACTGATGAACGGGGCTCGTCTGGGCATCGCTGCACAAAGTGTCGGCGTGGAGCAAGAAGCCTACAACGAGGCATTGGCTTATGCCCGCGAGCGTGCACAGTTCGGCAAGAAAATCATTGAGTTCCCCGCTGTCTACGACATGCTCAGCCGCATGAAAGCGAAGCTTGATGCGGGCCGTTCGCTGCTCTACCAGACAGCTCGTCTGGTTGATGTCTACAAGGCACTGGAGGACATCAGTCGTGACCGTACGCTCACCCCCGAGGAGCGCCAGGAGATGAAGAAGTACCAGCGCATGGCCGACGCGTTCACACCGCTTGCTAAGGGCATGAACTCGGAGTATGCCAACCAGAACGCCTACGATGCCATCTCGGTGCATGGAGGCAGCGGCTTCATCATGGAGTACAAGTGCCAACGCCTGTATCGTGACGCTCGCATCTTTAGCATCTACGAGGGAACAACCCAGCTGCAGGTAGTGGCGGCAATCCGCTACATCACTAATGGCAGTTATCTGAACTACTTGCGCGAGATGCTGCAGGACGAGGTCGCTGAGGAATTTAAGCCGCTGAAGGCGCGTGTTGAGGCCATGGTTGACTTGCTTGAGAAGGCAATCGCAATCGTCAAGGAGGCTGGCAACCAAGACCTGCATGACTTCCTTGCCCGTCGTCTCTACGACATGACTGCCGAGACGATGATGGCATTGCTCATCATCCTGGACGCAACCCGTTCGCCCGAACTCTTCGGAAACAGCGCGCAGGTCTACGTCCGCATGGCCGAGGCAAATGTCAACGGACACTTTACCTACATCCAGAATTTCCGCGCTGAGGACCTCGAGGCCTTCCGCGCACAGTAATTTGGATGACACAAACAATGCGGGCAACCCCACCAAGAGGGTTGCCCGCATTGTGCATTGAAATAATGGAGAATGGAGAATTGAGAAAAAATATCTGCGAGATAAACCTATCTGCGAAATCTTCGAAATCTGCGTGAGATTACACTCTCCACTCACCACTCTCCCTAGTTCTCAAGGTTCTGGTAGAACTCGGCGCGACCGTGGCGCAGCATGCCGATGGCACGAGGAACGATGTCCTTCATCTCGGGAGTCGTGTCGGCAAGGATCTCGAATGCCGCCCATACCGAGCGCTCATGCACGATGTACAGTTTGATGACCTTCATGTCGAAGTTCGTCTTGTCAATCGCCTCAAGCACCTCATACTTGTTGTCCTCGTTCACATCATAGATGGCGGGGAGCATCAGACGGAAGTACTGGTCATCATTCTCATCGGGGAAGAAAGAGTAGGTCAGTCCCTCGCTCTTGAACGTAATCTCACCGTCGTTCGGATCTACCTGGGGACGGTAACCCTCTTCCTGCAGGAAGTCAAGTAATAATTCATTCAGCTTCATAATCTCTATTTTTTAACTATTAACTATCAACTATCAACTAGTCCTAAACCCCACCTTCGGCATCGAATTCCTCCGCTCGTTGCCCTCCATCTTGTCACGAATGCGGTCATACTCCTTCAGCGCGTCGCCTTTCACGCTGGGTTTGATGCCACCAATGGTCGTCTCCATCAGTTCCTGCGTGATGTTGCTGCCGTTGAAAGCCGCAATCATCGCTGCCTCGTTCACCACGTATGTGATATCGCTGGCAACATAACCATCGCTCAACGTAGCCAGCTTCTCGTAGTCCAACTCGTCACATGGACGGCCCTTGAGGTGAATCTTCAGCATCTCGCGACGAGCCACTTGGTCGGGTAGGGGAACGTAAACCATCTTGTCAATGCGACCCGTGCGCAACACGGCCGGGTCAATCTTGTCGGGACGGTTGCTCGTGGCGATGACAAAGATGCCACGCTGTGAACAGTTGTTCAGCTGCGACAGGAACTCGTTCACCTCGCCGCTATGGTGGTTGCCCAGGTCGTCGCTGCGGTTGGGAACGAAAGCGTCAAACTCGTCGAAGCAAATCACCGTAGGGGCGTTTTTCTCAGCCTTCTTGAACAGTTCGGCAATCTTGCCCTGCGTGCCATGGATATACACAGAACCCAAGTCGCTTGCCTTCACCAGCATAAAATTGAAGCCGGTCTCCTCGGGAAACTTCTCGGCGAAGAAACTCTTGCCACAGCCCGGAGGACCATACAACAACATGCCGTTAGGAGGGGTCAGCCGATACTTCTGCGCCAATTCCTTGTCGCGAAGGATAAAGATTACGCGCTTGTTGAGCATGTCCTTCATGTCCTCCATCCCGGCGATGTCCTTAAAGCCGTTGCCCTTGCCCTTCTGCACCTCGATGTCCACGGCCGTCTCGCGAGCTTGCGCATCGTCATCATCTCGGTCGCGGCTCGAAGTGGCACTGCGGTTCCCCTTGCTTGGGCTTGTAGGCTCCACCTCCGATGGGTCATCTAGGTCGTGCAGAAGTAGTGAGGCGGTTTTGTAGCGGTCTTCAGGGTTTGATGACAGGCCGCGACTGATGATGCCCCGCATCTCATCGGGAACACCTTCCATGTCAAGCTCCTCCTTGCGCAACTTCTTCACCTCACGAACGGCGTCGCGTCGCGGCAACGAAGTGTCAACGGGCCAGGGACCGCGACCAGTCAACATGGCATAGAACACAGCAACTACCGAGAACAGGTCGGTCGAGTCGTCATACATACCTGCGAACGTCGAGTTCGCACAGTATTGCACCTCCAGGTCGGCAGTGTCAAACGGCGGCACACCACTCGTTGAGCGCGACACATGCCCCATGTCAATCAGTTCTGGCTCGCCGTCTGTCTTTGCGCTAAGCATAATGTTGCGAGGCGTTATGTCGTTGTGCAGCAAGTCGTTGTCGTGCATATACTTCACCGCGTGCAGCACCCCTGTGATGATGCGCTTCGCCTCGTCCACAGGAATCGCGCCCTCGCGCTCAATCTTCTCCACCAGCAGCTCACCGCTGAAGTACACCGTCACCATATAGTGGCACACGCCTTCAGGTATCATCAACGTGCCGCTGGTGATATAGGAGATGATGTTTTGGTGCATCAGCTTCTGACAGTACTCAATCTCCTTGACCTGGCCGCTCTTCGTCATCAACTTCTCAGGCATATTCTTGATGATGAACAACTTCAGGAAAAACGGATGACCGTCAGCATCCGCCACCCGATAAGTCTCGCAATAAGCGTTTGCCTTAATCAAGTATTCGACCGTGTAGTCATTTACTTGCTGTCCTTGTGTCAGTATACTCATTGTGTCAGTCAATTTCAGAATTAAACAATGCAAAGTTAATGCTTTTCTCCGAAAAATCCCCAAAAAATCTCAAAAACTTTCAGAACTAAAAAACTCTTCTTTCAAGCTCGTCCACACATCATTCTTCGATCATTCAATCACTCGAGTATTCGACTATTCGTAAACTCTCAGAAGGTAAACTCTCAGAACAAATATATGAACTTTTTGTGCAGATTCGGGATTTTTTCTGTAAATTTGCAAGTTATTTGGGGAATTGGGCACTCGTCGTGTCTGCGACACCCGTTGTAAATAATTGAACATCATGAGTTTTAAACAGGTTAACGAATTGAGGAAGAACGGCCAGCTGCAAGAAGCGTATGAAATGGCCACCAGCGATTTGAATCAGGCACCCAACGACCCATGGGCTGCCAGAGCTTTGTTTTGGACACTGCATGACATGGCGCACATTGAACTGAAGCGTGGCTATCTCGACGAGGCGGGTTTGCTTGCCGACCGCATGAAGCAACTCATGCCGTTGCTGGGAGAAGAAGAAATTGAGGATGAGGAGACCAAGCGCTTGCCTGAACGTGCCTTGGCGCGTCTCATTAGGCACATGCAGCCGTTCTATGCCGATGTGAAAACGGCCTATCGCGAGGCACGGACTGGAGCGACCATTGCACCATACGACTATGTGGCGCAGCTAATCTCGAACAGACAGCTCGCTGAGCCTCTCCATGAGCGGGCTGGGTGGATTATCTGGCTTCATCTGTGGCACCAGCAGCAGCAAATGCCGAGTCTGGAGGCGCGACAAGCCTTGTCGCATTATTTGAGCCTAACTGGCGTGGAGAGCCCTTCGGTACTGCACTCGCGAATCGTATTCGTTGCCATCAGGTTGTCAAAACGCTTCCCCAAAGACTTTGACTTCGCAAAGTTCCTCGACATCTGGGGTGAGTCAAACTTCATGCCCGAAGATTGGGTGCGCAACGAGCGTAAGAAAGGGAAACCGGGGCAATTCCCATCGCTTGTCGAACAGGCCATTGCACAATATATCGCTTTCAAGAAACAGACAAAGGAACTGGAATACAGCGAGGAGTTCATGGCTTTGCTCGACAAGGCCGTGGAGAGATATCCCGACAAACCCGAGCTGAAGCGATACCTGTCGCTCGCATTGGCCGAACGGGGAGAGAAGGAGCGCGCACTGCAGCTGCACCGAGAGTTGGCACAGACACTAGACAAATTCTATGTGTGGCATGAAATCGCCAATATGTTCACCCACGACCTGGACATGAAAACTTCGGCATTGTGCTACACGCTGTCGATGCGAACGCCCGAGAACTTCACATGTGATATTCACCGTGAGCTGGGATGGGAGTTGGCGCGTGAGGGTAACATGCCTGCCGCATTGTGCGAACTGGAGACTTATCGTGTCACACGCGAGCGTTGTGGATGGCCCAAGTCGTGGCGCTACGAACAACTGCGAAAGCGCATCCCTGCCGATACTGTCGCAGAACCCAACAACCGACAACTCTATATCGAACGTTCACAACTTATTGTCAATTGGGTCTATGCCGACATGCAGCGGCAGCCCGCTGTGGTAGTGGCACGTTTCCGTGACAAGATGAACAGGGATGTGGCGCGTGTGGCATTGCCTGGTGGCAAAGCGCTCTTTGTCAAACCCACCAAATTACCCGACGCGAAGTACCTGCAGGTGCGTGTCAAGGAGGATGAGAATGGAAGACTGACACTGCTCACCGCAGATCCCGCTGAGCGAAACGATGTGGTGCCAGCCTTTGGAGACTCGGTCACCGGAGACATCAAGATTCTGCAAGGACAGGGCGGAAAGCAATACGGCTTTTGTCAGGGTTGCTTCGTTCCTGGACAGTTGCTGCAGGGGGTAGCCAATGGTGACACTATCACCATTCTTACCGAAATGCAGCCCGATGGACGCCGCCGCGCTACAGCAATCATCTGATGTGGTATGGTTTTAATCCTTAATTCTTAACTCTTAATTCTCAATTAAATATGAAACGCATTGCTTTATCTCTATTAATCGCCTTCGTGGCATTGACATCCATGAATTGCGTGGCCGAGAAGTCAAAGGCCACTGCCGAAAATGCTGCTGCCGAACAAGCGTTGGTTACAGCCGAGAACATCCCCTTTGAGAAACTGCTGAACCTGATTGAGACGGCAGGTCACTTTGACGAAGCCAATCTTGTAGACCTGGGCCTGGATCAACTCATCAGTGAAGAATACAGTTTCAGTGATGATGACGAGGAAGGCCTCGAGGGAGCAGTCGAAGGTGATGTGGACAGTATGCTGTACTATGTCTACGCCAAGAATGCGACTGCGACGCAGGTCGAGGGGGAATATGGGCAAGAGCTCCGTTTGACTTCTACTGGCCCTCATTCCTATGGTTTCGAGATCCATCTCGACACCGACAACGGTACCAAGCTTTATTTTAAGGAAAAGGCCGACCACGACACTTTCCTCGAATGCTTGAGAAAGTCGAGCAAATACTCAACTTATAAGCATCCCGGAGGCGTGACCGAATACATTGGCGAAGGACTCCTCGAGAACGACGAATATGTCAACGGCTGGTATGTACTCGATTTTCACTATTGATGATGAACCGACGCGACATGCTTAAAGCTGCAGGCGGGGCCGCCGCAGCGACCATCCTGGGCGGTATTCCCTTGATGGCAAGTGGACAAGAGAAGGGAACAGCTACCCCAATGGGTGGCAAGCGCAAAATCCTGGTCATAGGTGCACATCCCGATGATCCTGAAACCAGTGCTGGAGGAACAATGTGTCTGCTAACACGGGCCGGTCATGAGGTCGTGTGTGTCTACCTTACCCGGGGCGAAGCGGGTATCGCTGGCAAGAGCGCTGCCGAGGCGGCGGCCATTCGTGTTGCCGAGTGCGAGGCAGCCAATGCTGTGACGGGAACAAGGCATATCTTCATGAACCAGGTGGATGGCAATACCGAGATTAATCTAGACCGCTATCGTGAGATGCGCGAGTTGCTAGAGCGTGAGCGCCCCGATGTGGTGCTTACGCATTGGCCCATCGACGGACACCGCGATCATGCGATATGCGGATTACTCGTGCTGGACGCTTGGCGCAGGGTGGGGCGCACGTTTGACCTCTATTATATGGAGGCAATGACAGGCACCCAGTCACAGATGTTCCACCCCACCGACTGGGTTGACATCGAGAGCGTACTCGAGCAGAAGCACCGTGCATGCAACTGCCACGTGAGCCAGGGCATGGACGATCTCATGGAAGGCTGGCACGGGCCCATGGAGCGATTCCGTGGCATTGAATG
>JAEEJI010000247.1 GCA_016281825.1 Muribaculaceae bacterium | reverse complement strand
CGGCCATCGCGATGCGAAGAGTTGTCGTAGAGGATGAGGTAGTTGCCTTCAAACTCGTAGTAGGGGTACTCGTCGAGGCCGTCATCGAAACGCATCTCAACCCTGCGGCCACTACGCTCGTACCAGTCGAAACGAACGCGTGTGCCATACTCGTTGCGGTAGACACCCGTGCCGTTGTCATAGAACGTGTACTCCTCGTATTCACCAACTTCAAGATCATACTCTCGGCCATTCTCAATTACCGAAACTTTCTCCCAATGTCCTATCAGGTCGCTGTCCCAGTATTCCCATTCGTCACCGCAGCTACTCAATGCCAGCGACAGGGTGACTAGTGTCATCAGTGCGTAAATCTTTTTCATAGCTATTTGATATTTAGTGTGAATAATCCTATCTGTGCTATTTAGACCGCAAAACGCGGTCTGCGTTTAACAAAACGCTCTGCAAAGGTATTATTTTTCGCCATACCAAGCAAACATTTACCTGAATTTGTTTATCTTTGCAAGCATAAAATGATGATTTCATGAACAAGAAAATATTAATTACAGGTGCTGGCGGTTTTATCGGCGGATTTCTGGTCGCTGAGGCGCTGAGCGAGGGCTACGAGACCTGGGCGGCCGTACGCGCCACCACCAACCGCAAGTTCCTCACCGATGAGCGAATTCATTTCATTGAACTGGACTTCACCGACGAACAAGCGCTGCACGATGTGCTGGCGTCGCATGTCGCCGAGCACGGGAGGTGGGACTTTGTCGTGCACAATCTGGGGTTGACAAAGGCCACCAACTACCTGGACTTTGAGCGCGTAAACCACGGCTACCTGCGTCTGCTGGCCGAGACCTTGCGCGACATCGACGCTGTCCCCGAGGTCTTCTTGATGATGAGCAGCCTCAGTGTGATGGGCCCTGGCGATGAGGAGAACTACACGCCCTTCAAGCCCGACGACGTGCCCGCGCCTAATACACGCTACGGCACTAGCAAACTCAAGGCCGAGACTTGGCTGCAAATGCAATCCTCGTGGCTACCCTATACCATCTTCCGCTGCACGGGCGTCTATGGCCCGCACGAGCGCGATTACTACCTGATGATGAAGAGCATCAAGACTGGCTTTGACTTCACCGTAGGCTTCAAGAAGCAGATGCTCACCTTTATCTATGTGCGCGACCTGGCGCGCGCCGTATTCCTGTCATTGGAAAAGGGTGCACTGCGTAAACCTTATTATATTAGTGAGAATCGTGGATACACACAGGCCGAGTTCCGCCAAATCGTGTGCGACGAGTTGGGCAAGCGCTGGGTCATACCCGTCAAGTGTCCCTTGTGGGTCGTTAAGGTTGTGTGCCACATCGCCGAATGGTGGGGCAAGGTAACGATGAAGGCCAGTACGCTCAATCCCGACAAATACCGCATCCTTAAGCAGCGCAACTGGCTGTGCGACACCAGCGAGGCAAAGCGTGACTTCGGCTTTGAAGCCGAGTATGACCTGCGCCGTGGCGTCCATGAGGCCATCGAGTGGTACCGCGCCGCTGGCTGGCTCTAAGTCAATTTATGATGTATAATCATAGCCACATTCTGCCTCTGTCCTGTATGCCGTGCCTCCGTCGTGGCTGAATGAAAGAATCTGGACTGCCAGTTGTTGCGCAGTAGCGATAGTTTCTTCGGCGGTTTCGATGGCGGTGGCATCAAACTCCAACTGGGCCTGGGCATAATAGGGGGTGCGGCGTTCCAATGCCTCAACGACATAGGGCAGAATCATGTCATCAGCCAATGGGGCAATGGTGGGACGATGTAACTTATGTTCGGGCAGGGCAAGGCGGGCAGCGATGACCTCGGGACTGGTGGTGAGCCACACGGTGATTCCCAGACGGTTCATCAACGCCATGTTGTCGCCGTAGCAGGGCGTGCCGCCGCCGCATGCCACCACGGCCGATGTGCCGGCGACCTCATGCAGCGCCTCGCGCTCCATTTGGCGGAACTTGTCCTCGCCATGCCGCTCAAAGATCTCGGAAATGCGCATCTCGGCATGCTCTTCGATCAGGTCGTCCAGGTCGTAGAAGTCCATTTCGAGCAGTTCGGCCAGCACGCGTCCCAACGTCGTCTTGCCGCAGCACATATATCCTATTAGAAAAATCGTCTTCATCCCATACTATTTTATGATGAGTAGTGCAAAGATAGTAAAAAAAACACTAACTTTGCTGGCTCATTACAGAAAGATGTCAACAAACAGGAATAAATGGTATGTGGTGTGGGTTGGCACCGAGCCTGGGGTCTGTGATTCGTGGGCCGAGTGCGAAGCGCGGGTCAGCGGGTATCCCGGGGCGCGCTACAAATCGTACAAGACCCAAGAGGAGGCTGTGCGCGCGTTCCGTGAAGGTGAGGATAACGACACCCGTGAGGTGTTACGTGCCATCGCTCGCGGTCCGCAGACACATATCAACTATGAGGCGTTCCCCGAAATCATCGCCGACAGTATTGCCGTGGATGGTGCCTGCAGTGGAAATCCAGGCATTATGGAGTACCGCGGTGTGGATGTGATGACGGGGGCCGAATTGTTCCATCAGGGACCGTTCCCCGATGCGACTAACAACATCGGCGAGTTTCTGGCACTGGTGCATGCCTTGGCATTCTTCCACAACACGCAGAACAGCCATACCGCCATCTACAGCGACAGCCGCACCGCCTTGGCGTGGGTACGCGACCGCAAGTGCAAGACCAAACTCGCCCGCACCCCCAACAACGAGCGCCTGTTTGCCATCATTGCCCGTGCCGACGCTTGGCTCGCCACACATACCTGGACCAATCGCATCCTCAAGTGGAAAACCGAGGAGTGGGGCGAAATCCCCGCCGACTTCGGAAGGAAGTAATCTTTTAGAAGTTAAGGAGTTAAAGTAGTTAAAGGGAGTTAAGTAGAACAAATAACTGATACATACCCCCTGATGAGCCAGCAAGTTGAAAATATTAAGCCCTACGATGACGAGGGCAGCAAGGCCGAGCAGGTTCGTGACATGTTTGATTCCATCGCGCCCGCTTATGACTTTATGAACCGTGCGATGACATTGGGAATTGACCGCTGGTGGCGTCGCGTGGCGGTACGTCGTGTGACGCGTCATCTTCAAGACCATCCAACCCCACGGCTGCTCGATGTGGCGACGGGCACGGGCGACTTCGCCATCCAGTTGCAGCGCAGCATCGTCGACGCTACGGTCAATGGCATTGACCTGAGCCAAGGCATGCTCGATGTGGCGCGCAACAAGGTTGCTGAGCGCGGGCTGCAGGACACCATTACCTTTGAGCAGGGCGACTGCTTGGCGATGCCCTATGACGACACCTCGTTCGATGCAGTCACCGTAGCCTTTGGAGTTCGCAACTTCGAGCACCTGGACCGTGGTTACCGTGAGATGTACCGCATGATGCGTCCAGGCGGCATTCTGTGCGTCCTCGAGCTATCCACACCGCAGAACCGCCTCGTGCGTTGGTTCTACGATCTATATACCTTGCATATTATTCCCTGGGCAGGGTCGCTCAAGAGCGGCGACAAAAATGCCTACCGCTATCTGCCAAAAAGCATCGCCGCTGTGCCACAGGGCGATGCCATGCTCGATATCATGCGACAAGCGGGATTCACGCAGTGTCAGG
>JAEEJI010000246.1 GCA_016281825.1 Muribaculaceae bacterium | reverse complement strand
TTTGAGCCGTTGATGGTGAGTTTGATGTTGCCCTCACCAACCGCATCGATGACCCCGCGGTCAGGAAAGATATAACAATTAATTTCAGGGGGAGGAACGACGGGCACCTCACTCACCGAGTAAGAGTTCTCAGGTATAGATGAACCTTGAAAAACATTGTAATCAACTTCATAAACGTAATAAAACTTCATGTTATTACTCCAGAAGCGGATGTAGAAATCACTCTCATTGGTGTCCTCAACAAAGCAAATATTGCCCCGAATGTCGGGGTTAAAATAGCCTCCACCATGAAAATATTCCTTTCGCATGCGGTTATAGAGAGCATATTCACCTGATGGCATGGCTACAAAACACCACAAATAATTGTCAGAAATGGAGGCCGTGGACGATAGGTCGATAGCCGAATAGATTGACCCATTGGCACAAATATATTTGTTAAGGGTCTTTAATTGATACCAGTGGGTATCCGCGGCATTAGGGTCGGTCGTGGGTACAAACGGCAAAGCACGGCACAAAAGTGGTAGCAGCAACATCAGTAGCGCTACAGTTAGTTTTTTAGAAGCATTTTTTTTCACTGTCTTAGTCTAAATTGATAAATAAATAATATGTGTTTCTTTCCCGTGACAAAAATACATCAAATTTGTCAACTGACAAACATGTCACACGCAATTCTGCGCGCTTTGATGGCTTTCTATGGAAAAATCTCCACCAACAATACCATCACCCACTAAAAACAAAAAATTAGGGGAAAAGTAACTACTTTTCCCCAATAGCAAAAATATGCTTATCCAAATAGGAACCTGAAAGTTTCCTCGACTTTGCCCACTTCGACCAGCCGTATCGTGAACCCGTCGCGCTTGATGCCTTTGAGGTTGTGTTTCGGAATCACGATGGTCTCGAAGCCCAGTTTCTGTGCCTCGCCGATGCGCTGCTCGATGCGCGTCACTTGGCGAATCTCGCCCGACAACCCCACCTCGCCACTGAAGCACACCTGACGGTTGATGGTCATGTCCACGTTGCTCGACAGGATGGCGCAGATGATGGGCAAGTCCATCGCCGGGTCATTCACCTTGATGCCGCCAGCAATGTTCAGGAACACGTCTTTCTGTGCCAACTTGAACCCTACGCGCTTCTCCAGCACGGCAAGCAACATGTTCATCCGGCGTGGATCAAACCCCGTCACCGACCGCTGCGCAGTGCCGTAGGCCGCTGTACTCACCAGTGCCTGTACCTCGATGAGGAACGGACGCGTGCCGTCGATGGTTACACCGATGGTGGAGCCCGACAACGGCTCGTCGCTCTGCGACAGCAGCATCTCGCTAGGGTTTGTTACCTCGCGCAGGCCATCCTCTTTCATCTCATAGATGCCTATCTCGCTCGTGTTACCAAAGCGGTTTTTGATAGACCGAAGGATGCGGTACATATAGTTGCGGTCGCCCTCAAACTGCAGCACTGCGTCGACAATGTGCTCCAGCACCTTTGGGCCGGCAATCGAGCCTTCCTTGTTGATGTGTCCGATGAGGATGACGGGCGTGTTCGTCTCCTTAGCATAGCGCTGGAAGGCCGCTGCGCACTCACGCACTTGGCTCACCGTACCTGCCGCGCTCTCCAGTTCGTCGCTAGCGATGGTCTGAATAGAGTCGACAATCACCAAGTCAGGCTTGTCGGCACGCATCGAGGCAAAGATACTCTCTAGCGAGGTCTCGCACAACAGGTAACATTCACAGTCCATGTGACTGCCGGCGATGCGGTCGGCACGCATACGCAGTTGGGCGGGGCTCTCCTCGCCGCTGACATATAGCACACGCCTAGAACGGATTCGAAGCACGTTCTGCAGCACCAGCGTACTCTTGCCGATGCCGGGTTCGCCACCGATGAGAACGATGCTGCCGGGCACTAGGCCACCGCCCAGCACGCGGTTCAACTCGCCGCTAGGCAACTTGATGCGCGGCAGTTCCTCTGCCTTGATCTGCGAGATTTTTACAGGGCGTGCGGCTTCGCGCGGTGTGCCATCGGCGCCATATTTCGCACCATGAGCGTTCTTAGGAGCCACAGGCTCTTCGATATAGGTGTTCCATTCACCGCACGCTGGGCAACGACCCACCCACTTGGGCGACTCGGCACCGCAGTTCTTGCAGAAATATACTGTCTTGTTGCTGTTCTTTGCCATTGTTTCAGAACTTCCACCACTTGCGGGCGTTCTTGTCTTTCAGTTTCTTGCCAACTTCTTCCAGATGCTTGCGGGCATCTTCCAACTTGAGGATGGAGATGTATTCATACATCTTCGCGACCATCTCTAAAGCACCCTCGTCATACTGATGCTCGTAGAGCCAAGTCATCTTCTCGCCATCGCCTTGCGACAACATACTGGCAGCGTGCGCATGAAGAAAGTTGCGGCTCCATAGTTCAGCGTCATCGATTCCAGTCATTGTCTCACGGCCAGCAAAGAATTGCTCCAGTTCCAGCCATCGGCTCATAGCTTGGCCGAAGGCCGAATGTGGGGCATGCAGCAGGTCCATGATGTCGGGGGTCAGAAATGTTTTCGACGATTTGACGACCTTGGTCTTGCTGGGAGGCATCTCCTGTTTCGTGCCGTCGGCGCCATCGACCAACTTGCCCTCGACCTGGCGGATAACCTTCTCGGTGGCTAGTTGCTCAAACGTGTCGTTGCCTCGCAAGGCATAGCGGCTGGTGCTAGTCACGCAATGACGCATGTAGTCATCGCCTAGGGGCTTCATCTCTATGTTGTAGCAACGAGTAACGAGTACACTGTCGCCCTTGAGCGTGACACGGGCTTCGCCTTGTGGCACAAACCACACATATTCGTTATTGGTCTCTGACTTTAAGTACTTCACGTCACCATTGACGGCGACAAACATGCCATCAATCAACTTGCTGGTGGCATCGTAAGAAGCGACGTATGTCTCCTTAGGCGCGTTACTGCTGGCGAGTTCGATGACTTTGATGCTTCCTGTTCCAGTTGACTGTTGATCTATGATTTGGAGTTGAGCTTTGTCAAGGGTTTTGTTACCACCCATTACGATGCCGTCAAGTAGTGCGTGTGCTTGTTTGCCGGTAATTACTTGTGAATAAGAACAAACCGTCCCCACAAGACTTAAAATGGTGATAAGAAGGATTCTTTTCATAGGTCTTTCAGTTTATTGCGTAATAGTTCACTTACGGTGATGGCGGCGGCAATGCCCACGTTGAGCGATTCGCTGCACTTGTCCGGGTGAGGGGCGGCTGGAATGAGCAGGCGGTGCGTTACACGCTCACTCACCTTGGTGCCGATACCCTTGCCCTCGTTGCCGAACACGACAAACCCTTTCGGCTCCAGCGACTGGCTGTAGATGTTCTCCCCGTCAAGGAAGGTGCCGTAAATAGGCAGCTCGGGATAGTCGTCAAATAGCTCGTCCAAGTCCTGATAATGCACCTTAACGCGTGCGATAGCACCCATCGTGGCTTGCACCACTTTATGGTTATACACGTCGACCGTCGTCGCACTGGCGAAGATGTTGCGGATGCCGTACCAGTCGGCCAGGCGGATGATTGTGCCCAAGTTGCCAGGATCCTGAATGTTGTCCATAACAATGCTCAGCCCCTTGCTCACCTCGGCACCGTTAACCTCGCGGTGTGGTATCTCATACACAGCCAGCACGTCGCTAGCCGTGGTGAATTGTGACATGCGTGCCATCTGCGATTTCGGGGCCAGCACTAGTTTGTCGTAGTGGCTGGCGTTGCCACACTGCTCATACCATGCTCGCGTTGCAATCAGATAGCGGCACTTGAAAGCATCCCACGTGTCGCGAACACACTTGGTACCTTCGGCCACAAACAGCCCTTCCTCGTCACGGTACTTCTTTGCCGCCAACGACCGCACCAGCTTGATAATCCCATTATTGATGTCTATCATAACAACTGCAAAGGTAGTGCAAGTTGAGAGAAACACAAAATAAAAACGCAAGTTTTTATTTTGTTTCCGAGACGCAGCCTACCTTCGCCACAGGCAACGTTACAAACAAGCGAGCAAAAAACCAAATAATATAGAAAAAATAGTCACCAACATGTTGAAGTAATGCGAGACTTTGGCTCGTAAGTCTAACAAAACATTCACCTCCTGCAACTGCCCAATGGCCGAAGCAGGAGGTGAAAAGCCTATGAATGGAAACGATTACTCTGAACGCATCTTGTAGAATGTGCGATACACGAAATAGAGCGCGATGGCGACAAAGCCTACACCGAACCAGGGAGCGATGTTGCGGAACGAGTCGCTGATGGCAATCTCCATTGCCAATACTCCAAACAAAGTGGTGAACTTGATGATCGGGTTCAACGCCACCGAGCTGGTGTCCTTGAACGGGTCGCCAACGGTGTCACCCACCACCGAAGCGTCATGCAGTGGAGTGCCCTTGGCATCCAGGTCGACCTCGACAACCTTCTTGGCATTGTCCCATGCGCCACCGGCATCGGCCATGAACACGGCCTGGAACAGACCGAACACGGCAATCGAAATCAGGTAACTTACGAATAAGCACATCGCATTGGCGCCGCCGATGCTCTCCGGTGATGACAAGCAAGCGAAGCCCAACGCGAAGCAGAAGATGGACACGAAGATGTTGAACATACCCTTCTGGGCATACTCGGTACAAATCTGCACCACTTCTTGGCTCTTGCTGATGTCGGCCTTCTTCG
>JAEEJI010000245.1 GCA_016281825.1 Muribaculaceae bacterium | reverse complement strand
TTTTTGGACAACGGCATGCTCGACTTCCTGCTCGAGGAGCGCAAGGCAGGACGAATCCGTCACCTGGGATTCTCCTATCACGGCAATGTCGAGGTTTTTGACTGGCTCATCGAACACAACGATAAGTACCATTGGGATTTCGTGCAGATACAGATGAACTTCCTCGACTGGCGCCATGCCTCGTTGGGAAAAGAAAAAAGAAGTGATGCCGATGCTGAGTATCTCTACAACCAGTTGGCGAAGAACGATATCCAGGCCGTCATCATGGAACCGTTCCGCGGTGGCGCATTGGGCAAGATGTCCGAGGGGCATATCGACCGCCTCAAGGCTCTGCGTCCCGATGACACCATCGCCCGATGGGCATTCCGCTGGGTAGGCAGCAAACCTGGCGTGCTCACCGTGCTCAGCGGCATGAATCAGATGGAGCACATGGTGGAGAACTGCGAGACCTATTCGCCGCTGGAACGCTGCACCGAGGCAGAAAACGACCTGCTGGAGAAAATCGCTGACGACATCTCGGGCATCCCCATCATCCCCTGCACCACTTGCGCCTACTGCATGCCGTGCCCTTACGGAGTGGACATCCCTGGCAACTTCACAGTCTACAACGAAGCCATGCAGGCCAAGACGCTGCCGTTGCCACCTAAGGGCGACCCTGACTATGACGCCCGCCACGAGGCATTCGTTAAGGCATACTATACCGCCGTGCCCGCCGAGAAACGCGCCAATCAGTGCGTCGATTGTGAGCATTGTTTGCCCCTTTGCCCACAGCAAATCCGCATCCCCATCCAAATGGGCCGCATCAACCAAATTCTGCGCAAACGATAGCGATAGAAAGGACAATGGGTCGTCAAGAAGCGGGGAAAAGGGCAAAAATGTCCAATTGCACAATTTTTTGTGCAATTTTCTTGAGTTTCTGCACACTTTTTTGTGCAAATGTTGTACCTTTGCCCATAGTGACAACTTTTTCTAGTATAAATCAGAAGATGTTTTATAGGGTTTTACTATTTGTGCTTTCGTTGCAAATGTCATTTTTTGCAGCCTCGGCCTATACGATGCCTGCCGACAAGTTGCTGGTGATGAGCAATAAGCAATTGTGCGACAAAGCGCAATCCCACTGGAACAAAACCGAGCTGGATAGTGCACTCATCTGTTTCAACATCGTTGCCAATCGCGGGGACAAAAAGCAGTCGCGCGAAGAGATGGAATTCTCTTGCAGAGCTCTGATTGCAATGGCCAATATTTTCGCTCCCGAATTCTATGACTACGAACGAGCCATACAATGCACACTCAAAGCAGAAAGAATGGCTATGAAATACAACTACGAGGAACAGTTGGTCAGAATCTATGAATTAATGGCTACAATCGAGGGTGAAAAGAATGATATTCAACAAAATTTTTCTTTTTCTGATCAAGCCTTTAATCTACACAAGAAAGCTTTTCATCAATCAGTAAAGCTTGACAAAGCAGAGCGTATACAAGTCCTCTCAATCATCAATATGATAACCAGAGCATTTAGGTATAACAAAATTGACTTAATCCAAAATGAGCTTCAATTGTTCCAATCTGCTATTATTAATGACACTGTCCCAGCACGAAACTATGCCAAGCACCAATGTGCAGCCGCAATTTATGTGCAAAAGCAACAATATGACTCTGCACTGAACGAATTGAATCAAATAGAGACCTATCTTGACATGGCAGAACACAATAGACCAACGTATCGTATCGTTGCTCACGAAAACATCTTTTTCATCTATCGTGCCATGAATGATCGTGTGGCCGCTCTGAAAGAACTTGACATCATAGAACAGATAGCCCAAGAGTCTCATGACACATATTTACAGATTGAGGCCTTATTGCTTAAGCGCGACTATTATGCCGCGCTAGGGAATAACGTCTTGGCTGACAAATATGACTTGGAATACCGAAAAGCTAAGGACAAGTTTATAGCAGATACCAAGTTAGCAAAAGTTGATGAGGAGAAGGTGTTGTTCAAGCTCAATGAGGCAAACCATGAGATCAAGGAGTTGTCCTATAAGCAACGCATCCAGAAAACCGAGCTGATTGCCGTGGCAGTGGTGGCGGTGTTGCTATTAGCACTGCTGGTAATGGGCTGGTTGAGCCATCGCCGCACCAAACAAAAGAATCAATCACTCTATGACCGCAACCAGCAACTGCTGGCTCATGTAGACCGCCTGCGACAAATCCGGAAAGACCTAGAGCAGCAATCAATGGAAACGCAAACAGCATCCGTCACCACTATCAAGTATGGCCGTGGCAAAATGGGACCAGACGACATTGCACAAGTGATGGAAAAGGTGGAACGTGCAATGGACACCTCGCCCGATATTTTCTCCACCGAGTTTTCACTCGACCAATTGGTCGAGCTAACGGGAGAGACACGTCCCCGACTCTCACAAGCCCTCAACGAGGTGCCTGACCGTTCGTTCTACAACATCCTCAACGAGTATCGTGTGCGTGAGGCGTGCCGCCGCATGAATGACAAGGAGCATTATAGTGGCCTGACCATCGAGGCCATCGGCCAAAGTGTTGGATTCAAGAGCCGCAGCAACTTCGTGTCCACCTTCAAGCGCATCATCGGTCTCACCCCCAGCGCTTATCTCAAACAAGTCGGTTCGTCCACCGTGCAACCCTCCAGCAGCGAGACATCTGACACAAACCAAGCTGAAAGCTGGTAGTACTTTTCAGCTAAAACCGCACCTAAAATATGGGTTTTAGCTGGTTTGTGGCCGAACTTTCTAGCTAAAACCCATGTTTTTGATCCACTTTTAGCTGGAAATTTTGCATTTTCCTTGGTAGAATCGCAAAAAGTCACTAAATTTGCAGCAAAAAAAGAAACATGGAACAATTAATAGGACGTGAGCGAGAAATTGCTGAGTTGGAACGATGCCTGACATCTGAACGCTCAGAATTTGTGGTGGTTGCCGGGCGACGCCGCATTGGCAAGACATTTCTTGTGAGCAATGCGTTGGATAATCAAATCACGTTTTCGTTTATTGGTTCACACAAATCACCCCAAAAACGGCAGTTGCAGAAATTTGCGCAGACACTCCAACGGAGTGGGTTGACCGATGTCCAGCCACAGATTAATTCTTGGTATGACGCGTTTGATGTCCTAGAGGTTATACTTCCCAAAATCAGCCAAGAAGGGAAGAAAATCTTATTCTTTGATGAGATGCCATGGATTGACACGCCTGGCAGTGAGTTTGTGGCCGCCTTGGAGGACTTCTGGAACGGATGGGCATCGTTACGCGATGACATCATGCTCGTAGCGTGTGGCTCGGCCACCTCATGGTTGGTCGACCAACTCATTGAGAACCAAGGAGGACTGCACAATCGGATTACCTCCAGAATATTCCTTCAGCCCCTAAATCTAGCTGAATGCCGGCAATATGTAGAGCGGCATCATGGTACATGGGATGACTATCAAATCACACAAATGTATATGTACATCGGTGGTATTCCTTACTACTGGAGCCTGCTTGATTTCAAAAAGGGCATCACAGAAAATGTCGATGACTTGTTTTTCTCACCCAGCGGAAAACTGCGAGGAGAGTTTGACGAACTGTACCAAGTATTGTTCAAAGATGCCGAAGCATACGTTGCAGTCGTTCGGCTGCTGGCGCAAAGACGAGAGGGCTTCACACGACAGGAGATTGCACAAGCCCTAAACTCAAATGGTGGCACATTGACCAAACGGTTGTCTAACTTAGAGCGTTGCAACTTCATCATGTCCCAAATTCCTGTGGGCAAGAAACGTAATTGTGTCATCTATAGTTTATGCGACTTCTACACCTTATTCTATTTTTCGTTTGTTGAGCTTCATCGCCAATATATCTCACATTACTGGATGTCGCAAATCACCTCGCCAGCCGTGGCGGCATGGCAGGGATTTACATTCGAACTGATAGGGAAAACCCATATCGACCAAATTCGGAATGCATTGGGTATCTTCGGGATGCGGGTCGAAGCCTCAACATGGCGGAGCAAAAAAGACGCATTCTCTGGCAGTTCGACACAGATTGACCTGGTAATCAAACGAGCCGACCACATTACGCACCTTTGCGAGTTCAAGTTCTCTCCAGACCAGTATGTCATTACAGCAGATTATGCCGATAAGTTACGTGAACGGATGAGCATTTTCCGCGAACAGACCCGCACACATGATACATTATTAACAACCTTTGTCACTCCCTTTGGTGTCCACAATGGTAAACACTTATCTGTAGTACAAGGCGACATAAAACTGTCACAATTATTCATGCCACTACCATTTTGATTGGAGCTTCTGTGCAATACAGAATTTGTGCTTTTGCGTAAACGCACACGCGTTTTTGGGCTAAAATCGGGTGTTTTTGTACCCGCAAATCGGCAAGAACAAAACTCTTGCCGATTATCTTGCACAGCCCGCCAGGCACCTCTACCTTTGCACCAGAGATCTCAAACTAACCGATTTACTAACTCGGGAGCTTCGCCTTGCAGCTCACCACTTAAAAACTAAAAATGACAATGAAACAATCAAACAACACCAACCGAGCCTTCTGTTGGCTCATGGCCTTGGTCCTAGCAATGTTGCCAACCATGGCACAAGGCAACCGACAACTCATCACCACCCTTGACGGCAAGCAAAATTGCCTTACCTCCAGACGACCAAACATCAAGTTGGAACAAAAAGGCTCCTATTGGGTTCAGAAACTCAACACCAAGGCGCAGCAAAAGACCGAAGCCACTGAAGAGACAGTTACTGTGACCTACGAGTGGGACTTTGGTGAAAGTGAAGATATTGAACCGGAGTATTTCTTTTCATTGAACCAAGAAGCTAGGCCAAGGCCAGGCCAAACCCAAGTTCTAAAGCATGGGGTATATGATTTAATTGCTTGTGCTAGACAAATTGTATTCGATTCAGATAATAATGTTACCCCAATCTACTATTTTGTTCTGAAGGAAGAAATATCTATTAATCAGGATACTACCATTGTTTTTAATCTCAATGAAGCCACACAACAGATACAAATCCATGACCATCACCCAAATGGAGAACTCTTTACCAAAGGAAATTATGGGACCGGCATGAGTGCTAGTGGGTTGTGCAGAAAGAATGATGGGGCGATTCTGGACTTGGTAAGTGTGGTTTTTGATAGGAATCAGCCTCTGGCCTATATTAATCCGGTGAGTGACCGATTCAGTTATTACCAAGGTTCCTGCTACATCTCCAATGATTGGGAACCCAACCCTGAGGCATATGCCACATTTTATGTCAATGACGATTTGTCACAACCACTTGAAAGCAATGCTGAGGATTACCACCTGATTACAGAGCATTTCATTCCCTCTAAAGTATCACAAAACGAGGCCGAAGCTAAGGGCTTCGGCGGTGATTTGTTCATTATGAACGGTGATGAAACGATTATAGGATTTGGCCTTGATTCCTGGACTCAAGAAAGTGAATGCGATGTCAAATTGTATGTCAACTTACAGAATCAAAGCTCAGACTTCAATGGTCTCTATGCATTAGTGCGTCAAAGTATGATTGATTACCTTGAAGTAGTAGACTACTTTCCTTGGGGAATGCCGATGTATGATAGTAGATATATCTACACACCGAGACTCACAATCAATCAAGATGAAGTAATCTATCTGAACCTCGGCGCAAATCAGGCTCAGTACGGGACTCAGTATGATGACTACTTTCTGAACGATGGCAATAAGGTAAGCTATCCGTATGCACGCGGTCCTCACCCATTCTTTTACTCACAAGCGCAGAAACTGCAAGACTTTGGTTCGGGAGTCCCTATTTTTGTTTATCTGAACTTTCGAGGCTACGGCACTGGAGGATCTATGATTGGACGTTATGGAGAATACAGGCAGGTGGACGATGGTCAAACCAGCCTGTGCCTAAAGAAGAATGGCGAACAGGTTTGGCAAGGAGGCATAAAAGACTATGGTCAGTATGACATCTACGAGCAAGAGCCTTTGGGAATAATAGAGGGTATTTTCACCAACGACAACGTGATAGTTGATGACTTGCAAGGTCTAAATCTGACAACAATCCATTACGATGAACAGTTGGAGAATGACATTCCTCCCATGCTGACGATGCTCTGGTTTAAAGACACCGAAGGCAATGCGACTGATCATTTCAGCAATGGGGCAGATGGTTTGCTGGAGTTCTCGGCAGGCGATTTCATCCCCAATGTAAATCTAGAAACTTACAATATGTGGTACACCTGCCAGGCAATGAACAATGTAGAGGTCTGCTATTCACCTTATCAGCAGGATGATTGGAACGAGCTGGCGGTGGAGGAAGTGCCTGAGAATTTCTGTTCGCCAGGGTATGGTTACTTCTACCGCGGGTCTTTGGCTGATGTGACAGGTGAGGCTCTGAAGGGCTGGTTTGACTTGAAGGTGAAGTTGACCGATGCCGCCGGCAACTGGCAGGAGCAGGTCGTGAGCCCCGCCTTCCGCATCGACAATCTCGCTTACTCGAGCGTGGCCAACATCGGCGATGGCAATGCCCATGAGGTGGCGCGCTACAGCATCGACGGCAAGCGTGTCGATGCCAACCATCGTGGCGTGACCATCGTCAAGATGAGCGACGGCACCGCGAAGAAAGTAATTCAATAGTCCCCCTAAATCCCCCTAAAGGGAGGACTTGCAGATTCGATTAACCGCTTGGCTTTTTCATAGCCAAGCGGTTTTAATTTTATCAACCAAGCAATGGAGGCTATTTTTGTAGAAAAAAGTCTATGAGTGATTCTTTGTAAAACAGCTGACGCTTAGTCTGTTGAGGATAATATTTCACAATCGGTGGAACTAATTCTTCATTCTTCATTCTTCATTGTTAATTATTTTTTGTACTTTTGTAGCTTGAATTAAATTTTTCATCACTGTGGAAACAAGATATATCTTTGTCACGGGCGGTGTGGTGTCCTCGTTGGGAAAGGGCATCATTTCATCGTCCATCGCACGGTTGTTGCTCTCGCGGGGCTTCAACGTAACCATCCAGAAGTTTGACCCCTACATCAACATTGACCCGGGCACGCTGAACCCCTATGAGCACGGCGAGTGCTATGTCACTGTCGACGGTCATGAGGCTGACCTGGACCTAGGGCACTACGAGCGTTTCACCAACATCAAGACCACTCGCGCCAACAACATCACCACTGGGCGTGTCTACCAGAGCGTTATCGACAAGGAGCGCCGCGGAGACTACCTGGGCAAGACGGTTCAGATCATCCCACACATCACCGATGAGATCAAGCGATGCGTCAAGCTGTTGGGCAGCAAGGGAGACTATGACTTTGTCATCACCGAGATTGGTGGCACTGTGGGCGACATCGAGTCGCTGCCATTCCTCGAGGCTGTACGTCAGTTGAAGTGGGAACTCGGCAGCAAGTGCGTGTGCGTTCACCTGACATACGTGCCTTACATCAAGGCCGCCAAGGAGCTGAAGACCAAGCCCACGCAGCACTCGGTCAAGCAGTTGCAGCAGATGGGTATCCAGCCCGAAATCCTGGTGTTGCGCACCGAACATGACATCCCCGTTGCCATGCGCCGCAAAGTGGCTCAATTCTGCAACGTCAGCCCCGATGCGGTCATTCAGAGCATTGACGCGCCCACTATCTATGAGGTGCCCCTAATGATGCATGAGCAGCACCTCGACGAGATTATCCTTGAGAAGACCGGTACTCCTTACAAGGGAGAACCTGACCTCACGGCGTGGAACAACTTCCTCGACAAACTCAACAACGCCCAACAGGAGGTGCGCATCGGTCTGGTGGGCAAGTACGTTTCGTTGCAGGATGCCTATAAGAGCATTGACGAGGCGCTGTTCCAGGCAGCCACCTATAACGACCACAAGGTCAAGATTGACTATATCAACAGTGAGTACCTCACTGATGCCAATGTTGAGGAGCAGTTGGCGGGCAAGGACGGTATCATCGTCGCTCCGGGCTTCGGCCAGCGAGGCACTGAGGGCAAGTATGTGGCGCTGAAGTGGTGCCGTGAGCACGATGTGCCCACCTTCGGCATCTGCTTGGGTATGCAATGCATGGTCATTGAGTTTGCCCGTAATGTATTGGGAATGAGCGATGCCAATAGCGTGGAGCTAGACCCGAACACCAAGCATAATGTCATTGACCTGATGGAGGAGCAAAAGAGCGTCACTAACATGGGTGGAACGATGCGACTGGGCGCTTATGCCTGCCGACTGCAGGATGGCACGAAAGTTGCAAAGGCTTATGGTAGACTGGACATTGAGGAGCGTCATCGTCACCGCTTTGAGTTCAACGAGGAGTTCCGTCAGCAGTTTGAGCAGGCGGGCATGCGTTGCGTGGGCGAGAACCCTGAGACTCACCTGGTCGAGGTGGTAGAGTTGCCCAACATGCGTTGGTACATCGGCACGCAGTATCATCCCGAATATAGCAGTACGGTCCTCTCGCCGCACCCGCTGTTCATGGACTTTATCCGTGCCGCCATCGCTTATAAAATACATAATGCACAATGCACAATTCATAATGCATAATTCATAATTCATAATGTACAATGAAATACTAAATTCTTAATTCTTAATTAGAGAAGTAGTGGACAAAAATACGATAACAGGAATGTTGCTCATGTGTGCCGTGATTTTCGGCTTCATGTGGCTACAGAAACCCAGCGAGGCCGAGTTGGCCGAGCAACAACGCATCAAAGACTCAATCGCTGCCGTGCAGAAGCAGGCAGAAACTAACAACCAACCCGTGGCGATGCTCTCGCCCGATGAAGTGCAGCAGTTGCAGGCCGTGATGGCCGAACACAGCACCGACAGCACGCGCCAGGGCATCGATGACGGGGCCGTGAAGCTTTCCCTTGTCGATGGCAAAGTATCCGGTACTGTCGCCGTGGCCGACACTACGTTGGCCTTCGACGATCTGCTATCGGCATCGTCCGACGCCAAGCACCGTGAGGCGGTAGAAGCCGTCAAAAAGGCACTGGAGAACTATGCCAAGAACGGCGCGTTTGCCGCGAGCATGACTGGCACCGAGCAAATCATCAAATTGCGTAACGACTCGCTCGAGGTTGAACTCTCGACCAAGGGCGGTGTGGTGTCGCGTGCCAAGTTGCTGGCGTATAAGGCATATAACGCTCCGCAAGTTGAGGTCTTCACCCCCGAGGATAATCAATATGGCTTCGTGTTGAGCAACAACACCCAACGCTTTGAGACGCAGAACTGTTTCTTCACCCCCGAGCAACTCAACGACTCGACCGTCGTGATGAAACTTGACTTGGGTGGCGGTGCAACCTGGGGGTTGAAATACACCCTGGTTCCTGGTTCCTACATGGTGCGTGTGGAGATGGTGCAAAACAACATGACGCAGGTCATTCCGCTGAACATCAACACCGTCGACCTTCTCTGGCACCAGAAGATGGCTCGACACGAGGAGGGCAAAATGTTTGAGGAGCGCAACTCGGCCATCTACTACAAGTATGCTGGCGAGGGTGGTGACGTGGAGTACACCAAGGAGAATGGCGATGATGACAAGGACATCAAGGATCGCCTGAAGTGGATCTCGACCAAGAACCAGTTCTTCAGCGCCGTACTCATCGCCGACAGTGTATTCACCGGTGCTCACTTCGAGAGTCGTGAAATTAAGAAGGAAGCGCCCGATTACCAGACGCACCTCAAGGTGATGGACATCCGCACCAGCATCCCTTATGCCAGTGACAAGGACAATCCGGCAAACTTCTATTTCTACTTTGGCCCCAACCGCTACAAGTTGCTCTCGAGCTATGACAAGTACTCGCCTCGTGAGGACCTCAAGCTCACCAAGCTTATCCCGTTGGGCTGGAAGTTGTTCCGCTGGATCAATACGGGTGTCATTATCCCGGTGTTCAACTGGCTGGGAAGCTTCATCAGCAGTTATGGCATCATCATCTTGGTGCTGACCATCATCATCAAGATTGTGCTCTCGCCACTGACGTTCAAGAGCTACATGTCGCAGGCCAAAATGCGCGTGCTCAGCCCCGATATCGCTGCTATCAACGAGAAATATCCGGGTCAGGAGAACGCCATGAAGCGCCAGCAGAAGACGATGGAGCTGTACAACCTCGCTGGTGCCAACCCCATGGGTGGCTGCTTGCCGATGTTGCTGCAGATGCCTATCCTGATTGCGATGTTCACCTTCTTCCCCTCGTGTATCGAGTTGCGCGGACAGTCGTTCTTGTGGGCGCAAGACCTTTCGGCTCCTGACAAGATTGTGGAGTGGACTGGACAAATTCCGTTCATTACCAACTACTTTGGTAACCACATCAGCCTATTCTGCTTGCTCATGACCGTGACCAACATCGGCTACACCTACCTGACGATGCAGTCGCAGCAACAGCAGCAGTCCATGCCGGGTATGAAGGCGATGATGTATCTGATGCCGCTCATGTTCCTGGTATTCTTCAACAACTACGCCTCGGGTCTGAGCTACTATTACTTCATCTCATTGCTCATCACGATTGCGCAGACTTATGCTTGCCGCGCATTCGTGAGCGAGGACAAGGTGCGCGCCCAAATTGCTATCAACAAGACTAAGCCCCGCAAGAAGAGCGGAATGATGGCACGCCTCGAGGAGGCCCAGCGCCGCCAGCAAGAGTTGCTCCGCGAGCAAGAGAAACGCAACAAAGGCAAGAAAAAATAGACTTTACTAACTCGAATGCTCGAATAATCGACTATTCGAACATTCGGTTACTTTAAAAAGAAGCATTATTATGATTCACAAATGTCAACAATGTCACCGTGACTTCACGGCACCTGACAACTCACCGAGCGTGCAATGCCCTTACTGTGGCAATGTTCAACAACCTCAACAGGCTCAACAGCAGTATGGCCAGCCATACGGCCAGCAACAGCCATATGGCCAGCAACAGCCATACGGCCAGCAACAACCATACGGCCAACAACAGTATCAACAGCCTTACGGCCAACCCCAGTATGCCTATGGTAACCAGATGCCTCCCGTGACCGACATCGGCGTGTTCGATGTGGGACCGTCGGGCAAGAGCCGTGGCGTGGCAGGCCTTCTGGCTATCCTGCTCGGTGGCCTTGGCATCCACTACTTCTATTGCGGCAAGGTCGGCGGCGGCTTCATCTGTATCTTGCTCACGATTGTCACTTGTGGTATATGGACTATCCTCACCCTCATTCAGGGCATCATGATGATGTGCATGAAGCACGAGGAGTTCGAGCGCAAGTACGTAATCAACCCCGCTACATTCCCACTGTTCTAGTTGGCGCGTAAGGGCACATACAATAAGCCCGATTACATCAAGTGGTTGCTTTGGGCAGGTGCGGCGATTGCGGTCGCCACACTTGTCGTGCTCTTTTTAAACCGCCAGCACATTTTTCACACCACGCCCAAGTTCAACCTTTCGGACTATCCCGTGCGCGGCATCGACGTGAGCAACCACAATGGGATTATCGACTGGAAGCAAGTGGCACAGGCCGACTATCAGTTTGCCTACATCAAGGCTAGTGAGGGCAGGACACATCGCGACAACTCCTTCCGCCGTAATGTAGAGCAGGCGCGTCAGGCTGGATTGCTGGTAGGAGCGTACCACTTCTTCCGTAAGAACCGGGGTGGTATAGAGCAGGCGCAGAATTTTCTCAACGCAGTCAGTGGACTGCGGCTAGATTTGCCTCTGGTGGTCGATGTCGAGGACTGGGACAACGATAACAGGACTGACGAAACTCAGGTGCGAGAGCGTTTGGTGTCCATGGTCAACACCCTGCTCAAGTCGGGGCACCGGGTAATGATTTACACCAATGGCGACGGCTATGACAAGTATTATCGTCCGAATTTCCCCGACTTGGATTTGTGGCTTTGCTCGTTCCGCTCGCCCGATGCGTTGAGGCATACGCATAGCCATCGCATTCAGCAGTACAGCCATTGGGGCGAGGTGTCAGGCGTGAAAGACGATGTCGACCTTAATGTATTCATGGGGTCGCAGCGTGAATGGGAAAAATGGCTGGAGGCAATTAAAAACCTTTAGCTCGCCAAAGTCTGCGCTTGCCTGTCGGCGAAGCCGGGGCAAGCTACCAAGCAGACCTTTGGCAATTAAGAATTAGGAGGCTCGACTATGATTCGACAACTTATTTTTGCTCTCATGATGACATTGGTGACGCTGATGGCGCAGGCGGCGGTGTACACTTGGAGTCAGTACAACCTGAACTTTGAGGTGCCCGACGGCGGCTTTGTCACCTACAACAGCAACACCCGCTTTGAAATTCAGTGGGATGAGATGGTCATGGTCGTGCAGCTCTACAACAAGCAGGAGAGCAACGACAAACTCATCCGTGAGAACCTGCAACGCAAGGCGTTGGGCTATAGCATGTATGACCTTAAGCAAGGAAAAGTAAAGGTGAAGGGCTTTAAAGGATTGAGCATCGACGGCACTATGCCCGACGGCACCCGTGCCATCATCGCCGACCTCATCAGCAAGAAGCAAGACCTGATTGTCGAGATCACGGTCAACTACTTGTATGGTAACCGCGAGATGGTAGATGACATGATCAAGTCGTTTGCCGAGAACAAGGAGCAGAAGCCTAACCATGCGAAACCTAAACAGAAGGTGCAATCGCGCGAGAAGGCCAAAATCGAAGAGCATCAACGCAAGCAACAAGAGCAGCAGCGCAAGCAGGAACAACGCCGTCGCAACGAGAAAATCTATGACGCTTGATTTCCTGTCACGAATTGTCGAATTAAAGATATAAAGGTCGATGAAAAAGATTGTTTTTTTTGCGATGTGTTTGACGGCGATAACTGCCGTGGCACAGACATCCAGTGACTATTTGCTGATGCCACTCGTCTTTGAGCACCAGCAAACGCTTAACGACAATGTGCTGGACAACACCAGCGCGACAGCACTGACGCTGGATGCTGGCGACCAATGGCTGCAAAGTGCCATCGCACAGTCACGGCATCAGAACGATGTGCGTTACCGCGCCATGGTCGAACATCCGCAGTTGGTGGCCTACAACGTGAATTCGTTGCCCGAGCCCCCCAAGGAGTACATTCTCACCAGTTCGCCCTCGCAAGGCATGCTAACCATCGAGGCTCCCCAGGTGGTGGCGCCCATCGACTCGGTCATTGACGAGGCGCCAGTCAAGATACACAACTGGCTCCACATCTTCAACGGATCGGTACACTTTACCCAGGCATACATCAGCGACAACTGGTATCAGGGTGGCGAGAACAATCTCAATGTGCTCGCCGACATCAAGTGGGAATGCAACCTCAACCAGGCCGTGCATCCCAACTGGTTGTTCAACAACATGATGAACTACAAACTTGGTGTCACTACGGCATCGGGCGACAGCCTGCGCCGTTACCATATCAATGAGGACAACTTCCTCTTCACCTCACAATTAGGTTACAAGGCGGTCAAGCATTGGTACTACAGTGCCATGCTCAACTTCAAAACGCAATTCTTCAACAATTATAAGCCCAACAGTGATGTGATGACGGCGGCATTCCTCTCACCGGGTGAGTTGAACATTGGTGTCGGTATGACATACGACTATAAGAATGCTGACCAGACCAAGACGCTGACTGTTGCCATCGCGCCACTCTCCTATAACCTGAAGATTTGCCGTGACATCGACCACCTTGATCCTGTCAATTTTGGCATCGACCCAGGACACCACACCAAGAGCACATTCGGTAGCAACATTGAAGCCAAGTGGTTCTGGAAAATCAACCCCAGCATCACCTGGTCGTCGCGTTTCTATGTGTTTACCAACTATCAGTATGTGCAGGGTGATTGGGAGAACACCTTTGACTTCTCCATTACGCGCCACCTCAATACCAAGATTTTCACCCACTTGCGCTACGACAAGTCGCATCCATACGATGATGACTGGCGCTATTGGCAGTTCAAGGAAATATTGAGCTTTGGTATTGTCTACCGCTTTGCAACTAGCGAATAAATCAATTCATAATTCATAATTTATAATTCATAATGAAGTGGCTGGTGTCGTTCTTAGTGGCACTTTGTTGGTTGGAGGCTGTGGCTGCGCCTCCGCAGAGTGAGTTCTTCCCGGGACTGGACGAGGACTCGATGCGGGTGCGTTTGATGCAATATGACCTGCAGCCCATTGAAGGCATTTGGCAATACAAGGCCGAAGGGATGACGCTGGGCATTGAACGATGCACGGGCGTGGAAGAAGCGGAGTATCGCATCATCTTGCTGCACAGTGCCGACATGGAGCTGATGCCCGGCATGGTCATCGGCTATCTCGCCAGCAGTGTTGATGAGACGAAATACCGCCTGTGGCTCTACAGTGAGCGCAATCGCTTGACGTTGTGTGGCCCGATGGAAGCTGTTGCCACTTTTGATAGGGAGAAGGGCACCATCATCTTTGACCCACCGCACTGGCGCGTCAAGGTGCGTCTTAATTTCATGCGGTTCCTTCCCTCGATTTTTCGTGTAGTGGGCGTGACGCCCGAAATAGTAGACCAAAAACTGCCTGTTGGGTTCAATAAGCTTTATCCCGTTGAAGGCGACACACGCAGGTTCAATAAGATTCGATACTTGTAAGGAGTTTAAAGTTTATAGTTTATAGTTGAGAATGAGGTGCTTGGTGTTAATAATGGTGGTTATGTTGTCGTTGTCGGCTGTGGGGCGCGTGCGCACCACACAGCGGCAGTTGCACAGTGCGGCGGCGGTGGTGCAGACCATTGATACAGTCGACGTTGACTCTATCGATTTGGCACCAGATGTCAATCCCGACGGCATCGTCATGAAGGGCTTCAGCAAGCGAGCCAGCGACAGCAAGGAGTCATTCTTCCTAACTAGCCGCTTGACGCACCGCATTTCCAGTGTGCGATTGCTCATGCGCTACATGACCATGGGCGGCGACGTGTTGCATGAGCGTCGCGTTGTGGTGCCTGTCGACCTTAAGCCGGGAGAGACCAAGTTGGTGTCGGTCAAGACCTTCGATGCGCAACATCAGTACTATTACTATGGCGGAAACAAGCCCCGCAAGAGTGCCACTCCTTTCAAGGTCGCATATCGCCTCACAGGATATGACATTCCCGTCGGCAATTAAACCCTCTGGCTTATCGCATCAACTTCCGCTTTACAAAGGACGGCGGCAAGAAGTCGAGCGATAACATTGACGCTTGGCTCTCGACTGATGACCGACGAATACCCCTCTTGTTGGTTGGCAAACTCCGTTTTGGCGAAATCAAATGCTACTACAAGTCATAATAGATGCCCCTGAGTTCCACTAGAATTCAGGGGCATCTATTGAGTGGCGGGTTACTCGTTCTTTCCAATTTTTCCCATAAAACATCAATGATAAGAAGAGAACTATCAAAAAATAAAGACTAGTTGGTGTTTTTTCAATTTTTTTTGTAACTTTGCAGCCCCAAAGGTGGTACTGCGATTTTGTCAGAAGACTTGAAACATAGTATAAAACCTGGTGTGATGCGGGCTGCCGAGGCAGTCTGCACAACGCTTGTCGTGCTGGTGGCTATGTTGGTGGGATGCGACCGGGGAATGATCGAGTCGCGTCAAGTGCAGCTCGACACGCTCATGAACCGTTGTGCCACTACGATCAATCGTTTTGACTACACCACACTCTATGACCAGTCTAGCCAATATCTGACAGAAAGCAGACGTGCTGGAGACAAGCGTCATGAGGCGTATGCCCACTTCTATCTAGGTGCTGCCTGCTTGTTCAGCAATCGTCCAGATTCGGCCATCAATGAGTTGCAGACAGCCCGTGAGATGGGGCAAGAACTCTCGAACGACACTATCGTGACGCTGGCACTAAACTCAATTGGTATCCATGAGGCAACAGCCAATAACAACCTGTATTTGGCACAATGGTACTTCACCGAGAGCCTTAAGCATGCCAAGCAGTGCAACTACACCAAGATTGAGGGTAGCATCTATGGTAATCTGTGCAGCATTGCGCAG
>JAEEJI010000244.1 GCA_016281825.1 Muribaculaceae bacterium | reverse complement strand
CGTTCCAGTGCTTTTTCGCTGATGTCACCCAGCAAGATTTTTTTGCCGGCACCAATGCGGCGCACGATGGCTGTTCCCATACTTCCGGCACCCAGCAGTGCCACAACTGCTTTCTGCTCGTTTCGGTCAAAAATCATAGTCTGTTCTCCTTTTTATTTGGTTGTGTCTTTTTGTTACTTTTTCGAGATTGCCAAACGGTTTATTTGTTTTGCAAATCATTTACACCGCAAAGTTACAACGGATTATCAAAGAAAAAGTTTCACAAAAAACCTCACTATTTTCACTTTTTGCACAATTTGTTTGTTTCTGCCCATTTTTATGGCTATTTTTGCAAAAAATCACCATATCATGAAGATAGATTTCCTTTTTTCTACCGACTTCTATGCAATTAACGCTAATGAGTTGAGCCACACCTGTCTGCACCTGCTATGCACTGCCGGTGAGGGCAGTTTTGTGTTCAATGAGCATTGCTATCACATCATGAAGAACGACCTCGTGGTGATACCCACGCCCCAGCGCATCAAGAACCTTGCCGCTCATGCCGAAATGCAGGTCGAGTGGTTTGCTGCCGACAACCGTTTTCTGCAAAAACAGTTGCCCTCGAACAACTACAGCATTGGCGGTAGCATTTCGCTGAATCAAGATCCGGTCATCAAACTCACCGACGAGCAAGCACAGCATCTGCTTGACGACTTTCACCGGCTTCGTGACCGCTTGAACGACCGTCACCTGCAGTTCTACAACGAACTTATGGGCAGCCTGTGTCTGACGATGATGTACGACATCTTCGAACCGCACGCTCAGCGCGATGCCACCGACACGCATACCGACCGCACGGCCTATATCGTGAGACAACTCATGGATTTACTCTCAACCGGCATCAGCCGCACCGAGCGCGATGTGAGCTACTATGCCGACCGCTTGCATGTGTCGCCCAAATACCTCTCGGCCACCATCAAGCGGGTTACTGGCCACAGCGTCAGCTCCTTCATCAATCGCCACACGGTGCCCATACTGAAAGATTTGTTGAGCGACGAACGCCTCTCGCTCACGCAGATAGCCGAGCGCATGAATTTTGCCTCGCTTTCCTACTTCAGCCGCTACTGCACCAAGCACCTCGGCCAGTCGCCAAGCGCCTTCCGCCAGAGTCTGCAGCCAAGGTCATCGTAGGTGTTCGCGAAAGAAGGTCTCAATCTTATCGTATGGTATCTTGCTGTTCTTGTCGTCGTAGAGGTCGGTGTGGACAGCACCAGGAATAATCAAAATTTCCTTGTTGCCAACAGTCTTGCTCTCGCCCTCGACGTGAACACCGGTCATCTTCTCAAAGGCGTACTCGCTGAAGTAGCGCGAGTGGGCTTTCTCGCCGTGGATAAGCAGCACGGGAGTTTCTATTTCGTGGGCCCAAGCCAGCAGCGGCTGGTTGAGGAACGACTGGCAGCCAACGACGTTCCAGCCGTCATTGCTGTTCCCGCTGCGCTCGTGATAACCGCGTTTGGTCTTGTAATAGTCATAGTAGTCTTTTACAAAGAAAGGCGCGTCATCGGGCAGCGGGTCGATGACACCACCGGCACGTTTGTAAGTGCCACTCTTGAAGTCCTCGGTGCGCTGGGACGCAAGCGCCTTGCGTTTATCGATGCGCTGCTCCTTGGTGTCCTCACTCTTGAAGTAGCCCTCCACATTCACCTTACTCATGTCGTACATCGTCGAAGCGACCGTTGCCTTGATGCGTGGATCGAGAGCGGCCGCATTCACAGCCATGCCGCCGAAACCGCAGATGCCGATGATGCCGATGCGCTCAGGATTGACATTCTCCTGCACGCTGAGGAAATCGACGGCTGCGAGGAAGTCCTCCGTATTGATGTCGGGCGAAGCCATGCGGCGCGGCTCGCCACCGCTCTCACCCGTGAACGACGGGTCAAAGGCGATGGTCAGGAAGCCGCGCTCTGCCATCGTCTGTGCATAGAGTCCGCTCGACTGTTCCTTCACAGCACCGAAGGGACCACTCACGGCGATAGCTGCCAACTTGCCCTCGGCATTCTTCGGCGTGTACATGTCGGCAGCGAGTTCGATGCCGTAACGGTTCTTGAACGTGACCTTCTTGTGGTCCACCTTGTCACTCTTGGGGAACGTCTTGTCCCACTCCTGAGTTAATTGCAGTGTTGTCATACTCTCGTCATTTTGTTGGTTCTGGTTGCAGGAAACGAGCATGAAGCCCAGTACCAGCATTAATATTATTTTCTTCATATTTTATAGTATTACTTTTTTGCCGTTTTTGATGTAAATGCCATGAGAAGGATTGATAACTCGCTGACCATTCAGATTGTAGATTTCGCCTGAGTTTTTCTGGTCGCTTGAGATAATCCTGACAATGGTGCTGATATCTTCATAGTGTATGTCCTCAAGCCAGTTTTCAATGAGTGTTGCGCGGTTGGCATGATTGTTGTGGTTAATCCACAGCGACTCACCCATCCATTGCACATCGGGAACAAGGCGGTTGGCATTGGCAACCACAGTGCTGATGCCGCTGCTCCAACTAGACACTATCATCCCGAATTTCTTCCCGGCAAGTTTCTCGCGGTTTATGAACAGGTAGGTCTGTGCAGGAGCCGCCATCTGCGAGTGCCAAAGCGGTGTCACAAAGATTATGTTTTCGTAGTTTTCCGCATCCCTGAGGACAGGTTTGATGGGAGGATAGCTGTCGACACATTCAGGATTAGCGTTGATGGCATCAAGCAGGTCTTGCCCCAGCTGATAGCCGTTGGCATTATAGTCCTGATTCTCGGCTACGGTCTGGATCTCAACAACATCAGCTTGAATCTGCGAGGTCAACGTTTGTACAATCTCGCGGCAGTTTCCAGTATAGCTGTAATACACCACAAGTGTGTTGTTGTTTGAAGGAATGCTAGAAGGGGTTAGAGACAACGTGACGCTGATATTGCTCTGACCAGCCTTGAGGAATGTCTCAAGTTCGCTCGCACTCAATCCGTCAATCTTGCCTAGACGAGTGTAACTCCATGAGTTGGTGCCATACATTAGGCAGATGTTGCTGCCGTTGTAGAGAATCACATCGCCAGGTTGTGCGGTGATCTGCTCGTTGCTCGTAGGCAGCGAGAAGCCCAATGGGCCCCAAATCTCGAAACCGCCACTCGAGTTAAGGGTAACGGTGACTGCACCGTCTTGCAACTTGGCGACAAGTGCCTGTGTTGCAGCATTGTCGTAGAGGGTTACCGATTGCGACACACCGTCAATCGTGATGTACATCTTTTGTGTCATAGTGTTCTGAGCCATTGCGTCGTTGTTGTCGTCTGAGCAGCCACAAAGCATCATGACTGCCATCATCAATAGAGTTCTGGTAAACGTTTTCATTTCTGTCCTGTTTTTTAGTACGTAATTGCGTTGCTTTTCTGACTGCAAAATTAGAGACTATCTGTTAATGCGATTGTGACCATTTTACGGAAATTTGTGCCCAATTAACGGAAACCGCATTTTTTGAATAAAACTGCGAGCGAACCAAGCTGCCGAGATTTCCCTTCGACAAAAGAAAAAACTCACGGCTCCCATTCGGGTTTCCGTGAGTGTATGATTGACAAATCAGCCTAATATCCCAGCCTAATTATACTTCTATCTTCCTATTGTTTCTTTGTCCGCCAACATTAAATTTATTAATAAAAATGAGCCTTTACATATTAAAGTAGTTGCTGCGGTCGAGATTGCGGTAGCCGATGGCTTCCATGATGTGGTGGGAGCGGACGGTGATGTTGCCCTCAAGGTCGGCGATGGTGCGGGCTACTTTGAGGATGCGGTCGTAGGCTCTCGCGCTCATGTTCATCTTGGTGATAGCTTCGCGGAGTTTTTCCATTCCTTCGGCATCGGGCTCAGCGTATTTGTGCAGTAGGGCGGTGGTCATCTGGGCATTGCAGTGCACACCTGGGTGGTTCTTGAATCGCAGACTCTGGATGGCTCGCGCTTTGATGACTCGTTCCCTGATTGCTGCGCTGGGTTCGCCTGGCTGCTTGCTCGACATCTGGTCAAACTCAACGGGTTGCACCTCCACCTGAAGGTCGATGCGGTCGAGCAACGGACCAGAAATCCTACTCATGTAATTAATGCGCTGATAGTCGGTGCAAACGCATTGTTTCTTGGGATGCCCATAGTAGCCGCATGGGCACGGATTCATCGAGGCCACGAGCATGAACGACGCTGGGTATTCAGTGGCATACCTTGCCCTCGAAATTGAAATCACGCGGTCCTCCAACGGCTGACGCAGCACCTCGAGCACCGAGCGTGGAAACTCTGGGAGCTCATCAAGAAAGAGCACACCATTATGCGCAAGTGATATTTCCCCAGGCGTGGGATAACTGCCGCCACCGACTAGAGCAACAGCGCATGTATACGATTATGTGGTGGGACAGAATAGTATATTTTCCATCATAATATGCTTAATTTCAATGTTTTCACTTGGACATGTGAAATTGACTATTATTTTATTATGCTATATATTAAAGCAGTTTGAGCGGTCGAGGTTGCGGTAGGAGATGGCTTCCATGATGTGGTGGGTGCGGACGGTGATGGTGCCGTCAAGGTCGCCAATGGTACGTTTGTCTCAATAAATATCTTGTGCTGTAAAGGTGCCTTCGCCTTTTAGATAGCAATT
>JAEEJI010000243.1 GCA_016281825.1 Muribaculaceae bacterium | reverse complement strand
GGTTCGGGGCTGACCCAAGTCAGCATCCCCTCCACAGTGACCATGGTCGGTCAAGGCGCTTTTGCCCATTGTTTCTCGTTGCAAAGAGTTTCCGTAGACGCCTCGTGCATCGGCGACTACGCATTTTTGGGCGATTACCAGTTACAGTCATTGCGGCTGGGCGAACAAGTAAGACGCATTGGCAATGAAGCTTTCCACGGCACAGGCATTCAGTCACTGGATGCCAGCACAGCCGCCACACTTGACAGTGTGGGCAGTTGGGCAGCCGCAAGCACGCCCATCACAAGCGTTTCGTTGCCTGCATCAGTGACACAATTAGGCGAAGGTGCATTTTTCGGCACCACCCAACTGTCTTCGGTCTCCCTTCCGACCTCGTTAGAAGCCGTTCCTGCCTATGCCTTTGCCGGTGGCAGTCAGGTACTTGCTGACTCACTGCTGCACGAGGGGTTAGACTCTATTGGTGACTACGCTTTTTACAACTGGGATAACACGCACTACTTCTACATCCCCGGCTCGGTGAAGTATATAGGTACGCGCGCTATGGCGGGCATGACGGCTCTCGATCGCATTGATGTAGCAGCCGACACGCCTCCCGCCCTGGGTGAGGATGTGTGGGCAGGTGTTGACCAACCCGCGGTCAAGTTGGGTGTTCCCAGCAACAATGCCGCCGAATTGTACAGTTCGGCCGAACAATGGAAGGAGTTCTACATCATGCACTATTTCCTTAAGGGTGACGTCAACGGCGACGGCATCGTCGACGTGTCGGACATTAACTTGGTGGTGAACTACATCCTTGGCAAGAATCCAGAGCCGTTCATCTTTGTCAACGCCGATATGGACGACAACAATGATATCGACGTGAGCGATGTTAACGGCATCGTCAACATCATCTTGGGAAGCGCTAGCGAGACCACCATCCAGCGTCACACACGATGATTCATGCACACTACACACCATCAGCCGCCTGGTCATGAGACCGGGCGGTTGCTTTTTCATGGCTTGAGGTCAATTTTTTGGCTCATTCCTTCGCTGTTTGCAAATAATTCTCTATCTTTGTCGTTTAAAATAAAGGAGTACTCAATCTATTCATAAAACATCAAGATGGGTAACTATAGAACCCACCTAAACAGATACGAAACATGCGAAATATAGTATTTGCCACACTTGTCGCCTTGATGGGACTATTCGCTTCGGCCCAGGCCACGATTGATTGCCAGCCAGGCCAATTGTCCTCGCTTGTGGAGGACTGTTCCATCACCCAGCTACAGGTAAGCGGGCATGTCGACGCGCGGGACTTCCGGTTTATTGCCGACTCGTTGCGCCATTTGACCGTGCTCGACCTGAGCAACGCCACTATTGACGCCTTCAGCGGCAAGGCTTTGTTTGCCAATGTCGAGAGCTATCCTGCTGACGAGGTTCCCTGTCTTTCGCTGGCCAGCATGCTTGAGTTGACCAACTTCGTTCTTCCGTCTAACGCCACTCGTTTGGGCGACGGTTGTTTTTCGGGATGCACCCAGCTTAAGTACGTGGAGCTGGTTGACAATTTGACGCACATTGGAGACTATGCCTTCAGCGGCTGCGCCCAATTGGAACACTTGGCCGTTCCCAATTCGTTGACCCATATCGGTGACGGAGCGTTCAGCAACTGCCAGTCGCTGGTTTCCATCGAGCTGATGCCCATACTGCCTGGCAAGAATGACACCAGCGTAATGCCTTCAACCCTTCACATTGGCTACCGCGCCTTTGCCAACTGTCCCAATTTGAAATATGTCCTCCCTGGCAAACCGTTGGCCAGCCTTGGTGCCGAGTCCCTCGCCGCCACCGGTCTTGAAGAACTTGACCTGTCCAGTCAAGCCTCACTGACTTCACTTCCCGATTGGGTTCTGTCTGAGAGTTCGTTGACCCAGCTCACCCTGCCCTCCAGCCTTCAAAGCATCGGCGACGGAGCATTGATGGACGACGAAGGCATCACCACACTGACACTGCCAGCCAACGTCAACTACATCGGCTCTCATGCGATGGCATATATGACCGGATTAAAGCAGCTGGACAGCGAGCCTACCGAGGTGCCAGCCTTGGGCGACAGTGTGTGGTACGGCGTTGAACAGAGCAAAGTCAAGCTCAATGTCAATCCCAGCAGCCTGAACGATTACCGTGCCGCCGCACAATGGTGCAACTTCATGACCATTGAGATTCAACGCGGTGATGTCAATGCCGACGGCACAGTGGATATTGCAGACATCAATATCCTCATCAATATTATGCTTGAACGCGACGATGCCGACAACTATGACGGACGCGCCGAACTCACTGGCGATGGCACCATTGACATTGCCGACATCAATGCAGTGATTAACATCATGCTGCAAAAACGCCTTGCGATGCGTCAGGCAGCCATGGAGGCTGCCCGCCAGGAGGCCGCCAAAGCTCCTCAGCAAACCGTCGCGCCATCCAAGCCCACCCACCATGTGATTATTCATCCGTAACCATCCTGTTCCATGCGCAGACTCTGCCTCACAATTCTCCTGCTTTCGGCGGTTCTCATCACGAGAGCCGTCACCTTGCATTGTGAGCCAGGCAAACTTGCTTCGTTGCTGAATGATGACAATGTGACCGAGCTAACGCTCACCGGCAAGATGGATGCCCGCGACTTCCGCACCTTGTCCGACCGCTTGCGTCAGTTAAGGGTCTTGAACCTATATGGTGTGCAAATCGTGGCTTATGACTCGGACAAGGCTTTGTTTGCCAACGTGAGCAGTTTCCGCGCCAACGAGATTCCATCATTGTCGCTTGCCAACATGTCCCAACTTACCCGGTTGACACTGCCCCTGCAAACGACCAGTATTGGCGAGGCGGCCGTAGCAGCTTGTCGCAATCTGACTGATGTCACCCTGCCCAAGAGCCTCAAGCAACTGGGCAAATACGCGTTCACTGGCTGCACTTCGCTGAAGACCATTGCCTTGCCCGCGCTGCTGCAAGAGATTGGCGACGGTGCCTTTGCACAGTGCGCATCGCTGACTAGCGTCACGTTGCAAAGCAGCGACCCCTCCCCTGTCGGTGAGAATTCATCACCCTATAACTACGCCAATTGCCACCTGACCACAATTGGCGCAAGAGCGTTTGCCGGTTGCAAAAACCTCAAGAGCATCACTTTGGGACACCATTTGCAAACTATCGGTGATGCCGCTTTTGCCGACACCAAACTTACACAGGCCAATCTCTCGGCCATGGCCGAGCTGACACGAGTGGGCAATTGGGCGTATGCTCAGTCCCCCATAACCACTGCCTCGTTTAACGCACATCTAGCTTCGATAGGAAAGGGGGCCTTTGTCCTGAACCCCTCGCTCACGTCCATCTCACTTCCCGCCAGTCTAGAAAATGTCGCTACATTGCTTCTCGCGGGCAGTAATCAACTTACCGAAGTTAACCTAGGTCAAACGTCCATTGACTCGATTGGAGACTATGCCTTGTATCACCTTAACCGCATCACACAACTCGCCATTCCTTCAAGTACGCAATATGTGGGTACGCGTGCCATGGCCGGCATGACAGGGCTGCAGAAAATCACCACTTATGCCCAAAGCGTTCCAGACCTTGGCGAAGACGTGTGGCAAGGTGTCGACCAAGGAAGCGTAGCACTCATGGCACCGGGCAACAGCGTAGACTATTATAAGAGTGCCGACCAGTGGCGTAACTTTAACATCCAGTCAAGCTTCAAGTTAGGCGATGTCAATGACGACGGCACAGTCGACATTGCTGACCTGAACGACATCATCAACTATATGTTGAGTCAGTCAACCGGCACATTTATCTTCGAAGCCGCCGACATTGACCAAAACGGTGCCATTGACATCACTGACATCAATGGTGTGATTAACATTATGCTGAACCACATCTCATCAGCACCCGCCATCACTCCTGACAGTGGCGATGCCTTGCTTATTGACAACTTTGGCATCAACACCGGCCAGCGACATACCATCGAAGTACATCTGGATAATTGCCGCGACTACACCGCCCTGCAGTGTGTCATTCATCTTCCCGTAGGTTTGGAATTGCGCGAAGGGACAGTAGTCACAGGTAACCGTGCGCTCACACATTCGGTAGCCTCGTGCGTTATTGGCAACGATGTGACCATCATCCTTTACGCCATGCCCAATGTTGACCTTGGCGACAATGCAGACGACGCCATTCTGCGCTTGACAGTCACTGCCACCGACGAGTTGGCACAGTTGTCGACAGTGCTTACCGACCATGTGACCCTCGTCACTGCCGATGGCGACAGTTACCATGCTCCAGCCACCTCGGCACAAGTGAGCCGCACAACAGCCGTTGACGTGGTGTCGATGAGCGCCGACCGTGTGTACGGCGCCAACGGAACACTGCACATAGTTGCTCAGCAGAATGCTTCAGCACAATTAGTATCACTGAACGGCATGACACGCACCTTGCGCGTCGAGCTAGGCAACAATGCTTTCCACAATATCGACCCGGGCATCTATGTCGTGCGCTTGAACGGTGTGAGCCATAAGGTTAAACTCTAATTGCTGCAAGATGGGAAAAAACAAATTGAAGAAATTTGCCGATATGGAGACGTTCGGCTGCGTGTTCCAGTTTCCATGGGCCACCCTTGAAAGCGAGGGTTGCCCGATGCGTGGCCGCTGGAACGAAGCCTACTTCCACAACGACCACCCCATTGTGCTGGAATTGGGTTGCGGCAAGGGCGAGTATGCCGTAGGGCTGGGCAAGCGTTTTCCCGACAAGAACTATATCGGAGTCGACATCAAGGGCTCACGCATGTGGACCGGCGCCCGTCAGGTCGAGGCCGAGCATCTGCCCAATGTGGCATTCTTGCGCACGAGCATCGAGATTATCGACCGTATGTTCGCCCCTGGCGAGGTGTCCGAGATTTGGATTACCTTTCCTGACCCTCAGATGAAGAAAGTGAACAAGCGTTTGACCGGCACGCGGTTCTTGCAGAATTACCGCCACATCCTCAAGGATGGCGGTTTGGTACACTTGAAGACCGACAGTCCGTTCTTATACACCTATACGCACGAGTTAGTTCGCCTGAACGCCCTTCCTATCGAAGTGGACACTAACGACCTGTATCAAAGCGGTCTGGCCGATGACATTCTCGAGATTAAGACCTACTATGAGCAGCAATGGCTGAGCCGTGGGTTGACCATCAAATACTTGCAGTTCCACCTGCCGCACGAGGGCGACCTCACCGAGCCTGACATCGACATCGAGCCCGACGGCTACAGGAGCTACCACAGAAATCAAGCCCCCCTCACTCCCCCCTAAAGGGGGGAAGTCCGGAGAGGGTAAATAAAAACTAATTCTTAATTCTCCATTCTTAATTCTCCATTATAAAATGACCTTGTACCCTGCATTAATCCTTGATGCCTTGCGCACGGTGCGCTATCCGGGCAGTGGCAAAGATATTGTCACCCTAGGCATGGTTGCCGATGATATACGCATCGACGGTAACCGCGTCTCGTTCTCACTGGTATTTGATAAAAAGACTGATCCGTTCATCAAGTCAGTGGTTCGCGCCGCCGAAGTCGCCATCACTACCCTCATCGGCGATGCGGTGGATATCCGCGGCAACATCGCCGTGAAAGTACCCGAGGACAATGCCCCCAAAATTACTGACAAACCCTTGCCTGGCGTGAAGAACATCATTGGCGTGAGTAGCGGTAAGGGCGGCGTGGGCAAGAGCACGATTGCCTGCAATCTGGCCGTGGCACTTGCCATGCAAGGCTACCGTGTGGGCTTGCTGGATGCCGATATTTTCGGGCCGTCCATTCCCAAAATGTTCGGGGTTGAGGACGAACAACTCTTTATGCATGAGGTTGACGGGAAGAATCTGATTATCCCCGCCGAGAAATATGGTGTGAAGCTGTTAAGCATCGGCTTCGTTGTGGACAAGGAGCAAGCTGTGCTGTGGCGTGGTGCGATGGCCAGCAATGCCCTTAAACAACTCATCAACGATGCCGACTGGGGCGAGCTTGACTACTTTGTCATTGACATGCCTCC
>JAEEJI010000242.1 GCA_016281825.1 Muribaculaceae bacterium | reverse complement strand
GAATATGTAGAGATTAGCGGACCCCGCGAAGAGGTGATTGAAGAGACTTTTACCGCCGAGGAGCAAGTCACTGATGCTGAATTTGAAGATATTTAACATGGATGTGCCATTCATTGGCGCTCAAAACCCCGAATTTTGCATCGTATAACAAAAGTCTAGTCTCTCTAGAACCTCTAGTGCATCTAGAACCTCTAGCCCCTCTAGAAACAACAAAAACTAAAAACAAGAATAACAATGGAAGAGAACATCAACAACGAGGCTGGGCAAGGACGCCCCGCCGTGAGCCCCGAGAAGCTCAAAGCCCTGCAAGTGGCTATGGACAAGATTGACAAGACCTTCGGTCGCGGCTCCATCATGAAGATGGGTGACGAGAACATTGAGAACATCGATGTTATCCCTACCGGATCGATTGGCTTGAACTTCGCCCTAGGGGTGGGAGGTTATCCGCGTGGCCGCATCATTGAGATTTACGGTCCCGAGTCCAGCGGTAAAACCACCCTCGCCATTCATGCTATCGCCGAGGCGCAGAAGATGGGTGGCATCGCCGCCATCATCGATGCCGAACACGCCTTTGACCGCTTCTATGCCGAGTCACTAGGCGTAGATGTCAACAACCTGTGGATTTCCCAGCCCGACAACGGCGAACAGGCACTGGAGATTGCCGACCAGTTGATTCGCAGTTCGGCCATTGACGTGATTGTCATCGACTCGGTCGCAGCGTTGACACCCAAGGCTGAGATTGAGGGAGACATGGGAGAAAACAAGGTGGGCTTGCAGGCACGGCCGATGTCGCAGGCACTGCGCAAGCTCACCGCCACCGTGAGCAAGACAAACACCTGCTGCATCTTCATCAACCAGTTGCGTGAGAAGATTGGCGTGATGTTTGGCAACCCCGAGACCACTACAGGCGGCAATGCGCTGAAGTTCTACTCGTCGGTACGTCTGGACATCCGCCGCTTGGGTCAGCTCAAGGACGGTGACCAGGTGCTGGGCAACGCAACCCGCGTCAAGGTCGTGAAGAACAAGGTGGCTCCTCCGTTCCGCAAGGCTGAGTTCGATATCATGTTCGGCCGAGGCATCTGTAAGGAGGGCGAGATTATCGACCTGGGTGTGGACTTGGGAATCATCAAGAAGAGCGGTGCCTGGTTCAGCTACGAGGGCAGCAAATTGGGTCAAGGCCGCGATGCCGCCAAGCAGATGGTGCTGGACAACCCTGAACTCGCCGACGAACTCGAAGCCAAGATCATGGAAGCGCTCAAGGCGAAGTAAGTTGCAAGCAGAGAGTTACAAAACCCCCTTTTCCTACCGAAAAAAGGGGTTTTTTGTTGTTTTTTTTTGGATGTCTTGAAAAAAGTTTATACTTTTGCATCCCCGATGTAAGGACATCGCTATCGATTTGAGATTGTTATCAAAAGAATTTATACGATGATGAAAAAATTACTTTTTTTAATCATTGCAACCTTTGTGCTGCAAGCGCAATGTTGGGGACAGGCTCCGTTCGTCCCGAAGCGCACGCTCAAGACCATGCCCATGAACGCTAGTCAGGCAACAACTGACGACAATGCACCCGACGTCACTTTTATGAAGTTGGGGCCGCAGAAGGCGTTTAATTCCGTTACTGACCTCTATGGCACATGGATGGTCAACTACAGTAACGGCACACAACAATATTTCACCATCACCATTCGTGGAGGCCTCTCGAGTGGACAGGTAGTGATTAGTGGTTGGTGGATTGGCAGTTTGGCAACTGATATCACCGCATCGGCAAGTGTGGCGGGTGGCTCTGGTTCACTTTCCATCTCGTCGGGACAGTTGGTGGTTAACGTCGATGGCTATGCACAAGGTTATCTGGTGAACACTAGCACTTCGGGAAGTCCCATCAAGTTTAATATCTATAGCAGTGGAATGTCGACCACCACCAAGTGGGCCATTCAGACGAGCGATGGTGGCACCTATGACTACAGTAGCGGTATAACCATGTGCAAGAAGTGTAACGGCACCATGCGTTACGACTACGAGGGAGAGACCTATACCGACCCAGTGCTCATGGGACAGAATGGTATCGGTGGGGCTGCACAACTGACGATGTACAACTTCTTCGGAATGGGTACAATGATGGACAACATCGTCATGAGGAGCGACTCGACCTTCGAGATTCCGCCAACACTGCTCTATCAAGATAATCAAACAGGCGGGCTCTATTACAACTACGGCACCGACGGCAATTCACGTTGGACCATCAAGGGCAAGGGTAACGCGGTTCGACTGACCTTTGACACCGACTGGTCGCTGTGCTCGCCGTCGACCGATGAGTGGATTGGCGCAATCAGCAACACCATGATTTTCTATACCGACGGCACCACGTTCCGATATCCTGAACCAGTGCCCGAGAGCATATCGTTGAGCATCACCGATGCCGACAACCAGGTGGTCGAGCCTGGTGATACTTACCAACTATATGCGACCATCCTGCCCGCAGGCGCAAATCAGGCTGTGACCTGGACATCGAGTGACGAGACTGTAGCTACGGTCGATGAGAACGGCCTGGTGACCGCATTGATGGAGACCAATGGCGCAAAGGTGCCGCAACTGCAAGGAGGTGGCAAGACGGTCACCATCACGGCGACCTCAGTGGCCAAACCCGAGCTGAGCGCGTCGGTGCGACTCTACGTGGGATATCCCATCATCGGTCTGTGGGGCGACGTGAACAACGATGGCGTGGTCGATGTGACAGATGTCAATATTGTCGTAAATATCATTCTCGGTAAATACAACAACTAAAAATAATAGAACAATGAAAAAAACTGCATTACTCTTATTGGCGCTTTTGCCAATGCTCTCGGCAAATGCTATTGACAAGCAAGTCTACGCCGAGCGACCCAATTACTTCCCAGAGGCTTTCTCGTGGCAGATGTTACGTAACGACTATCGCGGCACCGACGATGCGGGGCAACCACAACTGGTGAACACCCAGCAGGTGCTGGTGGAGTGGGAACCAAATTACATGAACGGCTCGGCTTGCTACGGCCGACTCTCTATCGAAAACTTCTTCACTCACGACTGGGTGCAGCAACCGGCATCGATTGACTTCACCAACGAGGGCAACCACAACTTCATGGTAAGTGAGGACGGCAAGACCATCACTTTCAGCTTCACCGGATACTTCTTCTCGATGGCAAAGACAGGGGCTCCTTATAACAACGCCTATGGCAAACTGAGCCAGTATGCCCTGCTTGCTCGCGCTCAGAAAGGTACCTCGAGCACTTACTCTCGCTACTGGTTGGACGGCGCAGGTTCCTATTATGCCTACAATGGCGGCCAGGCACTGAATTGCGTGCTCGACCTGGAGAACAAGACCATCACCATCAGCGATCCTTGGGGAGCATTTATGTGCAAGGACCAGTATGGCGCACCCTCGAGCTATGTGATTGAGTACTACGAGAGCTCGCATTTCGAGTATGACGGCACCACTGCCATCACCGATGTCAAGGCTGAGGCACCTGCCGGCGATGGATACTACTACAACCTCAACGGCCAGCGCGTCAGCAACCCAACTCCGGGCTTCTACATCCGCAACGGCAAGAAGGTCGTGGTGAGATAATAAAGAGAAACGGCCACTAAGGCCCCTAAATCTCCCTGAAAGGGACAAACTATTACCGCTCCCAACTCCACTCTAAAAACTGACGGGTTGGGGGTGGTATGATAATATAAAAACAGAAATTTAGACACATTTCATCAAAAATGAAAAAACTATTATTCACACTATTCACCCTCCTCACCACCCTGCAAGGGTGGGGTG
>JAEEJI010000241.1 GCA_016281825.1 Muribaculaceae bacterium | reverse complement strand
TTTTTGCTATTTTGTAATCTGTCTCATTTTTTTTGACTATATTTGCGCCGAATTTATGGTTGATTGATTTTTACAAAACAAACATATTAACCCCGAAACAACTACTCGATTATGGCAAATGCAAAACTAGATGCCTTGGATTATAAGATCCTGAAGATGCTTTCACAGAACGCTCGCAAACCTTATCTGGAGATCGCTCGCACCTGCAACGTGAGTGGTGCCGCCATTCACCAGCGTATCCAGAAGTTGTACAACATGGGTGTCATCAACGGCTCCATCTCATTGATTGACCCGAATGAGGTAGGTTACAGCACCTGCGCCTACATCGGGTTCTTCCTCAATGACCCCTCGAAGTTCAACGAGGTTGTCGAGCGACTGAAGACCGTGCCCGAGGTCGTGGAGTGCTACTACACCACCGGCAAGTATGACCTGTTCATCAAACTCTATGCCAAGAACAACGACGACCTGCTCGACATCATCCACCACAAGTTCATCAAGATGGGACTGGGTCGCAGCGAGACGCTCATCACCTTCAAGGAAGTGTTCAAGCGTCAAATACCCATTGGCGGGGAAGAGGAATAATCTACCCCTTGCACACACTGCCTCGAAGAGGTTGAATGACAGCATATTATTCATCCTCTTTGAGGTTGTACATCATGGTGTTATGTGAATCGCTGAACAGATTCCACAATCGGCCAAACTGTTAAATAATGTAATTTTTTGCTAACATTTTTGGAAAATCCAAATTGACCATATACCTTTGCAGCAGCAAATCCGCAGAATGGGAAAGCACACTCCGCCGCAACAGCCAGGAGAAACACACAATAGCATAACCATCTGTGAGCAAACATTGTCCAGCCGGGCTGAAAAGCACGGTTCATGATTTGTCGCCTCATGTCGACAAGTTTTTTTCGGACAGTTTAAACCCGAATCGGTCATTAGGCCGACGAAATGTGTTTTTTAAGGGTCTGTTGATGTCATAACAGCATTTCTTTTGGCATCTTGTTGCCGCTGTCGGCTCGCCATAGCCCGCTATGCCTTCACCGACAAGCGTGACAATCTGCTCAAAACAAATACTATTCTGACATCAACCCTAATGACCGAATCGGGTTGAATTTTTTGATGCACCTTACTATATTATGGGTGTATCTATTTTATTAACAAACCTCAAAAAACTCAGAGTATGGCAAAGAAAGACACCACAGCCGAGAATTACAAGGAAGTTCTCGCACAAATCGGATTCGACACCGAGACCGTCAAGACCAAGCGCACCAAACCCGAGCCACTGACCCTGCTCAAAGCCTTCGAGCTTTTGCTCGAGATGGCCGAGGATTCCAAACTGCTGCCCGCAATGTTCACGCGCGCCAAGAAGCTGACCGACTTCATCGGTCGCATACTCGACATCACACCCACGCAAGCTGTTCTGTTCGCCATCATCCTCAACGGCGACCGCGACGAGTATGTGCAGATGGATTATATCAGCCGCTTCCTTGCCTGCAAGAACGTGCGCCTATTGTCATACCTAAATGACTTCGATGCACTCGAGCGCAAAGGCTTTGTGTCGTGCAAGCGTCGCCGTGACGATCATGGTTTCCGCGTGCCTATGCATGTACTCGACGCATTGAAAGAGAACCGCCGCTACGAGCGCCCTAACCTGAGCGGACTCACCATCGAGCAACTGTTCATCCAACTGGAAACCCTTTACATCAAGCGCGATGAGATGGAAATCTCTATCGACATGCTTGCTGAGGAGCTCAAAAGCCTCTTCGACAAGAACTTGCACCTGCATTTCTGCCAATTGATCAAGAACTATAAGTTGGACGATGACGACATGATGTTGCTTGTCTTTTTCGCACACAAACTCATCAACGACAGTGACGATGCCATCACACTGTCACAGTTCAGCGATGTGTTTGACGGCAGTTATATGTACCGCAACGCCCGTAACCAATTCCGTTCGGGACGTCACATACTGCTGAAGCGCGGCCTAGTCGAGCCAAACAACGAGGAAGGCATGTTTGATGGTCATTCATTCCACTTGAGCGACAGTTCCAAGCGCGAGCTACTGGGCGAACTGAACCTCAAAGTCGAGGAGCCATGTGTACCCCGCGGCCTAAAGCTACACACCGACATTGTCGCCAAGACGATGTTCTACAACCCCACCGAACAAGCGCAGGTGGCACGTCTGCAGTCTCTTCTTGACGAGAACCAGTATGCCGACATCGCTCGCCGCCTCTCTGAGAAGGGCATGCGCACCGGTTTCACTTGCCTGTTCTATGGTGCGCCTGGCACTGGCAAGACCGAAACCGTGCTGCAGTTGGCACGTCTGACAGGTCGCGACATCATGCAGGTCGATATCCCAGAAATCAAGAGCAAGTGGGTGGGTGACAGCGAGAAGAACATCAAGGCAGTGTTTGAGCGCTACCGCCGCGCCGTCAAGGACTGCGAGAAGGCTCCCATCCTGCTGTTTAACGAGGCCGATGCCGTCTTGGGCATGCGCAAGGAGGGTGCCGAGCACTCGGTTGACAAGATGGAGAATGCCATTCAGAACATCATCTTGCAAGAGATGGAGACCCTGCAGGGCATCATGATTGCCACAACCAACCTCACAGGAAGCTTGGACAAGGCGTTCGAGCGTCGTTTCCTCTACAAGATCAAGTTTGAGAAGCCCTCACTCGAGGCAAAGCGCAGCATTTGGCGATCGATGATTCCCGAACTTGACGAGTTCCAAGCACAGGAGCTTGCCGAAGGCTATGAGTTCAGCGGTGGTCAGATTGAGAACATTGCCCGCAAGAAGGCCGTTGACGACATCCTCAACGGCGACCAAGGCATCAACATGGTCACTATGCGTTCCTACTGTGACAGCGAGCTCATTGACACCCGCCACACCGCCAGGGTAGGGTTTTGTTAATGCACAATGCAGAATGCACAATGCACAATTGCGGCATGGCGAAATCGCCATGCCGTTGTTTTTTACGGCCTCAACGCTCGCCTTATACCCAAAGGAGAGCTTTTGTCCTCAAGACAGTATCATTCGCCTGGTGGTTGACACACGCCCCCGCCGCTTCGCGGCACCCCCTCTAACTTAGAGGGGGACTTGCGGTTTGTCCTCCCCTAAGTTAGGGGAGGTGGCCGAAGGCCGGAGGAGTGTGTGATTCGTTTTCGGACGGAAAAGTTGGTTAAGGAACAATCGCCCTGACGAAAAAGAGTCCCCGACACATTCCGTGTCAGGGACTCTCAGGGGGCGGTTACCTACTCTCCCACTTTCGCAGTACCATCGGCGTGGTGAGGCTTAACTTCTCTGTTCGGAATGGGAAGAGGTGGGACCCTCACGCTATCACCAC
>JAEEJI010000240.1 GCA_016281825.1 Muribaculaceae bacterium | reverse complement strand
GTCGGCAACTCAATCGGCGTGGGCTCGCTAAGTTGTGTCCAGCCAGTGACCTTCATGCGCACAGGGCTAGTACCATCTTGGCGGAGCATGAAGATGTATCCGTTGCCATCGTCGTCAAGGTTCACCGAGATGTTGTCGCCATAGCGTCCGCCACCAAATGCGGTATCAAATTCGGTTTCTCCTGTACCATCGACCGAGAGAATGTTCTCGCAGGCTGCACTGGAGTTGGCCCAATGATAGATGCGCAGCGGTTGGTCGCCGGCGACATTGGTGCTCAAGTTGCTGATGTAGATATGTCCGTGCGAGAGGCGTCCTGCGCTCAGCAAGAATGTTCCGCCAGCGACACCGTCCATATTCAGCACCTTGCCAGCCGGGCTGCCGCTCATCACTTCCTCGACAGTGAGGATGCGCGGGTTGATACCACCCTCGCGCGAGACGATGAGCAGTTCCTTGCCATCGAAGTCGGCACTACGTGTGTTCTCGCCCACGAAGTCAGGCCACTGGTTGCCACCGTCTTCAGCAAAGTTGTAAACTGTGCTTCTGTTAAAGTCGGCACCGAACACGGGGATAGCTCCGAATGAGAAGCGGTACTCCTTGGTCTTGCCCATAAATTCGACCTTGACTGTCCCTTTGGGTTCGCGTGTCACCACATTGCTGGTCACGTTCTCGTAGTTGAGCGTGGCGCGGTGTGGCAGCGTGACAACCTCGGTCAGTTCAACACGGTCAAAGCCCTCAGCACCAAGGTAGATGGTCGAGTCAATCAGACTGATATATCCGGCATGCTCCTCACCATTAGGCAGACGCACACCCACGCGCTCAATCATCGGGCGGTCGCTGGTGGCGATCAGGTTGAGTTTAACGGTATAGGTGCTCTGGTTCTCGACATTGATCACCGTGACCGGTCCCGTGAGCGAGCTGAAGTCATAAACTTCCTGGTCCAAGTGAGCATTGAGCGAGAGTTTGCTGGTGAATTTGATCTCCTCGATGTTGGTCTCGGCGGGCACATCGAAGGTCACCGTCTTGGTGGCCTCATCCACCTGGCCCATCACCGCTTCGGTACCCGTGAGTCCAGCATTGGCAATGCGCAACCAATAGATGTAGGTCTCGCCCGACGGATTGTCCACGATGGGGTCATCGCTACAGGCCACTAGCCCCATCAAGCAAGCCAGCGCCATTAATCCATATATAATTCGATTCTTCATAGTCATTACTATTAACTATTATCTTTCAACTATCAACTCTTATCTTACTGCCATTCCTTGGTTTGCTCGAGGGTGTAACCATAGCTCTTGTAGAGTGCAATTTGGTCGGTAGGCACTGGACGCACATAGTTGCGATCAGAGGGAGCCAAACGCTCGGTACCTGTGTTGCACAGGATGAAACCTTCGCTGGCATTATCTACAATCTTCACCTCGTCGGTATTGGCTTTGGGATAGTCGCTCAAGCGAATGTAGGCTCCGTACTTGATGTCAGGATTGTCACCATTGTACATGTAGTTGAGTTTCTTCCAGCGCTTGAGGTCGTTGTAGCGAAGTCCCTCAAACGCCATCTCGACACGGCGTTCACGGCGCAACTCCCACAACAAGCTCGGAACCGTCTGGTCGCGGACGGGGTCATCATAGACTTGTCCGCCCACAGCGGGTTGACCACCGATGACTTCCAACTTGGGCATGTTCACGCCCTTGCGGGCACGCAACAGGTTGATGCTCTTGTCCAAATCGGCCTGGGTGAGCGTGCCCAATTCATAGCACGCCTCGGCATAGTTAAGCAGAACCTCGGCGTAACGCAGTACGGGGCAATCGGTCACGTTCTGTGCAGTGCGGAACTTGAGGTCGCTGCTCATCGAGTCCTTGTCGCTCATGAACTTGTGCATCGAGTAGCCCGAAGTCGAGTAGTTGAACGGCGTACAGTCCTCACCGCGGATGTAGTACTTGGTGCGGAAGGTCTCGGTCAAGCGACCGTCACGGCCGGCGAAGAATTCTTCAGCGGTCTTGGGCAACCACGAGTCGTTCATGTAGTGAACGGGCAGTCCCTGATCGGTGAGGTAGCTCTCAAGCAATGCCTTGTTGGCGCCAGTTTGTGCTTCCTTGTTGTTATAGGTGAGCACACAGTGCATCAGCACACCGTCAACATAGCTGCGATAGAAGATGCACTCCTTGTTGCCGGCCAAGTCATCGCTGGTGAACAAAGCATTGTAGTCATCGGTGATAGTGTACTTGCCGCTGTTCATCACCAGCAAGGCGGCCTTGCGCGAGAATTCAATCATTTTGTTTCCCATTGCCTCGTCAATGCCGTGATACTTCAAGAAAGTACCCTCACGCAAAGTTACGCGAGAGGCCATCGCGGCCACCACATAACGATTGACCATCTGTGCTCCGTCATCAACACGCACATTCTGCATGGCATACTCAAAGTCTTCCAGAATCTTTTCGTCAACCATGGTACGCGGGTCACGCGGCTTGAACATGGTCTCATAGTCAGTGGGCAGCATCGTGTGGTCGAAGTAAGGCACATCTCCAAAGAGGAAGGTCAAGTCACTATACTCCAACCCACGGAAAAATCGTGCGATGCCTTTCCAGTGGGCAATGGCTTCTTCGGTCAAGCCTGGAACATCATCAATCTTCTCCAGCATGTAATTTGCACGGCGAACATAGCTGAAATCCCATGTGCCATCGGTATCAGGAACGCGAATGGGAGTGAATTCGCCCTGCGTACGCCAGGCGATATCGTCATTGAATGTATCGCCATTTCCATATTTGCTGCCACCAATCAGTCCGTTGGTCCCATAGCCCACGAAGTAGGCGGCATAGAACCCCTTGGAGAAGATGCTCACCTGTGTCTCGTTTTGCCAATAGTCATAGTCGGGCACCGAGGTATAGGGGTCACGCTCCAGGAAGTCGTTGCATGAGGGCAACAAGGTCAGAGCGACCAGTGCCAAAGCCATATATTGATATATCTTTTTCATCTTTCTACAATTTTTGAGGGTTAGAACGTCACTTGCAAACCAAATGAGCAGGTCTTGGCATAGGGATAAGAGCGTCCCAGGTAGTCACCATCTCCCCGGTCATACTGCGTCTCGGGGTCGATGGGCACATCGTGCATGTGGTCGAACGTGAGCAGGTTCTCGAACGAGGTATAGAGGCGCACCTTGCTCATGCCGGCCTTCTTGGTCCATTTCAGCGGCAAGGTGTAGCCCAACGTCACATTCTTCAGGCGGCAGTAGGACATATCGAGTAGATAACGGGTCTGGCGCAAGTAGTTGCGCGCATTGTTCGACTGGCCGTTGTTGGTCAACCGGGCATAGAACGCGTCGGTGTTCTCGGGGGTCCAGTAGTCGGTCTGGTGGGTATACCAAGCTTCCAGATAGTTGAAGCCTGGGATGACGATGGAACCGCTGCCCCAGTAGTCGCGCTTGCCAACGCCCTGGATGTAAATGCCCAGGTCAATCCCCTTCCAGTCGAGGTTCAGGCGGGCACTGTACTCATAGCGAGGGGTGAAGTTACCGATGCGCTTGAGGTCGCCATGGTCGTCGAGGGTGCGGGTTCCGGTGTTGATGCGGTGGTCGCCATTCTGGTCTTTGTACTTCACGTCGCCAGGACCATAATAGAACCAGCCGTCGGTCTCGTGGAAGAACTGGTAAGCGCCATCAGGGTCTGACAGTTGGTTGGTGGGTTTAGCACCTTCGGTGTCAGCTGGAACAAACTCGTTGTTGAGATACCACAGCTTCTGGATGTTGCCGTTCTCGTCATAAACGAAGTCGTCTGCCTGATAGAGGCGATCGGTCTCATAACCCCATATCTCGCCGTACTCCTTGCCAACATACAAGTCGTCAATACTATTGGATGCACTGGCGACCTTGGTGTACTTGATCTTGTAGTCGCTCAACGTGGCTTTCACACTCATATTTAGGCCACAGGTGAACTGGTGGTGGAAGTCGATAGCGACCTCCCAACCCTTGTTCTGCAACTCGGCATAGTTCTGCATGGGAGGTGCCTGACCGAAGGTCGATGGCAAGGCATTGCCATTGGTAATCATGTCGCTGGTGATACGGTTATACCAGTCAAACGACAAGCCCAGCTTGTTGTTGAAGAAACGCAAATCGGTACCCACGTCGATCGTGGTAACTTTCTCCCAACCGAAACCTTCATGAAGGATGACAAGAGGCATACCGAATGAAATCTGCTTCATGTCGTTGATAATCCATGTGGTGGTGGTTGAACTCATCAGGGGCAAGAACATGCCTTCGCCTACGTCTTGGTTTCCAATCATGCCATAACTACCTCGCAGCTTGAATGAACTGAACGTTGGCTTGAGCGGTTGGAAAAAGCTTTCCTCACTAACAATCCAGCCTAATGACGCCGAGGGGAAGAAGCCCCACAACTTGTTGCGAGGAAATCTAGACGAACCGTCAAGACGAGCATTGACCTCGACCAGATAACGGCTCTTGTAGTTGTAGTTGACACGACCAAAGAAACCGACTTGAGCCTGGTGGGTGTGGTTCCCGCTGGCATATTGGTCGCCGGACGTCAGGTTCAGCTCGGGATACTCGAGCAGAATCATGTCACGACGCTCGGCTTCGCTGCCGTAATTAGTATAGTAATCCAGGTTGAAGCCGCCGATGACACCTAAATTGTGGTCGCCAAACTCGCGGTTAAAGCGCAACAGGGTGTTCAACACATGCTTGTCGCTGTTGTCCGACGTGTTCACCACCTTGTTGTGGCTCGACAGGGTCCACACCTCGTTCTGCATGCCGTTGCCACCCCAGAAGTTC
>JAEEJI010000239.1 GCA_016281825.1 Muribaculaceae bacterium | reverse complement strand
CCTATGTTCCAGCCTTCAACCAGCACTTGGTCGAGGCCGTTGTTGGCGGCGAAGTCGATATAGCGCTTCACCTCTTGGGTGTTGGCGCGGTGGCGACCATTGGGTTTTGCTTTTGAATAGTCGGTCTGACCGAGTTTCACGCTGGGGAACTCGTCGGTGTAGTTCCAAGCGCCGTGGCCCACAATCATTTCCCACCAAACACCGCAGTATTTGGTTGGGTGAATCCAGCTGGTGTCCTCAATCTTGCAAGGCTCGTTGAGGTTGAGAATAAGGCTCGAGGCGAGCATGTCGCGAGCGTCGTCGCTCACCATCACGGTGCGCCAGGGAGTTTGGCAAGGTGCCTGCATGCAACCCTTGTAACCAGTGGCGTCGGGGGTAATCCAAGAGGTGAACACCATGTTCTTGTCGTCAAGATTGAGGTGCATAGCGCCATAGTTGACGAGCGCTGCCTCGTGCAGGTTTAGATAGATGCCGTCGTCGGTCTTGAGTTGTAGTGAGGTCTGCACGCCAGTAGGAGAGAAGACCGTTTGCGAAGCGTTGTCCCACACCACAGCGTCGCGCATGCGATCCTCGGTGTAGTCGGTGCGGCGAATTCCTACGCCATCGGGCTTGTCCCAACGTGCGCAGGCGGTGATGCGACCACGGATGTCGCTCAAGCGGGTTACCTGAACGGGATATTCCTGAGTGTCGTAGTCACCAGCAATCCACCAAGCGCGGTGGTTGCCTGTCATGGCAAATTCGCTCTTCTCCTCCTTGATGATGAAGTAGTTGAGGTCCTTCTGCAAAGGGAACTCATAGCGGAATCCCATGCCGTCGTCATAGACGCGGAAGCGGATTATCATGTGGCGGTTGGCGCTCTGCTGATAGAGGTTGACCTCAAGTTCGTTGTAGTTGTTGCGGATAGTCTTGTATTGGCCCCACACTGGAGTCCAAGTGTCGTCGTGCGAAGTAACCTGCGAATTGGTCACGGTGAAGCCGTCGAGCAGGTCGGTCTCGTCCATGGCCTTGCTGGCGTGCTTGTCGCGTGCCAATTCAAAACCCATGTGGCTGGGGTTTATCACTTTCTTGCCCTTGTAGAGCATCTCGTAGGTGGGACGTCCCTGGTCAATCGAGAAATTCACTTGCACGTTGCCGTTGGGCGAGGTCACCAGCTCGGCGCTTGCCGTGAGCATGGCAAAAAGTGCTACTATTGTTGTTAATATTTTGATTTTCATAAAAATGAGGTTGGTATTAGGTGTGTTTTATTTAAACTAGAAGTTCTAGAAAATCTAGATTGCTCTGGAAATTCTAGAACTTCTTAAAAGTTAACGATAGCTTTGAGCGATGAGTTGCTTAACCTTAGCGTTAAACTCGCTGTTCTCCATCAGCTGCTCGATGGTCATGTGCATGCGGTAGCGCCAGTAGTGGCGTGGGTTGGCAGGCACATTGATGCGCTCGGCATTGGCATCGGGCAAGCGCAGGTCTTCGTCAATCGAGAGCCAGTCTTGCAGACTGAGCAAGCACAGCATCGATGGGCTGTAGAGGTGCTGGGCAACGATGTCGCGAGCCAGCCATCCGGGCAGTGGGTGAGGAGCAGGTCCCGACTTCCACATAACCTCGTTGTAATACTCTTGCGATAGCTGCCAGTCCTCATCCCACCATTGGCGCAGGGTGCTCATATCATGGGTGCTGATAGTGCTTACCGAGCGGTAGGGATTGCTCTGGAGGTGGCCAAACTTGAGTTTGTTGTCCTTAGGCATTGATTGAATCTCAAGACTAAGAATCTTAAGCTCGTTCATTACCCAGGGCACGCAGTCGGGCACCATGCCGAGGTCCTCGGCGCACACGAGCATGCGGGTGGCCTGAACCAGGCGAGGCAACTTCTTCATCGCCTCGTGATACCAGAAGCGGTTGTTGCGGCGATAGTAGTAGTCGTTGTAGAGGCGGTTGAAAGCTTCCTTGTCGCTATCCCACAATGCCTCGTAGATGAGCGCGAGTTGTGCTGTGATGCGTGGATGGAACTTGTTAGGATCCTTGCGGTCGCGCACGAAGAGCACATTGTTGATGAGTGAATATAGACCATCACGCACCCAAATGTCGTCGGTAGTGGTCTTGCCAGCAAAGGCGGCCTCTATCTTGCGCTGAGTGTCGAACTCGGGACGCATCTTCCAGATGTCGTCGTGAGAGTGCTGCAAGAAGGTGTCGCGCACGCGCTGAGCGTGAGGACCAAACACGCGGTCAATGATCCAGTCGGCGATGAATGGCTCAGTGAAGAACTCCTCCTGCCAGTGCAGACCGTAGCCCTCAACTTCCTCGCGAGTCATGCCAAGAGCAGGCGAGAACTGGCCGAGCAAGCCCTGAACCGAACTGATAGGAATCTCCCAAATGCGGAAGAATCCGAGCACGTGGTCGATGCGGTAAGCGTCGAAATACTCGCTCATGTTCTGGAAGCGGCGAACCCACCACTGGCAGCCGTCCTTGAGCATCTCATCCCAGTTGTAGGTGGGGAAGCCCCAGTTCTGACCGTCGGCGCTGAAAGCATCGGGTGGCGCACCAGCCTGGCCGTTCATGTTGAAATAGTTAGGCTCTACCCACGCGTCACAGCCGTTGGGGCTGATGCCAATGGGGATGTCGCCCTTGAGGATCACGTGCTTGCTGCGGGCATAATCGTGAGCCGCCTTCATCTGAGTGCTGAGCTCAAACTGCACAAACATCCAGAATGCAGCCTCGCGGCCCATGTCGGTTGTAGCATCCTCTACGCTCTTCTTGAGCGATGGGGTGAACTGGCGGTGGTTAGGCCACTCTTTGAAGTTGGCGGTGCCAAACTTGTCGCGCAGCACGCAGAATGCAGCGTAAGGCACGAGCCAGCGTTTGTTAGCAGCATAGAAATTCTTGTAATCACTACCCTTGACAATCTTTTCGCCATCTTGAGCCCACACGTCGCGCAGGTAAGAGAGTTTGAGCTTGTTAACGCGCTCGTAGTCGATTTGAGGCAGAGCATT
>JAEEJI010000024.1 GCA_016281825.1 Muribaculaceae bacterium | reverse complement strand
TTGACCCTCACAGCTCTGGCGCATGTAGATACCCTGTGAATAATAGTCGTGAGTGTGGGTAATCACGTTGTTGCGAACAATCATATTGCCAGTGTTGCGATAGATGTCCATCGAGTTGTAACCAGTTGCGGTTGAAGTGCTCTGGCTGATGTTGTTATTCTCAATAAGAGCGTTGGCTACATCGGTGATATAGATACCCTTGCTACGTGCTTCCGAAATCTTATTATTGGTAATTACATAGTCAAGTGCGTCGGGCACAGCCACTGGGCCAGGGCCAGTGAGTCCCATAGCAATGTAACCACCGTAGAACTCGTTGCCATCGATGGTGAGGTAGTCATTGTTCATGCCACCCTTGTCCTCCATAGTGCCCACGTTCTCGGTCTTGAACAAGTTCATGCCGCTGTAACCGCTGGTCACTAGCTCAGCCTTGAGGTAAGAGTCCTTAAGAGTAAAGTGGCGGCTCTGGTTATAGATGTGAATTGCATAGGGATAAGACTGGCTCTGTGGAATGAAGCTCATACTCTCGAAACTTACCCATGGAGTGGTCTCAACAAATACCATACCCTTCTTGAGTCCGCCATAACCTGGATCGCTGTAACCGCCACCAGTGATAATCACCTTGCTGCGGTCGCCACTCTTGCTAATGAAGGTAACGGTGTTCTGCTCGCTGGTGCCGCGCACCTTGCTGATGACGATGTTCTCGGCATAGGTGCCGTCCTCAACCTCGAAGCGCACTGCACCCTCCACGCCATTGGCCATGGCGGCGGTAGCGGCAGCAAAGGTTGGGAAGTCGGCATCGGCGCTAGAACCTATCACGTAGGTGCCCTGTATGCCTGTTACCACTTCTCGCTCGGCGTTGGTGCCAGTAACCTCAATCACGTTTTCGCCTTGAGCAACCTCGAGCACTTGTGCGTCGAGTTTGTTGCCAGTGGCAGCGTCGGCAGCCACGTCGTAGGTGAGCCACAGGTAGTAGTCACCGTTGTCGCTGATTTCGATTGGAGCGTCAAGTGTCAGTACATTCTCGCCATCGGCAAGAGTTGTGAGCGAAGCCACTTGATTAGCGTCGCCGAAGTTGGCGATGTGGTTGGTGTAATACAGCTTAGCAGCGGTGATGTCGCTCACGCTGGTAGTTCCAGCAGTGGTGAACTTCACGCTGTTGATTGCGATAGGTTCCTTGTCGCCGCTCACGGTGACCTTGAGCTGCTGCATCAGCGCGTCGCTCATGCTGCGGTTCACATCCTCGTTGGTGGCAGTTGCTTCCACGCTCTCAATGGTATATGGAGTCTTCTCGTGCAGAGTCACTGCTATAGCCCATCCGTCAAGAGTGGAGGCAGTAGTGTTGCCCTTATAGTAAACGGTGAGAGAACCATCCTCGGCCTTGCTCACAAGGTTGGCGGGACCAGTAGTGGTCGTGAACCTGTTGAGCAGATTGTCGTCGTTGACCTCTTGACCATTGTAGACATACATGTAGCCCGAGCCAATCGAGAATGTGCCCTGGGTGTTGAGCTCAATGGCGGTGTTCTCGCGTCCTGGGATGAAGGTTACGGTGCCAGTAAGGCCTTTGCTTACCTTGCCGTCAGGGCCTCCATCATCGTAGAACATGAGAGGATTGTTGACAACAATCACGTTGTTGCCTTCCTCAAGCAGATAGATGTACTTAACCACGCGCATACCTTCGGGATCGCCGTTCTCAACGGCAATAGCGCCAGTGGCGTCGGTGATAGAGAGGAGTTTTGCGTCAACTTGAGCTTCGGCCTCAGCGTCGGCTTTGACGTCAACGGTTACCCAGATGTAGTTTTTGCCCTCGACGAGTTCGCGCTCGCCAGCGATAGCAACCTCGCTCTGTGCGGGATTCTCAACGCTGCCAAACTCTACTGCAGTGGCAAAGTCGTTGGTGTTGTTGTAAAGCACTCTCACTTTGCTGACAGCTGTCTCGCTGCCCTTGAGGTCGATAGCGATACTGTTAATAACGTCGGTGCTAAGTGTGCCCTCGGTCTCAACCACAAAGTCGATGAGCTGAGCGTTGGCGGCGCCAGGAGCGAGTACATCGGTGCTGGTCTGGTTAACTGTTACGCCAGTAACCTCCATATTGTGATTCTGGAAAGGCTGAACGGTAGCGGTCCAACCAGTGCCAGCATAGTAGCTGCTGGTAGTCTTAGGGTTAAAGCGGATTGTCAGCGAACCCTCAGCGCTCTGAGAACGGAGTACTGTGCCAGGACCAGTCGAGCTTTGGCTTGCGTCTTGCAGACTCCAAAGTAGGTTGGCGTTGTTGACTTGGGTGCCGCTATAAATCTCAAATACGGCTTTAGTGCCATAGCTTGAGTTTGAGTAATAAACATCGAAAGCCGAGAAGTCGATTTGCGCCACTGTGCCTTCCTCGGCAGGTGTGAAGGTGACGATGTAGTCGGTATCTACGGTCTCATATTTGCCATTGTAGCCCTCGGTGTTAGTGAAGGTCCACGGACCACTAATAATGTGGCTGTGCGAGCCTTGAGTGGCGTGGCAGATGTTGTTTACTGTGCGTGTGGCGCTCACTGCAGCCTCAGGAGTCTGAGTTGTCTCGCCCACGAGTACATTGTTGAGCGTCAGAGTGATTTGCTCACCGTTCTGAGCGTTGTCGTTGAGGTCGAGAACAACAGCCACATAATTGTGACCCTCAATGAGCTCTTTCTCGCCAGTGATAGCGATGCTGGTGCCCGAAACCTCTACCTCGCCAAATGGGTTGGTAGTGGCAAACTCGTTCTTCTTACCTAAATAATAAGCGCGTGCGCGCGCGATGTTCTTCACATCGGCTGCGGTGAGGTTGATACCCTTTAGGCTCAGAGGATTGGCAGTGTTATCGGTCTGCACGTCAATGACGAGCATTTGCACGTTGGTGTCGCCAGCGCTAAAGGTGGCGGTAGATGCTGCCTCGCCAGTAACGCCTGCAAGCGTCATGTCGCCTGGCAGGAACTGGCTAACCAGTGCCTCCCAACCGCTCTTGGGATTACCTGCGGTGCTCTTGAGATATACGGTCATAGAACCGTCGTCGGCAGTGGATTTCACAATTTCAGGCTCATCGAGTAGGGTAGTGATGAGGTTTGCCTCGTTCACCTCGCGACAGTTGTAGAACTTGAAAACGTCGTTGTAGCCAACACTCGAAGTGTTGAACAAGTCGAGTTTCGAGAAGTCAATCTTGATGGCGTTGCCCTCGGTGGCAGGAACAAAGGTGATTTGTCCCTCAAAACCTTGAGTGATATTGCCATCCTTGCCGCCGTCGTCATAGAAGTTGTAGGGAATGTCGCCCACTGTGATGACTTGTGGGGTAGTGGAGATGAGCGCTATGGCGGGTTTGGCGACTGCCACAGGAGTACCAGCAGTGAATGGAGTCACGCCGTCGGGCATGCCTGCGGTGGCAATCTTGGTAATCTCGATAGCAGCCTTAGAGCCAGGAACGGCATCGCCAAGATACTCACCAGCAATCGAGAACTTGTTAGTGCCCTCGGTCAGTGGCTGGTTCAGGGTAAAGGTGTAGCCGTCGCCGTCGCGATTGGCTACAACAGTGGCCTCAAGTGGTGTGGCACCTTTGAATGATGGCTGCGAACCAGCATAGAGACGCAGTTGCAATGGGTCGATAGCATCCTCGTTGGTAGTTGCATCGAAGGTGATGCCAGTCACATTATCGGCATTCATTATGCCAGTAGTGGTGACCACTGCAGTGGCGAAGTTGATACCCTCGGTGGCGGTGGTGGCAGCAGCTACGTCTTCGTAGTTGCTCGAAGCGCCAGTCACAGTCATGTCATCTAGTGTGACACACTTCACAGTAGCCTTCCAGCCTCGACAGGCTTTTGCATACTTGTAAAGGTAACCTACCGAGATTATGCCTGTGGCATCGGTCGCGGTGTAGGTGAGGTTAGAGTATGTGCCGTCAAGTTTCTCAAGCACATTGCCTGAGGGCAATGTGGAGTTGGCGGTCACACCACCTGTTATCGTCGCATAGCTGAACGTCCCGTCAGGGTCGGGGTCGCCAGCATATACATTCACATAAGCAGGCCAGTTGGGACCGTCGTTCAGGATTTGAAGGTCCTCGAAGATAAGCTGGATAGCCATCCCCTCGGCGGGTTTGAACACGGTGAGCGACTGAGAGTTGCTGTTGTTGGACGATGAGATTCCTTGGTAGCCATTCATGTCATAGAAGGTTATCACCTCGTCGGCAGCAACCTCGATGGTCTGCTTGCCAAATTGCAGCTGATTGACGGTGCGGTCGGCACGTGCAGGCAATGCCATTGTAGCAATAACCATAATCAGCGCAAAAGTCTTGGATAGTAAACTTAGTTGCTTCATTGTTAATTAATTATGTTAATAAAACGTCATTTCACTCAACTCTCGGTGAAACGACGAAACACAATGAAGCAACCGCTTCAAGCAG
>JAEEJI010000238.1 GCA_016281825.1 Muribaculaceae bacterium | reverse complement strand
TTTTCATACAATTTTTCCCTTTTTTTTTGCTGGTTCCATACTTATTCGTAAATTTGCAGTCGATAACCAATAACCGATAAACTCTTGACGCTCGACCCTAGACTTTTGACTTTTAAAATATGACAGACAAGAACAATTTTAAAGACTATATCAGACGGGCAGCCATGACGCTGCTGCTCGCAGTAATGACCGTTACGACGGCATGGGCAGGTAAAGTGGTCAGCATCGAAGTATGTGAGGGAGGTGCTGGATTCATCCATCTGAAGGGATGGGCCTATGACCCCAACAATACTTCAAAGTCCATCGACATAGGCATTGCAATCTTTACCAATGAAGCCTGCACAAGCCCATACGGTCTTGCCCACAATCTGACGGCCAACATACCGAGAACCGACATCGCCGAGCCAGGTAATCACGGCTTTGAAGTATCCTATTCTGCGGCCCCGGGTAAATATTGGTTGTACATTATTGACTACGCGACTGAAGAGGGTTATGTGCCTTTAGGAGATATTCTCACTGCGACTGTAACAGCGATGCCGTCCCAGACAGGCACAATAACAATTACCTCTGAGACTGATGCGATTATAGTCGGCGACGGAACCACACTCACCGGCACGGGTGGCGTGAACACCCACATCATGATTGCCGACGGCGCCACGGTGACGCTAAACGGCCTGGATATCTCCAACGAGAACTGGGGCGGGGAAAACCAATCGGGTATCAGCTGTTTTGGCGATGCCACCATCATACTGGCCAAAGGCACGACCAACTATATAAGAGGTGGCCGCTATACAGATCCTTGTATCAAGGCTGGCCCCAAAAACTCGACGCTAACCATTAAAGGGTATGGAACACTTGTACTCAGAAGTTATGGTTTGGGCGCATGTATTGGAGGATGTCTGAGAACAGACTGTGGTAACATAGTCATTGAGGGCGGCACCCTGGATCTCAATACGTCATACATTAATGGAGATGGAACCAGCAGTGGCCATGCTGCGTGCATCGGAAGCGGCCGGTTTGCCGAATGTGGCAACATTACCATCAGTGGCGGTAATATCAATGCCATCGCTAAATTCGGAGCGGCGGCCATCGGCAGCGGTAGAGATGCCACTTGCGGCAACATCAACATCACGGGCGGTACGATCTATGCAGCGACTGAAAGCTCGCAAGGTGGTGCAGCCATCGGTGGTGGTTTAGACGGCATCTGCGGCAATATCTCAATCTCGGGTATAACCAGCGTATCTGCCGAAAAGCATTATGAAAGTACTCCTTATTGTATCGGTCCAGGTGGTGGCAGTGGCACCTGTGGCACGCTTACCCTTTGGGGGCAAACATCGAACTATATCGTTGGACAACCATACGTATTCGGCCCGGAAGTCCTTGCCCCTACAGACGTTCCCTACACCGTCAGATTCAATGCAAACGGCGGAACGGGGTCGATGGCCGACCAAAGTTTCTACTCGAACACGCCACAGGCTCTGACTGCCAACGGGTTCAGTCTTTCCGGAAAAGCTTTTAAGTGTTGGAGTACCAAGGCCAATGGCAGCGGGTATGACTGCTATAATGGAGAGACCGTCACCAACCTTGGCAACGTGACGCTATACGCGCAGTGGGCTAATACCGATTATGTCGTCAGTTTCGACCCTAACGGAGGCACTGGCACAATGGCAGGCCAGAACTTTGCGATGAATACAACGCAAGTGCTGAATGCCAACATATTCACGCGCACGGGGTACGACTTTATGGGATGGAACACCGAGTCAGGCGGTAGTGGCACAAGCTATGCCGACAAACAGGCCGTCAGCAACCTTGGCAGTATAACGCTCTATGCACAGTGGTCACCTTGTGTTTATAATATCACCTATCTAAATGCCGTAGAAACCTCGGATTACGTAAACAATCCGAATCCAACGACTTACACTTATATGGGTGGAGCCATCACCCTGGCAGACCCCTCTCGTTTAGGCTACACGTTCGACGGCTGGACTTATGGTGAGGTGACCGTGCCCACTAAGAGCGTCACCATCGCCCAAGGTACATACGGCGACTTGACGTTTACGGCGCATTGGACAACATCATCCGACGTTAACATTACCGAAAACACGGGCTATTACCAGCTTCAAGACGGACAGACGCTCTCCGGCACTGGCGGCGCAAACGCACACATCACCATTGCAGACAGGGCAACGGTGACGCTGAGCGGCGTGAGCATCACAGGCCACACCAATCAGTGGTGGTCGGGCATCACCTGCGAGGGCGACGCCACGATTATCCTTGACGAGGGGACGACGAACACCGTAGCAGGCGGTAGTGGCTGGTCTGGCATCTTTGTACCTCAGAACAAGACGCTCACCATCCAAGGCAGCGGCACGCTCATTGCCAATGGAAGTAGCGTTATTGGGTATGGTGCTGCAGGCATCGGCGGCGGCGGCATGACGTCAGCCTCTTGCGGCAACATCGTCATCACGGGTGGCATCATCACCGCAACGGGTGGTAAGGGCTCCCCAGGCATTGGCGGTGGCCGAGTCAATACCTGTGGCAACATCAGCATTACTGGCGGCACCGTTACTGCCAATGGTGGCGATTACGCTCCGGGCATCGGCGGCAGTTCTCATCATTCCTGCGGCAACATCACCATCACCAATGGCGTGACCAGTGTCACTGCCACCAAAGGAACAGGGTCTCCTTACAGCGTCGGTGCAGCCGAGTATGGCACCTCCGGCACCATCATCATTGGTGGTGTGGAGATGGGAGGCATTCCCCAAAGTCCTTTCACTTACAATCCGTTGGACACGACACCTTATACCGTGACGTTCAATGCTAACGGCGGCGAGGGCACGATGGACAACGAGACATTCACCGCGAACACTCCGCAGGCTCTGACCACCAATGCGTTTACCCGCTGGAGCTACGACTTCACTGGTTGGAACACAAAGGCCGACGGTAGCGGCGTCAGTTTTGCCGACGGGCAGAAAGTCATCAATCTGGGCACTGCCACGCTCTATGCACAGTGGCAGTGGGTGGACCTTGGCGAGCCGGACAGCCCCTTCGGACTGTTGATAAAAGACGAAACGGAAGCCATGGGCACTGCGGCGCGATGGTATATCAACATGCCGACATCGGGAACAATCACGCAGACGTTCAGCGATGCCAGGATTACCACTTTCAAGGTGTATGACAACGGCGGCAAGAACGGCAACTATAGTAGCAACTGCAACGGCTATCTTGTGCTGAACGCTCCTAATGGATATGTACTCCAATTGTCGGGTATGATATGTACTATAGGACTACATATGCATGGATCTGACAGAGGTAATGATTATCTGTCAGTTTATGACAATAATTCAGCCAGTGGCGCACCGCTACTGAACCATGTATACGGCAACGATGATTCTTGGTGGGAAAACATTTCCTCCGTTACCAGTAGTGGTAAGAGTATGACGCTCTATTTCCATTCTAACGGCTCATACGAAGCATCTGGTATGGACCTGACGGTGACGCTCATCAAGACAATGGAAATACTGGAACTGGCCGACGATGCAGACAATAGCACGGCAATTAGTGGAGCAGACGGAGAGTTAAGCCGTGTGACCCTAACAGGGCGTACACTCTTTAAAGACGGCGACTGGAACACGCTGTGCCTGCCGTTTAACCTGGGCAATGCGACCGCTACCGACAATCACCATTTCGACGGCACACTCCTGGAAGGTGCTACAGTTATGGAATTGGATGGAGACGAGTCGAACCTGACGAGTGGCACGCTGACACTGAACTTCAAGGACGCCAAAAGCATCGAGCCAGGAAAACCTTATATCGTGAAGTGGGCACCCGCCCTTACTATCAGTACGGATGCAGAATGGGAGACGTTCGCCAGCAACGTAAACAACGGCACGGAAGAGTATGCAGGCAAGTTGGTGAAACTCGGCGACAACATCAACGTATCGACGATGGTGGGCACGAACGAGCATCCGTTCAAAGGAACCTTTGACGGCGACGGACATACGCTGAAGTTGAGCATCAGCGACGAGTACAACCAGGGCACGGCACCCTTCCGATATATCAGCGGGGCCACGATTATGAACGTGAAGACCATAGGCACGGTGACGGGCAACCTGCACTGCGCCGGACTGGTGGGCTTTGCCAAGGACGGCACCAACATCATCAAGAACTGCGAGGTGGCAGCCAGCATCGTGTGCAGCGGCGGCAGTCATAGCCACTGCGGCGGCATATTAGGGCACGGATTATCGTCAAGCACCACCATCAGCAACTGCCTGTTCTCGGGCAGCATCACGGGGGCGACTACCGCCACGGGTATCATCTACGGCTGGGGCGACAACGGCACGCATACCATTGAGAACTGCTATGCAAATGGTACTTATAGCGGCGGCGACCCAGACCTGATGAAGGGCGGTGACACTAAGACTGCCAATAACTGCTATAAGAATCTGGAGAGTGGCTCGTATGGCACTCATACTACCGCTACTGGTGATGACCTAGTTACTCAGCTTGGCTCTGGTTGGAAGAACGACGGCGGCAACGTAGTACCGAAGAAGTACGTCCAGCCCGACATAGTGAATCCTGTCTTCACTGGTGTGACCATCGATGCGACGGCACCGAAGGCAGTCACCTTCGCGGGCGGTTCGTTCGTGGGCCAGTACGACCTGTTCGAGATAAATGCCGGCAACTTGAACGAAATCATTCTCCTGGGCTCAAATAACACGCTGGGGTACTCCTCAGAACCCCGCATCCTGCATCCCTTCCGTGCCCACTTCGAGGTGCCCGTCGGAAATGGTGGAGGAGTGAAGGCCTATCAGATAAGCTTCGGGGATGAAGGAACGGAGACAGGAATCATTTCAATTGATAATGGAAAATTGACAATGGACAATGGTGCTGGCGCGTGGTATGACATGAGCGGAAGAAAGCTCGGTGGCAAGCCAACCGCCAAGGGCCTGTATATCCACTGTGGCCGTAAGGTCGCGATAAAATAATTTCTTTCCATAGAATCAACATCCAGTATGAAACAGACACTTCTTACCATTATCCTCGCTCTCTGCGCACTCGCAGGGACGAACACGACGGCATGGGCTGAAAGGGTTTATGAGCTCCAAGTATGCGAAGGACTGTCCGGCTACATCCACGTCAAGGGATGGTCGTATGACAATGCTGATATCACGGCGGCTACCGCTGTGGCGGTTCGTGTCTGTACCGACACGGCTTGTAACAACCAATACGGTGATACGCATGTGACGCAAACCAACAATCCGAAGAACGAACAATTGACAGACGATTTCAGCGACCATGGCTTCGACCTCTATGTCCCCATTGGAGCGGGTACCTACTACGTGCAGGTCTTTGGCTTTGATGTCAACAATCAAAACCCAGAGCAGATGAACTCGCCCTACACAGCCGTGACCGTGACGGCAGCCGAGGGCATCACCATACCACTGACCATCGCAACCAAAGATCTGACGCTGCATAACGGCGACGTGCTGACGGGTACGGGCGGCGAGAAAGCCTGCGTCAAGATTGCCGCCGGTGCGACGGTGACGCTAAGCGATGTAAACATCACTGCCATCCCCAATGATGACAGCCACAAGTGGGCAGGCATCACTTGCTATGGTGATGCAACGATTGTACTGGCCGACGTGACGAATAATACTGTGAGAGGTGGCAATTCGTCTTATCCTGGCATTAAGGTTGGCCCTACCGGCACCACCCTCACCATCCAAGGTGGCGGCTCGCTCAATGCTAGTGGTAACATGAATTTCGCAGCGGGTATCGGTAGCATGTTAAAGACCGGTTCGGAAGTAGGTGACTGCGGTAACATCGTCATAAAAGGCGGTAACATCAAGGCCAGTGGTGGAGTAGCTCCAGCCATTGGTTCCTCCCAGAATACAAGTTGTGGCAACATTACCATCATAGGCGGCACCGTCAATGCCGAGAGTTGGGGTCAGGGGCCTGGTATTGGTTGCTATTACAGCACATGTGGCGACATTACTATCACGGGGGGCACTGTCACAGCTAAAAGTAAAACTGGGCCTGCTATCGGCAGTTTCAGAACAAATGCAATCTGCGGCAACATCACCATAACTGGCGGCACCGTCACTGCTGAAACTTCCAGTGCTACCTACAGTATTGGCACAGTTGAAGGCACCTGCGGCACCATCACCATCGGAAACACTGTGGTAGAAGGTATCACAGCAAAAAAGTTTCTCTATAATTCTGAAACAACCGCTTACACCGTGAGTTTCGATAAGAACAACAATTACGCAACGGGCACGATGGCCAACGAGGTTTTCTTCTCAACCGCAGCGCAGCCGCTGACCACCTGCACCTTCAGCCTTGCAGGCAACACGTTTACTGGATGGAACACCGCAGCCAACGGCAGCGGCGATGCCTACAGCGACGGACAGACCATCACCGCCACCATCGGCATGACGCTCTATGCACAGTGGCATGCCAACGTCACCGTGAGTTTCGATGCTAACGGCGGCGAAGGTTCAATGGACGATCAGGAAATCAGTTATAACAAGCCGCAGGCTCTGACGGCCAACACGTTCACCCGTGAGAGATATCACTTTGCAGGCTGGAACACCGAGAGCAACGGCAGCGGCACGAGTTACAGCGACGGACAGAGCATCACCGCCACCAACGACGTGACGCTCTATGCGCAATGGACGCCCTACACTTATAACATCACATACGCCGATGCCGTGAACGGTACGAATTACGTGACGAACACAAACCCTACGACCTACGCCTATATGGGTGGAGCCATCACGTTGGCAGAGCCTACACGTGTGGGATATACATTCAACGGCTGGACCTATGGTGAGGTGACTGTGCCGACTAAGAGTGTCATCATCACCCAAGGTACATACGGCGACTTGTCGTTTACGGCACATTGGACAATAGATGCCGATGCCATCATAACGCTAAAACCTGAGTTTGGTTCCTATACAATGTTCAATGGTCAGAAACTGACCGGCACTGGCGGCGCAAACACGCACATCACCATTGCCCACGGTGCCACGGTAACGCTGAGCGGCGTGACCATCACAGGCCACACCAATCAGTGGTGTCCGGGCATCACCTGCGAGGGCGACGCCACGATTATCCTTGACGAGGGAACGACGAACACCGTAGCAGGCGGTAGTGGCTGGTCTGGCATCTTTGTACCTCAGAACAAGACGCTCACCATCCAAGGCAGCGGCACGCTCATTGCCAATGGAAGTAGCGTTGTTGGGTGGGAGGCTGCAGGCATCGGCGGCGGCGCGTCATCAGCCTCTTGCGGCAACATTGTCATCACGGGTGGCATTATCACCGCAACGGGTGGTGGTGGCTCCGCTGGTATCGGGGGCGGGGCAAACAGTGACTGCGGCAACATCAGCATTACTGGCGGCACCGTTACAGCCAATGGTGGCAAATACGCTCCAGGCATCGGTAGCGGCTATGATTATTTAAGTGACTGTGGTGACATCACCATTACCGATGGCGTGACCAGCATCACTGCCACGAAGGGAGCGAATTCTCCTCACAGCATCGGCACTGCTTATGAAGGCTCCGTCGGCACCATCACCATCGGCGGTGTAGAGACGGGTGGCATTCCCCAAAGCCCCTTCACTTACAATCCAACGAATACAGAGCCGTACACCGTGACGTTCGATGCCAACGGCGGCGTGGGCACGATGGATGACGAGACATTCACCGCGAACACTCCGCAGGCTCTGACCACCAATGTGTTTACCCGCTGGAGCTACGACTTCACTGGTTGGAACACCGCCGCCGACGGTAGCGGCGTCAGTTTTGCCGACGGGCAGAAAGTCATCAACCTGGGCACTGCCACGCTCTATGCACAGTGGCAGTGGGTGGACCTTCACGAGCCGGACAGCCCCTTCGGACTGTTGATAAAAGACGAAACGGAAGCCATGGGCACTGCGGCGCGATGGTATATTAATATGCCGACATCGGGAACAATCACACAGACGTTCAGCGATGCCACCATCACCACCTTCAAGGTGTATGACGACGGTAATGGTGATTACCCAGGCTATTATAGCAATAACTGCGACGGTTATCTCGTGCTGAACGCTCCTGAAGGCTATGTAATTCAACTTTCGGGCAAAATATGTACGTTTGGATACACAGAGGATCACGGTAAACCAAGAGATGATACAGGTCAAGATTACCTAACCGTCTATGACAACAGCGAAGCCAGTGGTACGACACTACTTGATCATGTGTATCATACTTATTACTGGGGAGATATTTCCACCGTTACCAGTAGTGGTAAGAGTATGACGCTCTATTTCCATTCTAACGGCAGCTATGTAGAAAAAGGTCTGGACCTGACGGTGACGCTGATACCGCCGACGCTGACACTGGCCAACAACACCGACAACACTACAGCCATCGACGAGGCTGACGGCAAGCCGCGCAACGTCACCCTCGACGGCCGCACGCTATACAAGGACGGCGACTGGAACACGCTGTGTCTGCCGTTCGACTTGAGTGCCGCCCAGATAGCTGCCAGCGACCTGGCTGGAGCCAAGCTGATGGAACTGGATAATACAGAGACCCTGTATGAAGGGCATAAGACTGGACTCGAAGACGGGACACTCTATCTGAACTTCACGGATGCTACAAGCATCAAGGCAGGCAAGCCGTATATCGTGAAATGGATACTTCCTAATCCAGACCTCACCATCAGCACGGATGCGGAGTGGGAGGCGTTCGCTGCGAATGTGTATAACGGCACAACATACGAAGGCAAAATCGTGAAACTCGCTGCTGACATCAACGTAACGGCAATGGTGAGTGGCACCTTCAAGGGTACTCTCGACGGCGACAGTCACACCGTCACTGTCAGCATCTTGGGTAGCGGCGACAGTCAGGCACTCTTCCGTGAAATCAACGGTGCCACCATCATGAATGTGAATGTTACAGGAAACATCGAGGGCAATGAGCGCCCTGCCACATTCGCCTCGTTCGTCAGTGGCATCAGCACCATCAGGAACTGCCGCAGCAGCGTGGCCATCTCATCGACAAAGGAAAACGACTGGGTGGATGGTGGTGCTTTCGTGGCCCGCATCAACAGTGGCCACACAATCAACATTGTGGACTGTGTATTTACCGGCAGCGTTACCTATACCACCTATGCCTACGCCGGCGGCGGCATAGTGGGCTTTGCGCAAAATAACTCTAAGGCTAATCTGACGCGTTGCTTCTACAGCCCCTCTGCTATCAACATCAGTACTAAGGACGTCAACTCCAAAACGAAATACTTTGTTTCTGGTGCGGACAACAATACCATCACCAAATGCTATTACAACAGCGTGGCCGCCGCCAAATCGACTATATTCATCAATGACGGCGGCACCGATGCCGATGCCAGCAACATGAGCAACAACGATCTATTGACTGCCCTCGGCGACGGCTGGGAAATAAGCGGCGAGAATGTGGTACCGAAGAAGTACTACCGCAGTTTGCCTCCCATCGAGAATCCTGTGTTTGCCAACGTGACCATCAACGCAACAGCACCAACCTCCGTGCCATTCAGCGGCGGAGCGTTCGTGGGGCAGTACTCACCATTTGAGGTGCCAGAAGCAAACCGGTATATCATGTTAGGCTCAGGGAATACTCTGGGCTACGCAGCCGCAGGCAAGACCCTGCGCCCCTTCCGCGCCCACTTCGAGGTGCCCGTCGGAAACGGTGGAGGAGTGAAGGCCTATCAGATAAGCTTCGGGGATGAAGGAACGGAAACGGGAATCATTTCAATTGATAATGGAAAATTGACAATGGACAATGGTGCTGGCGCGTGGTATGACATGAGCGGAAGAAAGCTTGATGGCAAGCCAACGCAAAAAGGAATTTATATCCATAATGGAAGTAAGGTCGTGATTAAGTGAGAGAAATGAGAATACAATTATCATACCCGAGCGTGAACGAGCTCGAACGTCCAAAGGTCAATTATGAATTAAACTAAACTTTGAACCTTTCATCCCCATGCGATACGCAGTAATAGGAACGGGTGCCATTGGCGGATACTACGGCGCCAAGCTGGCACGGAGCGGGCAGGACGTCCACTTCCTGCTTCATTCAGACTACGACTTTGTCCTTCGTAACGGCCTGCAGGTCAATTCCTGGCAGGGCAGTTTCCATATCGACAACCCCCATGTATATAACAATGTGCAGGCCATGCCGCAGTGCGACGTCGTGCTCGTGGCGCTCAAGACGACCAACAACAGCCTGCTCGCCTCCCTGCTGCCGCCGCTGCTGGCTCCGCAGACCATCGTCGTGCTCATCCAGAACGGCATAGGCGTCGAGGCGGACGTCCAGGCCATGCTGCCCGGTGTACAGCTGGCAGCCGGACTGGCCTTCATCTGCTCGAGCAAGACCAAGCCGGGCGTGGTGGACCATCAGCACTACGGCGGATTGACCATAGCCGACTACTCATGCCGCAGCCGGGAGGCCGTGGAGCGGCTCGCCGGCGAGCTGTCCGATGCTGGCATCGAGGTGCACCGGGCTGAATACCATTTCGCCCGTTGGCGCAAGGCCGTGTGGAACATGCCCTTCAACGGCATGACCGTGGCGATGCAGTGCCAGACGGACAAGTTACTCGCCGAACCTGCTACGCGCCAGCTCATACGGCGACAGATGATCGAGGTCATCCGTGCCGCACAGGCCCACGGCGTGACGGGGCTCGACGAGGCCTTTGCCGATCAGATGCTGACCACCACCGATGCCATGGTGCCCTATTCGCCGTCCATGAGGCTCGACTGGGACTTCGGCCGCCCCATGGAGCTGAACTACATCTACGACCGTCCGCTCCTCATGGCCGCCCAGGCAGGAAGCCCCATGCCCGAGCTGCAGCAGCTTGCTGACAGACTTCATGACATGGAGTCGGTCTTGGTCAGGGAGTAGCAGGGCACCTCGCGCGTGCCGCCGTTGGGCTGAACGATGGTTCGGGATGTAAATCGAAAATTCGATTTACATACTTTTTCCCATGCAGGCTCCATGCTGCACTTCTGGATCTGACCGCCGTCAATCTTTTTTGACAGTGCAAAGGTACGGCGATATAAGGGCCTGCTTCCTATACTCCACTTTACTACATGAAGATTTTTCCGCCAGACAGCCTGAGGGCAAAAAAATACCCGTGAGGGTCACTCACGGGTACAGAAGTTAAGCCATTACCTGATGCTTCTTCGTTGAATTTTGAAGTTATAAATTTTGAATTCACAACGCAACCTTCTTCCCGTTGTGTATATAGATTCCCTTCTGCGTGGGCTTTCCGGGCAGTTTCCTGCCGTCGATGGAGTACCAGGCGTCGTCGGTAACTTTGAATTTTGAATTTATAAATATTGAATTCAGTTATATTAAGTCGCCTGCGGCGAGAAATCGTTCAAATCAGCACAAATCAAACAACTCTTTTTGAAAGATTTGAAAAGATTTGTAAGATTTCTGTCACGAAAGTGACACTCATTTATCAGGAATTTGACCTTTGGTCTTCAGATGTCACGACTCGGGATAGTCCATGCAAGCATGACTCTCCTCTCGCTGCTCCATCTGTTCTGCGGGACATAAAAACATAGCAGGCGAGAGACAATAAGTCCCAACGAAATAAAGTAAAAGAGCAGAGCCAAACTCGTTTGAGCTTTGCCGAAGGCTGCGATTAAGCGAGAGGAAAGCGATGCTCGCATCAGCTTTTCCGAGCGAAAGCAGGCTCGATGCAATCAGTCGTGACAGGAGTAGA
>JAEEJI010000237.1 GCA_016281825.1 Muribaculaceae bacterium | reverse complement strand
TCACCATCAGGTCGTGCGTCAACGGCCGGGGCGGAACAATCGACAAGAGCTTGGCCTGGATGGACTGCGCCTCGGCCATCCCAATGACAATGGGAATGCGGATGGGGCCGTCTTTCTGCTCCATCACCAGGGCAAACACCCCGTTATCCACTTGGTTGCGGGTTATCCCCAGCACCTTCAGTTCTATCTGCTCGCTCATTTCTTTTATCGAAAAATTGAGAATTGAGAATTGAAAATTGAGAATTAGGCCATGCGGCTTGATTCTTGGTTCGAATCTCCTAGTTCTAATTATGTATTATCGTTTTCAAAAGTAGTCTTCACTATGGATGACAACATTTTATATAACTCTTCACAATCATTGTAAATGCTGGTGAATTCTTTGTCAGTCAGTATCATGTCTTCATGAAGCAACTCTAGCCAATAGCCTGATTCGCTGGTCTCTTTTAATGCTATGTTCATTTTATAGCCAAAATCAGCTTTGCTGGCTCCTTCTAGCGCTTCTCTAATATTGGCACCGATGCTAGTGCCGCTACGCAACAATTGATTGGCAACAACAAACTCTTTTTTATCGCATAGAATGCGGTAAAGTTTCATACAACGCAAAGCAAATGCTTTGCTTTTATATGCTATTGGATTGTCGTTATATTTCTTCACGATGATGTTAAACAATCAGTCATTATGGTCACGCCAACAAAATAATTCTCAATTCTCAATTCTCCATTCTCAATTCGCAATAACTCCGCTGCCGTAGCACAGGTGGCCTTGCGCGTCGTAGATGACTGCAAACTGGCCGGGGGCAATGCCTTGCACATCCTGTTCGCTCTCGATGACCCACTCGGCACCGCTCACATGCGTCAGCTGGGCATGGAACAGGGTGGGGGTGTGGCGGTTCTTGAACGTGATGGCGTGAACACCGTCCTCACCCTGCCACGGATTGCCACTGATGAAGTGCATCTCATCGAGGTGAATCGTGCGGCCATACTGCTTCTCGGCACCGTAGCCGCCCGTGACATAGATGACGTTGTCGTGCACATTCTTCTTCACCACATACCAGGGTCCGCCGCTTAGCCCCAGGCCTTTACGCTGACCGATGGTATGGAACCAGTATCCGCGGTGCTCACCCAGTTTGCGGCCGGTCTCCAGTTCGATGATGGGACCGGGGCGTTCGCCCAGATGGCGGCGGATGAAGTCGTTATAGTCAATCTGTCCCAAGAAGCAGATGCCCTGACTGTCGCGGCGTTGCGCGTTGGGCAGGTGTTGCTCCAGGGCGATGCGCCGCACCTCGCTCTTGGGCAGGTGCCCGATAGGAAACATCAGGTGACACAGCTGCTCGTAGGTGATTTGCGCCAAGAAGTCGGTCTGGTCCTTCACCGCGTCGACGGCGGTGGCGAGGTACTTCACCCCGTCAATTTCGCAGGTGGTGGCGTAGTGACCCGTGGCGGTCATGTCAAACTCATGGCCCCAACGCTGCTCAAAGTAGCCGAACTTGATCATGCGGTTGCACATCATGTCGGGGTTGGGCGTGAGACCCGCCTGCACCGTGCGCAGGGCGTATTCCATCACATTGTCCCAGTACTCTTGGTGCAGCGACACTACCTCGAGCTTGAGGCCGTACTTGCGGCAGATGAGCGAGCACATCTCGATGTCCTCCTCGGCGCTGCAGTCGCCCTCGTCATTGTCCAGCCCGATGCGTATGTAGAACGGGTGCAGCTCGTGCCCCTGCTCCATCAGCTGGTGCACGACCACGGCGCTATCCACGCCACCCGATATCAATACTGCTATCTTCAAATGTCAATTCTGATTAAGCCTTCTCGAGAATTTCGTCATCATCATTGGGTTCGACAAGTTGAGCCGAGATGACGTAGTCCAGCGAAATCTTGCCTGGGCCAGAAAGCAGGAAGAACAAAAAGATGCCGATAAACATCACAGGATATCCCGGTTGGAATGTGAACAATGAGGGCGCCACCGTCTCGTAGGAAGAGTAAGCCGCAACCTCCGCCACACACATCACCACCAACGGGGGAATAACGGCGATGCGCGTGAGGAAACCCAGAATGATGAATGCCGCGCACAGCGAACCAACGATGAGCAACAAGGTCATCGAGGTGTCAGGAGCCATACCCCAGAATCCGTCAAAGCCTTCCGGAAGGTGACCCAGGTCCATAAATTGCCGCACACAAACATGCAGGAACATCACGCCAACAAATAGGCGCAAGAACAGTCGCGACAGGTTGCTATAGGTGTAACCTGTGCAGAACAGCATGATTTTCTTAAATATCGTCTTCATCTATCATCAATCAACTATAAACTATCAACTATAAACTAGAATCTAGTTCGCCAACGCATCCTTAAGCTCATCAACCGAGATGTTTTTGGTTATCAACACCATGTCTTTGTCCACAATGTAACAGCAGGGCAAGGCGCGGAAGTCATAGGTCTTTAAGGCATCCTCGCTACAAGTGTTAACCCACTGTTCGGGCATGGATGCGGCAAAACCTGCCTGGTACTTGCCCAGGTAGACACTGACAACCTTGCTGACACCTAAAGAAATCAAGGCCGACAGGTTGGAGTCGGCACTGAGCCGCGTGCGCCCGATGGATGAGTCCACCCCGTCGGTATAGAAGAACATCACCATCGTTGTGGTGTCGCTTAAAGCCGAGAGCTTGCTCTTGCTGCCGTCGGCCAGCATGAGGTCGATGTCGGGCAGCGGTTTCTGCTCTTGGCAGGCGTTGATGCGAGCCAGTTGGTCGGCATAGTAGGAGCGCACCTCCTTCTTCAGCATCGTGTTGGCGGCCAAGGGTTTGATGAACTCGACATAGACCTCGTCGCTATAATAGACTGCAGTGGGGTAGAACAGGCTCAGTTCGGCAGCCTGACCCACCTTGAGCAGGTTGGGCGTGTTGCTGCGGGCCTTGTTCATCAGGTCGCCAATTGAGGTCATCACCACGTTGCGGTTGGCATACTGGAAGAAGCCCAAGAAGTCACGAAATGCCTGAAAGAAGTCCTTGTCGTTGGCGATGGGCTTGCTGATGTCATAGTTGTCCCAGAAGTGTTGGCAGATGTAGTTGCAGCGGCCCTCGAGCGTGGAGCATGTGTCGGGTGCCACGGGATAGGGGAACGGTGTCTTTGGAGCATCGTCTTGGGCAAACACGGTCATCGCTGACAGTGAGAGGGTTAGCGCAAACAATGCGCTCAAAATACGTTTCATATCAGTATCAAAAATCTCTATAGTAATGAAATCAAACGACTAAAGTACACCATTTTTCCCGAACACGCTGCAACAACCGTGCAAAAACTAGCGTTCTACAACATTTTTTAAGGAAATAGCCCAGCCTTTCAAGATGTTTTTGTAACTTTGCCACCTAACTATGCAGACAATGAATTTCTCTAGAATAACGGCTATCTTCCTCGATGTGGATGACACCCTGTGGTGGTTCACCGAGAACAGCAAGGTCGCTCTCGAGCAGACCTTTCACGACTATGGCGGCGACTATTGGACCTGCGACTACGACACCTTCCACAAGGTCTATCTCAAGCACAACGAAGAGCTGTGGGACTTGTATCACCATGGCTTGATTGAGCGTGACGTGCTCAAGGCCGAGCGCTTCAGGCGGACGCTGACCGAGTTGGGTTGCGACAGCGAGTGCACTGACTTGGCAAGCCGCATGGACGAGCATTACTTGTCGGTCTTGGCACAACAATCCAAGTTGTTGCCCGGTGCGCGCCACCTGCTGGAGTACCTTAATGCCAAGGGCTATGATGTGAACGTGCTCAGCAACGGCTTCAAGGGTGTCCAGCAGCTGAAACTGGTGAGCGGCGGCATTGACCACCTCATCCATCACGTCGTACTTAGCGACGACTGCGGCATCACCAAGCCATTGCCCGGCATCTACGACTATGCCATGCAGGTGTGCAACACCACTCCCGAGGCATCGCTCATGATTGGCGACAACCCCGAAACCGACATCCAGGGAGCGCATCAGGCAGGGTGGCGAACCATCTACTTCAACCTGCGTGGCATCGACCCCATTCCAGGCACCGCTGACGCCACCGTCACCACCCTCGAACAAATCGAGAACCTCTTGTGACTGAAGCAAAAAGCAAGAAGCAAGATGCGAGATGCAAGAAGCGAGCTGCGAGATGCAAGAAGCAAGGCAGATAATTCTTAATTCTTAATTCATAATTCTTAATTTTTTACTACCTTTGCACCCATTATGACCGAAGAAGAAAGATTGAAAATAGAAGAAGGCATCATCCAGATGCTCAAAACCGTCTTTGACCCGGAGATTCCCGTGGACATCTATAGTTTGGGATTGGTCTATAAGATTGACCTCAAGGACGATGGAGTGGTCGATATCGACATGACCCTTACCGCACCCAACTGCCCCATGGCCGACTTCATCTTTGAGGACGTGCGACAGAAGGTGGAGAGTGTGGAGGGTGTCACAGCAGCCAATGTGCAGCTGGTCTTCGAACCCGAATGGGACGTGCGCATGATGACCGACGAGGCTAAACTCGAACTAGGTATGCTGTAACTCCCAAGTCCTCCCCTGGGGAGGTGTCGCAAAGCGACGGAGGAGTGTGCGAAAGCACCAGCCGATAATTCTCAATTCTCCATTCTCAATTTTCAATTATTGAAAAAAGGTAACACATATTTCATCAGCGACTGCCACTTGGGGGGAGGCTACATTGCCGACCACCGGGCGCACGAGGCGAGAGTGGTGAGATTCCTTGACCACATCAAGGACGATGCTGCCGCGCTCTTTCTGGTGGGAGACATCCTAGACTATTGGTACGAGTACCGCACCGTTGTCCCGCGCGGCTATGTGCGTTTCCTGGGCAAGTTGGCCGAACTTGCCGATGCCGGTGTGCGCATCACTTGGGTCACCGGTAACCACGACGTGTGGCTGTTCGACTACCTCCGCGACGAGGTGGGACTGACCGTCCAGCGCCAAGCCGCCATTGTTGATGTGGATGGAACGCCGTTCCTGCTCTCTCATGGTGATGATGTGGGAGAGCATTCACGCAAGTTCCGCCTCATGAAGTGGTGCTTTACCAACCGTGTGTGTCAGAGACTCTATGCCTCGGTGCATCCCCGCTGGACCTATAAACTGGCAACCGAATGGAGTACCAGTAACCGCACGGGACGCAGACCCTGCGACGAGGAACACGAGAAAGTTGGGGCGGCCGAAAGACTGCTGAACTATGTGCGCGAGCACCATGCCAACCATCCCGAGGTAAAACACTATGTGTTCGGACACCTACACTTGGCAAGACTTGACGACATGGAGGGTGTCCAGGTCGCCTTTCTGGGCGACTGGATCTGCCAGGATACCTACGCCGTCTTTGATGGCAAACGATTGACCCTTCATCATTTCCCTGAAGATAACCCGACATGAGAAACATCACCATCATTGTCGCAGGAGGCTCGGGAACACGCTTCGGTGCCGACCTGCCCAAGCAATTCATGCTGCTGAACGGCAAACCCGTGCTGCAGCACACCCTGGAGGCGTTCGCGTCAGCCAGTGACGAAATCGTTGTGGTATTGCCCCTGGCGCACCATGACTTGTGGCGGCAGTTGTGCGTCGACCACCACTGCAATGTGCCGCATCATGTGGTGACTGGCGGCGACACCCGTTGGCAGAGCGTGAAGAACGCCATTGATACACTGAAGGCTCTGCCGGGTGACGTGATTGCTGTGCAAGACGGCGTTCGTCCACTGGTATCTACCCAGGTCATCGACCAGGCTTTTGCTGTGGCACGGCAGTGTGGCAGCGCGGTGCCGGTGGTACCCGTTACAGACTCCATCCGACAAGTCGAGGAAGACGGCACCAGCCACATCGTGCCGCGCAGTGTCTTGCGGGCCGTGCAGACCCCACAGGCATTTGATGCCGTCGCGCTCAAGGCTGCCTACGACCGTCCTTATCTGCCCGTGTACACCGACGATGCCTCGGTCTATGAGTTGGCGGGACACCCTGTAACTCTCATTGACGGTGAGACCACCAATATCAAAATCACACACCCCAGCGACCTCTTGCTGGCCGAGAATATCCTGAGACATGAGTAACGACCTGCGCCGAATGGACATCCAGTACCTGTCGGGTGTGGGACCCAAACGCGCTGAGTTGTTGCGCAAGGAACTGGGCATAGCCACATTCCATGACCTGCTCTATTACTTCCCCTTCCGACACATCGACCGAAGCACCATACACCACATCAACGAGATCAGCGGTGATATGCCCTATATTCAGCTGCGTGGGCGGTTCATCAACTTCACCACGGCGGGCGAGGGAGCGCGCAGGCGGTTGATGGCGTTGTTCACCGATGGCACTGGCACCATCGAGGTCGTCTGGTTCAACCGTGTCCGATACATCCAGGACACCTACCGTCCCGGTGTGGAATATCTGCTCTTCGGAAAACCCTCGCCGTTCCAGAACCACTACAGCATCATCCACCCCGAGATTGATGTCTACAAGCCCGAGACGGTGCCGCAAGGGCTGCAGGGCGTGTACAGCCTCACCGAGAAGCTCCACAACCGCCAATTCACCCAGCGCACCATGCAGAAGCTGGTGGGCAACCTGCTCAATACGCCCGTCGTGCAGAACGTGCCCGAGACCTTGCCACGGCAACTGCTGGCGCAACGCAACCTCATGCCCCTGTCGCAGGCACTGCTCAACATGCATCGCCCCACCAGCGTCCACGACCTGCAGCGGGCGCAGTTCCGCATGAAGTATGAGGAGCTATTCTTCTTGCAACTCAACATCCTTAAATATATAAAAGGTAGGGAAGAACGCCGCGTGGGGTTCGTCTTCTCGCGCGTGGGCGACTACTTCAACAATTTCTACAACCATGTGCTGGCTTTCCCGCTCACTGGGGCGCAGAAACGCGTCATCCGCGAGATGCGGCACGACATGGGCAGCGGAAGGCAGATGAACCGCTTGCTCCAGGGCGATGTGGGCAGCGGAAAGACCATCGTCGCGTTCATGACCGCCCTCATCGCGCTCGACAACGGCTACCAGGCGTGCATCATGGCACCCACCGAGATTCTGGCGACACAGCATTTGGAGTCCATCAGTCAGATGGCGGCACCGATTGGCGTGAACGTGGCGTTGCTCACCGGCAGCACCCGCAAGAAAGAGCGCGAACGCATCCACGAGCAGCTACAGAGCGGTGAACTCAAAATCCTCATCGGCACCCATGCCCTCATCGAGGACACCGTTCAGTTCCGCAATTTAGGACTGGCGGTCATCGACGAGCAGCACCGCTTCGGCGTGGCGCAGCGTGCCAAGCTGTGGCGCAAGAACACCACGCCGCCGCATGTGTTGGTGATGACGGCGACGCCCATCCCGCGCACCCTCGCGATGACGGTCTATGGCGACCTGGACGTGAGTGTGATTGACGAACTTCCACCAGGGCGCAAACCTGTGACCACGCTCATGCGCTATGAGAAGGACCGCGAGCAGATGTACCGCTTCGTAGGGCAACAACTGCGGCTGGGACGGCAGGCCTATATCGTCTATCCCCTCATCGAGGAGAGTGAGAAACTCGACTTGCGCGCCTTGGAAGAGGGCTATGAGATTGTCAAGGACACCTTCCCCAGCTATAATGTCGCGATGGTTCACGGCCGTATGAAGCCCGCCGAGAAAGACCACCAGATGGATCTCTTTGTCTCGCACCAGGCCCACATCCTGGTAGCGACGACGGTCATAGAGGTGGGTGTAAACGTGCCCAATGCCAGCGTGATGGTCATCGAGAACGCCGAGCGCTTCGGGCTTTCGCAACTGCACCAGCTGCGAGGCAGGGTAGGGCGCGGTGCAGACCAGAGCTACTGCATCCTCATGACCAAGTATGATTTAACCCACGACACGCGTCACCGTCTGGAGGTGATGACCCAGACCAATGACGGATTCCGGGTCGCCGAGGAGGACATGCACCTGCGTGGACCGGGCGACATGGACGGCACACAACAGAGCGGCGTGGCATTCAACCTGCGGGTCGCCAATCTGGCGCAGGACGGCCAGATTGTTCAGCTTACCCGAGACGATGCCGAGGCATACCTGCAACAAGACCCCGACCTCACCACCCCCGAGGGCAAACAATTGGACCAGCAACTGCGCCAAATCTTCGACAAGCAACAGTCCTGGAGCGAAATCTCATAATAGTTTACAGTTTTCAGCTGGAAGATCCGTCAAGTGCGTGATGACTGCATCTTCGAAATCAACGGCATTGAGGTTCATCTTTGATAATTGTTTCATTCCGTCGTACCCATTTTTTTAAAAAAAGTTCGTTACTTTTGTTTGAAAAGTGGGGGGTGATGTGTTATATAGATGTAAAGTTAGTAATTTTGTCGGCAGATTACGAGATTTGTAAATGACTATTGACGCATTTGAACTGATAGCTCCACAGCTGAGGGCTGCTGCCGTAAACAAAGCAACAGCAATGGGCCTCGACTATGACGAGT
>JAEEJI010000236.1 GCA_016281825.1 Muribaculaceae bacterium | reverse complement strand
CAACTCAATATCAGATAGAGCATCAACACGAACCACGCGCTATGCTTTACAAAGAAATCAAGCAGATTTTTCATTGGTCAGCCCTACAGCCTCTTATCGCTTTAAGAACTTGAAAATCTTGTAGTTCTTCAGGGCAACACCTGTACCTTTGGCTACGGCGTGCAAGGGATCCTCGGCCACATGGAATTGGATGCCAATCTTGTCGGTCAGACGCTTGTCCAGACCGCGCAGCAAAGCACCACCACCACTCAGGTACACACCGTTCTTAACCAAGTCGGCATACAACTCGGGAGGAGTCTGTTCCAGAGCGCTTAACACAGCGGCCTCAATCTTGCTGATTGACTTCTCGATGCAATGAGAAACCTCCTGATAACTCACCGGCACCTCCATGGGCAGGGCGGTCATCATGTTCGGGCCATGGACGATATAGTCTTCGGGCGGATTGTCAAGCTCGGTCAATGCGCTACCGACGTTAATCTTGATGCGCTCGGCCATACGCTCGCCAACCTTTACATTGTGTGCGCGGCGCATGTGCTCGATGATATCGTTGGTCAGGTCATCACCGGCACACTTGATGCTCTTGTTGGTAACGATGCCACCCAGCGAGATGACGGCGATCTCGGTCGTGCCGCCACCAATGTCGATAATCATGTTGCCCTCGGGGGCTAGCACGTCAAGACCAATACCTAACGCAGCGGCCATCGGCTCGTAAATCATATATACGTCACGACCCTGGGCATGCTCGCTCGAGTCGCGCACCGCACGAATCTCAACCTCGGTCGAGCCCGAGGGAATACAAACCACCATGCGCAATGACGGAGCGAACCAGTGGTTTTTGGCGCTAACCTTCTTGATGAAGCCACGCATCATCAACTCGCATGCGTTGAAGTCGCCAATCACACCTTCCTTCAGCGGACGGATGGTGGTGATGCCCTCGTTCTCCTTGCCTTGCATCTCGCGGGCGCGCTCACCAACGGCGATGAGTTTGCCGGTCTTGGTTTCCAGGGCCACAACCGAAGGCTCGTCGATGACAATCTTGTCCTTGTGTATAATGATTGTGTTGGCCGTTCCTAGGTCAATGGCAATCTCTTGTGTAAATGAAAAAAGTCCCATAAAGTTAGTTTTGTTTTTTGTTTAACTTAAAATAAAAATATTGTGATGTTTTTCGGGTAATCTAATGTTTGAAGTGACGGATGCCCGTCATAACCATAGCCACACCGTGAGCATTGCAGTAATCCACGCTTTCTTGGTCACGAACCGACCCGCCTGGTTGGATGACGGCATTTATGCCTGCTTCATGAGCAATCTGTACACAGTCGCCAAACGGGAAGAAAGCGTCGCTAGCCATCACGGCACCCGTCAGGTCATGGCCAAATGAGCGGGCCTTGTCAATAGCTTGCTTCAGGGCATCAACACGCGAGGTTTGTCCCACGCCGCTGCCCACCAACATTTGGTTCTTGACCAGGACGATGGCGTTACTCTTGCTATGCTTGACGATGATGTTAGCCATCAGCAGGTCACGCGTCTGAGCATCGGTGACTGCCTCAGTAGTCACTTGGCGCAACTCGTCAGGGGTCTCGACGTGTGTGTCGCGCTCCTGCACCAAGGCGCCATTGAGCACAGTGCGGCAAGTGGTCTTGGGCAACTCGATGTCTTTCATTACCAGAATGACACGGTTCTTTTTCTGCTTCAACACCTCAAGCGCCTCGTCGCTGTAGCCAGGAGCGATGCACACCTCGATGAACACTTTGTTCATCTCCTCGGCTGTGGCCAGGTCTACGGGGCGGTTGGTGACATGCACACCGCCGAAGGCACTCACAGGGTCACCGGCTAATGCAGCCTTGAAAGCCTCGACAAGTGTCTCGCGCGTGGCAAGCCCACAAGCGTTGTTGTGCTTCATGATTACGAACGTCGGCTCAGTGAAGTCGCCAATCAGATTGATGGCGGCATCGATGTCAAGAAGATTGTTATAGCTGATCTCCTTGCCGTGTAGCTGCGTGAACATGCGGTCAAAGTCACCGAAGTAGTAGCCTTGCTGGTGCGGGTTCTCGCCATAACGAAGCGACTTGCGACCATTGATAGGCAGCCGCAGAGCGCTGTGGTCATCGCCGTCAAAGTAGTTGAAGATGTGGCTGTCGTAAGCGCTCGAAACACCGAAGGCCTCGCGGGCCAGCAGACGTCGCTCAGCAAGTGTGGTCACAGCGTCGCCATGATTGCGCAGTATTTCCAGCAACAGACCATATTGCCCTTTGCTGGCAACTATGGCCACATCGTTGTAGTTCTTGGCAGCCCCGCGGATGAGCGAAATGCCGCCAATGTCTATCTTCTCGATGATATCGGCCTCGCTCGCACCACTGGCTACAGTGGCTTCAAATGGATACAGGTCGACAATCACCAGGTCAATCTCAGGAATCTCATATTGCGCGATTTGCGCACGGTCACCCTCATTGTCACGGCGGGTTAGGATGCCGCCAAACACCTTGGGGTGAAGCGTCTTTACGCGACCACCCAATATTGAGGGATAGCCAGTCAGGTCCTCAACGGCGTCACAGGCGTAGCCCTGTTCCTGGATGAACTTCTGTGTCCCGCCGGTCGATAGAAATCTCACGCCATGTGTATTGAGTTCCTGCAAGATATCGTCAAGTCCGTCCTTGTGAAAGACGGAGATTAAAGCAGTCTTGATTTTTTTCAGTTCAGCCATGCACTAAGTGTAACCTAAATAGCTAATTTATAATCTCATATAATGCCGAAAAAGAGCATGCGACAACCCAAGCGGGGTAGCCGCAGTGCCTAAAAAGGCAAAATGTTGTGCAAAATTACTACTTGGCGGCGGCAATACAAAATTTTCGACCAAAATTTTACTGAAAAATTTTTTTTCAGTATTTTTGCCCACTCATTTCAGTAGACAATGAAAAAGATTAAAAACCCTTGGGCAGACAAGGAAGGATATAACTGCTTCGGCTGCGCACCCAACAACCCCATGGGGCTGAAAATGCAGTTCTATGAAGATGGAGATGAAGTGCTCTCAATCTGGCAGCCATCTACCCACCATCAGGGATGGATTGATACCTTGCACGGAGGCATCATCGCCACGCTGGTCGACGAGACGGGAGCATGGCTTATCACACGCAAACTGCAGACCACGGCCATGACTGTTAAACTCAATATGCACTATCGTCGCCCCATCATGACCAACGCTGGGAGCATCACGCTGCGAGCACGGCTGGCGCAGCAGATGCGCAACTTTGTCAACGTAGCAGTGGATGTAGTGGACAGTGATGACAACCTATGCGCCCAAGGTGAAATTATCTATTGCACCTTTGACCAGGAACGCGCACGAGAAATGGGCTTCACCGGCTGCGACCTCGAAGACTAAACCAAGTAACAAGCATCGATTGAGTGGGCGACGGTTTTGCCGTCGCCCACTCTCAATTCTCAATTCTCAATTCTCAATTCTCAATTCTCAATTCTCAATTATAACGCTACTCATTCGGCAAGGCACGGAAGCCTTCTCCTAAGATTTCGCTGCTTTCCATGATGTTGACAAACGCCTTAGGATCAATTAGATGCAACACCGAGCGAAGCTTGAGCATGTCGCTGCGGCTGAGTGTCACATACACCATCTTGCGCTCATTGCCCTTGTACAGACCTGTACCCGTGAGGCAAGTGCCGCCACGTTCCAGGTCGTTGATGATGTAGTCGCGAATGGCATCGGGCTTCTCGGTGATGATAAACATGGTGCGGTAGCTTTTCATACCGTCAACCACCAGGTTGATGACCTTGCCCTCGATGAAGATGATGATGACCGAGTAGATGGGTAGGCGGATGTCGCCGAAAGCAATGAGCGTGCTCAGCGTGATGATGCCGTCGACAATCATCACCAGCGTGCCCAGCGAAATCTTGGTGTACTTGTGCAAAATCATCGAGATGATGTCTGAGCCGCCACTCGT
>JAEEJI010000235.1 GCA_016281825.1 Muribaculaceae bacterium | reverse complement strand
GGATGGCCTTCTTCGCTTTTGTCCCTGTGTTGGGCAGTGCCCTAACTGTCGTCTTGGGCATGATGCGTGCCAATATCCCCATCACCATCACCGCCATGACCATTGGCAAAATAATCCGCTATGCTCTTTTCATCGGTGGCACTCTAGGTGTGGCAGCATTGCTCTGACATTTTAGTAAAGACACAAAAATAGACCGCGAATCACGCAAGATTGCGCCATTCGCGGTCAAATATTTTCGTGAGTATTTAGAACTCAGCGTTGTTGGGTGTACGCGGGAACGGGATCACGTCGCGGATATTGGCCATACCCGTGACAAACAAGATCAGGCGCTCGAAGCCCAGGCCGAAACCAGCATGAGGCACCGTACCAAACTTGCGTGTCTCCAGATACCACCACATGTCCTTCATCGGGATGCCACGGCGCTCAATCTCGCCGATGAGCTTGTCGTAGTTCTCCTCGCGCTCGCTGCCACCGATAATCTCACCAATCTGTGGGAACAGCACATCCATGGCGCGCACGGTCTTGCCGTCATCGTTCTGCTTCATGTAGAACGCCTTGATTTCACGCGGATAGTCGGTCAAAATCACCGGACACTTGAAGTGCTCTTCCACCAGGTAGCGCTCGTGCTCGCTCTGAAGGTCCACGCCCCACTTGACGGGGAACTCGAACTTCTTGCCCGATCCCTCCAGAATCTTGATGCCCTCGGTGTAACTCAGGCGCACGAATTCCTGCTTGAGAACACCCTGCAGACGCTCGATGAGCGTGTTGTCGTACATCTGGTTCAGGAATTCGATATCGTCCTTGCAGTGGTCCAGCGCATACTGCACGCAGTACTTGATGAACTCTTCGGCAAGGTCCATGTTGTCGGTGATGTTGTTGAACGCCACCTCAGGCTCAATCATCCAGAACTCGGCCAAGTGGCGAGGTGTGTTGCTGTTCTCGGCGCGGAATGTGGGACCAAATGTGTAGATGGCACCAAGCGCCGTTGCACCCAACTCACCCTCGAGCTGGCCGCTCACGGTCAGGCTGGTGGGCTTGCCAAAGAAGTCCTGGGTGTAGTCATTTGTGCCGTCCTCGTTCTTGGGCAGGTCGCCCAGGTTGAGCGTTGTCACCTGGAACATGTCGCCAGCGCCCTCGCAGTCACTGCCTGTAATCAACGGCGTGTGCATGTAGAAGAAGCCCTTGTCGTTAAAGAACTTGTGGATGGCAAACGCCAGGTGGTGACGAATGCGGAACACGGCGCCAAAGGTGTTGGTGCGCATGCGCAGGTGAGCCTTCTCGCGAAGGAATTCCAGCGTGTGTCCTTTCTTCTGCAATGGGTATTCATCGGGGTCGGCAGTGCCGTAGATTTCGACGCTCTGCGCTTGTACCTCGACGGTCTGGCCCTTGCCCTGCGAGGCAACCAAGGTGCCCTCGACATGCAGACTCGAGCCGGTAGTAATAGGTTTCAGCTCCTCTTCGCTGAATTTCTCCAGGTCGATGACAATCTGGAGGTTCTTGATTGTCGATCCGTCGTTCAGTGCGATGAACTGCACGTGTTTGTTCCCGCGGCGGGTACGTACCCAACCCTTGACGCAAACCTGCTCACCCACCAGTTCAGGGGCGAAGATGTCGACAATCTTTGTTCGTTTCAATGTCATGATTTCTGTTGATGTTATTCTTGTTCTGTGGGCCGAGGTTTCGCCTCGGCCAGTGATTTATTCAAATGATCCTTGACGCAGGTAGTTGACCTCTTCCTGGGTCAGGTAGCGCCAGCGCCCACGAGCCAGGTTCTTCTTTGTCAGACCGGCGAAATAGACGCGATCCAACTTGACGACGCGGTAGCCCAGTGCCTCGAAAATGCGGCGAACCACACGATTGCGACCCGAGTGAATCTCGATGCCGACCTGCTTGCGGTCGGTGGTTGACACATAACTCACTGCATCGGCATGGATGGGACCATCGTCCAGCTCAACACCGTCGGCGATGTGCTGCATGTCCTCCTCGCTGATGGGTTTGTCGGTCCATACCTGGTAGATTTTCTTTTTCACATACTTGGGATGCGTAAGTTTGGAGGCGAGGTCACCATCGTTGGTGAGTAGCAACACGCCCGTGGTGTTGCGGTCCAAACGACCCACAGGATAGATGCGTTCCTCGCAGGCTCCCTTCACTAGGTCCATCACCGTCTTGCGAGGTTTCTGTTGGGACTTGGGCCCGGTGTTCTCGCCTTCAGTGCCTTCCAATCCTTCAGAGTTGCCACGAGTGTCTTTCTCGTCATCGCAGGTGGTCACGCAATTCTTGGGCTTGTTCAGCAAAATGTAGCACTTCTTCTCGGTGGTTACCACTTTGCCTTCATATTCCACGATGTCCTTGGGTGTGATTTTCACACCAAGTTCGGTTACCACCACACCATTGACTTTGATTTCGCCGTTCTTGATCTTGTCATCGGCTTCACGGCGCGAACATACGCCAGCATTGGCCAAGAATTTGTTTAGGCGAACCTCCATATTGGGGTCAACGATGGGTTCATCATATTCTACGGGTTTGGGACGCGGCACAAAGCGCATCTGTGGCTTCGGAACCATGGGTTTGCGCTTGGGGCGCTTGCGGTAACCGCCCTGTTGGTAACCTCCCTGTTGATATCCGCCCTGGTAGTTGCCTTGCTGGCGGTAACCACCTTGTTGACGGTAGCCGCCTTGCTGACGGTAACCACCGCTTTGTTGACGATAGCCGCCCTGTTGGCGATAACCGCCACTTTGTTGGCGGTAACCACCTTGTTGGCGAGGTTGGTATCCGCCTTGCTGGCGAGGTTGAAAACCACCTTGTTGGGGCATCATGCCGTCATCGCCCGTGGGCTCACTGGCTGTTGGAGCGTCATAGTCGCTCTGATAACCTTGTTGATAACCATGTTGTTGATAACCATGTTGTTGATAACCATGTTGTTGATAGCCACGTTGTTGGTATCCACGCTGCTGATAGCCGCGAGGTTGATAACCGCGTTGTTGGTAACCGCGTGGTTGGTATCCACCAGATTGGTACTGTGGGGTGTTACCTTCTTCGGGTGGTGTTGTTTGTGTGGCTTGTGTCTCGCGATCGTAGTCTACACGCTCATAACGGGTGCCGTCGCTTGTGCTCTCGGGGTTAGACTTCGCCTCACCGATACGGGGGCGTCTCGGTCTCTTCTCAGAATTGTCGTCCATAACAGTTAAATTACGGTTAGTGTTTTTTGCAATAAAATACGAATAGCTAGGCCTCGCG
>JAEEJI010000234.1 GCA_016281825.1 Muribaculaceae bacterium | reverse complement strand
GGGGCATGGTGTGCAGCAATATCGCCGTAGCCGAAGTGCGCTGGAACATGGCACGCAAGTGGACCCTGCGCGGCGAGGTGCAATACCTCTCGACTCGCGATGATCAGGGAGACTGGTGGTATGGCCTGCTCGAACTCTCGTGGGCACCCCACTGGATGCTCACTGTGTCGGACATGTACAACAGTGGTGAAACCAAGTTGCATTACTATCAAGGACTGGTGACCTATAATGTTAAGTCACACCGCATCCAGCTGGGATACGGACGCACCCGCGCCGGCTATAACTGCGCTGGTGGCGTGTGTCGGTATGTACCCGCCAGCCGGGGTGTCACAGTCACTTACAATTATAACTTCTAGGAGGAAAACTATGAGCAGATTAACGAAATATGTCGCATGGACAATGTTTGTCCTCCTGGGGGCACTTGTGGCCTGCGACGACATCCCCGAAGATGAGCGATTCATCTATGTCAAGCCCGCAGCGGTGTCACGCACCGTGCTCATCGAGGACTTCACGGGACAACGCTGTGTCAACTGTCCCAATGCAACCGAGGCCATCGAGCAAATCATTGAGCAGTATGGCGACTCGGCAGTCATTGCCGTGGGAATCCACAGCGGACCCTTCGCCAAGAACACCAACGGGACAACCTTGCCCCTGTGGACAGCCGAAGGCGATGAGTATTTCAACTATTGGCAAGTCCAGGAGCAACCCAGCGGCATGGTCAACCGCCATGCGGTAAGCAATTATCCCTCATGGGCGGCGCAGGTCTACGAAGATATTCAAAAGACGGCTCCTTTGTCCATCGAATTGTCTATCGAAGAGACTGAAGCGTCGCGGTCTTTTTACGTGAACAGCAGAATGATGGCGACCGACGGAAATGTCAGCGGAAAGCTGCAACTGTGGCTCGTTGAGGACAGCATCGTCAGTCCGCAGTACATGCCCGATGGCAAGCCCATGCGCGATTATGTCCACAATCATGTGTTCCGCCAGTCAATCAACGGCACCTGGGGCGAAGATGTTTCGATACCCGAGGGCGAGACGCAAGTAAGCAAGTCGTCACTGGACATCGGCGAAGCCTATAACCTCAACCACCTGAGCGTCATTGCGTTTGTCTACAACAACACCGGTGTACTCCAGGCAACGAAGCAAAAATTGATACTCCCCCCAACTCCCTAATGAGGGGAGCTATTCCCAGTCCTCCCAATCTTTCTAGTATTCCCAGTCTTCCCAAAATTCCCAGTTTAAAACAGATAAAATGAAAAAAATCTTACTTACTATTACCGCGGCATTGGCCGCAATGACTTTGTCGGCACAAAATTTGGATATCTTTGAGTTTGTCGACAAGAATGGTAATGTCGTCCCCGACGGCACCACGCTCACACTGACCGAGGTAACTGCCGAAGAAGATATCTTCACGGGCGAGACTACCAACATCATGTACTCGGGTCTGTCGTTGCACAACAAGTCGGTTCTTCCCCAATCCATGCGCATCAACCTCACAATTGAGCGCATCGACAATGGCAACTACCAGCTTTGTTTCCCAATGGCATGCAAGAACTACGCTGAAGAGATTAACGTAGTTACCGAGGGTGGAGAAATCGGCCCTGGTGAAATCCGCGACTTGATGACCGAGTGGTTCCCTGATGAAGAGGGTGGATGTGATGTGATTCTTACGGTTGAAATCCTCAGCAAGTCAGGAAGCGCCATCAATCCCACTTACACTTATCTGTGTGATGGCCCCACGGCAACCTTGCACTTCCGCAATGGCATCACTGATGTGGTTGTTGGCGATGTGACGGATGATGGTGAAGTAGACATCGCTGATGTCAATGCCATCATCAACATGATGCTCGGAAAGCAGGAAAAGACCGATGCGGCTGATGTCACTGAAGATGGCAACGTGGACATCGCAGATGTCAACGCAGTTATTAACATCATGCTAGGTAAATAAAGTTGATAGTTTGAGGCTAGTGGTTAGCGATAAAAAGCTAACTCCTAACCCTCAAACCCTCAAATCCCTAACCATATTATTATGAAGAGATTATCGATTGTTTTGCTCGTCGCTGTTTGTTGCTTGACTGTGTCCAACGCACAGATGCTCAAGCGCAATCCTGCAGCTGCTGAAGCTTCATCACCCCATGCCGCCAAGGCACCCGTGATGAAAGCATTAGGAGAGAACCAACTCTACTTGGGACCTTACACCAGCGATGCACTCAACGATTATGGAATAGGACTGGAAGACTATTCGGGCATCTCCAAAATGGGTGTCGTGCTTCCGGTGGATATGGTGAGGGCGTATAACGGTGGTGTGGTCAAGGCTATCCGTTTTGGCTTGTGTGCTGCCGTGACTGGTGGGGCTGTGTTTGTCTATCCCGTTACGAGTCTTGAACCGCTCACTTTAGGCGATCCACTAGTCGAGCAAACTGTAACCAGAACGGCAGTCGGATGGAATGAGGTGGTATTGGATAATCCGTTCACTATTAGCACCGAGGGCATCGTGGGACTATTGCTGGGCTATCAGTACAAGCAAATTATCGGCACCTCCGATGCGTCCTATCCCATTTCGGTGGTCGAGGAGGGAACTATTCTAGACACTTATACACAAGCCGGGGAGCTGACTGGTAACCAGTGGCAGGATATCGGTCTCTCGTACTATGGAAATATTAGCGTCCAAGCCATCGTCGAAAAGAACTACACAGACCACTTCCTGTACCTGTCCCAGCCACAAGCTAGTAAGTATGCCAAGGTTTCCGAAGGACTGGATTTCTCGGTTGGTTTGTCCAACTTCGGCAAGAAGACATTGTGGGACTACACCATCGACATGCTCGTTGATGGCGAGTTCAAGGGGCAGATTGACTCACCCGAGGCGTTGACTCCGGTCGAGACAATACTGAATAGCACCTGCCCGCTTGATGGCGTGACCTCGGGTAGCCACATACTAACCTTGCGTGTGACCTCTGTCGATGGTGAACCTGTGAATGATGGGGCATCGGTGTCGACCGAGTTTGTTGCGTATGTCAACTCGTTCCCACGTCAAAAACAGTTGGTTGAGCATTTCACATCTCAAGTTGGCAGTAATTGCCCTCAGGGAGATGCCGTACTCGAGGCATTGCAGCAGATGCGCGACGACATGGAATGGGTCGCCATCCATTGCAACTATAATGGCACTGACGTGTTCACTACCACAAGTGGCACTCAGGTGGCATCCTATCTAGGAGCTCTTAGTGGCTGTCGAGCTTCGTTCAACCGTTTTGATGGTGCTGGGTCGGGAAGTGTTGTCCCCTCGATTGCCTACAATCAAGAGTACGCACAACAAGCTGCCGAGATGCTGAGTTACACCTACTTCGATTCTAATCCTACTCCAGCGCTGGCTACAGTTAAGATCCAGCCGAGTTTCGATGAGAATACACGAATACTTGTTCTGAAGGTGAAAGGGCAGGCTGCTGAGGGCTTGAGCCAAATCATGGGTGGCAATATTGGCTTGTCGGTCTATTTGACCGAGGATGATTTGGTGGCACGGCAGCTCAATGGAGAAACGTGGGTTCAGAGTTATGTCCACAACCATGTGTTGCGCTACATGCCCACCGCTTACAATGGCGACCCACTGTCTTTCAGTGGAAATTCCTACGAGAAGACTTATCAGGTGGAACTTGCAAGCGAGTGGCAACCTGAGAAGATGCGCGTCGTGGCATTTGTGCACCAGCAAGGTTCAACCCCCAACGACAAACAGGTCATCAACTGCGAGGCAACCCCCTTGTTGGACAATACGGTAGCGGGCGATGTCAACGGTGACGGCAAGGTGGACATTGCCGATGTCAACGCCATCATCAACATGATGCTCGGCAAGGCGACACAAACCCTTGCGGGTGACGTGACGGGTGACGGCAACGTCGACATCGCCGATGTCAACGCAGTCATCAACATTATGCTTGGAAAATAATCGTAAATTATGAATGAAATATTAAAAGAAGGAGTGCCGGTAGGGTTATGTAGCGACCATGCCGGCTGGGCGACCAAACAGGCCGTCATCGCGTGGTTAGATGCCCATGGCATCGCCTATAAGGACTTTGGAACCTACGACGAAGAGAGTTGCGACTATCCCGACTTTGCTCACCCCTGCGCGCTTGCCGTAGAGAGCGGAGAGTGCTATCCAGGCATTGGTGTCTGTGGCAGTGGAGAGGGTATCAACATCACGCTGAACAAGCATCAGGGCATTCGTTCGGCACTATGCTGGCTGCCTAAAATCGCACAGTTGGCGCGCCAACATAACGATGCCAACGTATTGGTGTTGCCTGGACGGTTCATTACTGACGAGGAGGCCATCGCGATGGTCGAAACGTTCCTCACTACCGAGTTTGAGGGAGGCCGCCATCAGCGTCGCATCGACAAGATCCCAGTATAGTCTGCCTCCCACTCATAGCACAAGAGCCGCCTCCATCACATTGTGGAGGTGGCTCTTATGCTTGCCCATTCTAGAAGTCCCCTTTTAAAGGGATTTGGGGGGACGGGAAAGATGTGTCCTATCCTTTCAGGGCTGCGAGGGTGGCGGTCAGCGTGGCAATCTTGCTCTCGGCATCAGCCTTCTTCTTACGCTCCATCGCCACGACGGCCTCGGGAGCATTCGCCACGAAGCGCTCGTTGGCGAGCTTCTTCTCCACACCGGCCAGGAAGCCTTGGGCATATTTCAGTTCGCCCTCAAGCTTTTCAATCTCGGCTGCCACGTCGATGTTGTTGCCCAGAGGCACGGCCAGTTCAAGCGTACCCACTAGGAACGATGCGGCGGTCGGGTCTTTTTCAGCGTCCTCAATGATGTTGTCCAGGCAAGCCACCTTGGCGATGATGCCCGTGAACGGGTTGTCAAGACGTCCCATCACATGCAACTGCAGTGCCTCGCGGTTACCGATGTTCTTGGCCTTGCGGATGCTGCGCACGCCACTGATAATCTCCTTTGCCTGTGTCATCTGCGACAACAGGGTCTGGTCGACTTTACCAGGCTCGGGGATGCGGGCCAACATGATGCTCTCGCCATCCTGACGCTCGGCAAGGTGCTGCCACAGCTCCTCGCTGATAAACGGCATAAACGGATGAATCAGGCGCAGCAGCGTGTCGAAGAAGCCCAATGTGGCGTCAAGCGTGGCGCGGTCGATAGGGTGCTGATAGGCTGGCTTAATAATCTCAAGATACCAAGCCGAGAACTCCTCCCAGAACAAGCGGTAGACTGCCATCAACGCGTCGTTCAGACGGAACTTGCTGAAGTGGTCCTTGACCTCGGCCAGCGTGGCATTGAGGACACTGTTGAACCACTCTACTGCTAAGCGGCTATGCTCGGGCTGCTCGATATCGGCAACCTCCCAGCCCTTGACCAGGCGGAACGCATTCCAAATCTTGTTGTTGAAGTTGCGGCCCTGTTCGCACAATGCCTCGTCAAACAGGATGTCGTTGCCGGCAGGTGCACTGAGCATCATGCCCATGCGCACACCATCAGCGCCGTAGTCTTCAATGAGCTTCAGCGGGTCGGGGCTGTTGCCCAGCGACTTGGACATCTTGCGGCCCAACTTGTCGCGCACGATACCTGTGAAATACACGTTGCGGAACGGCATCTCGCCCACATATTCATAACCAGCCATGATCATGCGTGCCACCCAGAAGAAGATAATGTCGGGCGCGGTCACAAGGTCGCTGGTGGGGTAGTAGTAGCGCATCTCCTCGTTGCCGGGGTTGTTAATACCGTCGAACAGCGAGATGGGCCACAACCATGAACTGAACCAGGTGTCAAGCGCATCCTCATCGTGGCGCAACTGGCTGGCCTCAATGTGCTCATAGCCAGGAATCTGGCGAGCCTTCTCCAGTGCCTCAGCCTCGTTCATAGCCACCACATACACCTCACTGCCGTCTTCGGTGGGCAGGAAATAGGCGGGAATGCGGTGACCCCACCACAACTGACGCGAGATGCACCAGTCCTGAATGCCCTCGAGCCACACCTTGTAGGTGCTCTTGTACTTGGGCGGGTAGAACTTGAGTTCGTCGTTCATAACCGGAGGAAGTGCCAAGTCGGCAAAGTGGCGCAACTTCAAGAACCACTGCATGCACAAGCGTGGCTCGACAGGGGTGTCGCTGTTGCGCTCGCTGTAGCCTACCTTGTTCTCGTAGTCCTCAATCTTTTCCATCAGACCGGCTTGCTGCAGGTCGGGCACAATTTGCTTACGGCAGGCCATACGGTCCATGCCGACGTATATTGGAGACTCCTCGCTAATGCTACCATCGGCATTGAAGATGTCGATGGTCTCCAGGTTGTGCGTCTTGCCCAGCATATAGTCGTTGGGGTCGTGTGCCGGAGTAACCTTCAGACAGCCCGTACCGAACTCGATGTCGACATAGCGGTCCTCAATCACGTTGATGACACGGCCCACCAGCGGCACAATCACCTGACGGCCACGCAACCATTGGTTCTTCGGGTCCTTGGGGTTGATGCACATGGCGGTATCGCCCATGATGGTCTCAGGACGAGTGGTGGCGACCACGGCATAGTAACCCTTCTCGTCGTGGTGGATGATATTGCCCTCGGCCTTG
>JAEEJI010000233.1 GCA_016281825.1 Muribaculaceae bacterium | reverse complement strand
TCGTGGTTCTCGCGAAGCGATAAAATGTAGGGACGCGGCCCTAGCCACGTCCGCAAATAATATTCGTTGTCCCTGTTGTCTTATCTCTCCATTTGAAATCTTAAAATAGAAAAATTCTTGTAGTTAAATATAAAAAAACTTAAATGTACACCTTTTTTAAAAAAAGGGTGTGCTTCGTTTGTAAAATTTTGTGTAAGTTTGTACCGTGGAAATTCTGAATAGGAACGAAACGAAAGAAACACATAAACATTATTAACATAAATGAAGAAATTATGAGAAAACAGCTACTAATGCTACTGTTATTTTCGCTGTTCGCGGTGTGGGGCTATGCCCGCACGGTGACGGGCGTGGTGACACAGGCATCGGACGGAGAACCCATCATCGGGGCATCCATCCAGGTGCAGGGAACCAGCCGAGGCACCGCCACCGACCTGGACGGAAAATACTCCATTGAGGCCAACGACGGCGACGTGCTCGTCGTGACATACGTCGGCATGAACCCTGTCACGATCAAGGTCACTGCGGGAAAGAGCGTGATTAACATCGAGATGAAGGACAATGCGCAGGTCTTGAGCGAAGTGGTGGTCACTGCTATGGGGCAGACCCAAGAGAAGAAGAAACTGAACTTCGCCGTGCAACAACTGGACGGAGACCAAGTAACCGCTGGCGGGTCGGCAAACTTTGCCAACTCGTTGCAGGGTAAGGTGGCCGGTCTGCAGATCTCGACAGGAGGTGGGTCGCCAAATGCCAGTACCCAGGTGATTATTCGTGCCATCTCGTCGATGAACCCCTCTCAAAACAATGAGCCGCTCATGATTGTGGATGGCGTTGCTATCCGTGGGCAAGGCTCGACGCTGGCTGACTTGAACCCAAACGACATTGAGAGCATGACGGTGCTCAAGGGTGCAGCGGCATCGGCACTTTATGGCCAGGAGGCGGCCAACGGCGTCATCATGATCACCACCAAGAGTGGTGGTAAGGAGGGTGTCGTCAAGGTGAACGTCTCGGCAACGCTCGAGGTGAGCAATGCCGCGCGTGTACCCAAGCTGCAATCGTCTTTTATGCCGGGTACCAAGGGCATGTACAAGGAGAACACAGCCAGTGGCGGATGGGGGCCTTACCTTCGTGCCGAGGATACATGCTATGACAACGTTGGCAAATTTTTGCAAACGGGCATCATGCAGAAGTATGATGCCTCCATCTCAGGAGGTACTGAGAAGTTTGACGCATACGCCTCGGTTTCTTACATGGACAACGAGGGCATCATTCCCAAGGACTACAAGAAACAGTTGACCGCGTTCCTCAAGGGCACTTTCCATCCGTCCAAACAGGTGACGCTGCAAATGACGGCAAACATCAAGAATAGTACGGCGCGAGGCTCGGGCAGCCCCATCTCAACCATCTACAACTGGGGACGTAACAAGAACATGGCCGATTATGAGACGCTGGAAGGACACGTCAACTGGTGGGCCCGTTACGAGGCCTGGGACAAGTTGACCGACCTGGAGCGAATCAACGCGGGTGTGTCGCCTTATTATGGCCGATATAAAGACAGGGCCCGTACCGAGAGTACACGATTCATCCTCAATGGTATGATCTCGTATGAGCCTATCTCTGACCTTGTGTTTACGGGAAAGGTGGCATACGATAAGGGCTATTCCATTTATGATGGCTACACGGTGCCGCGTTTCTATGACGGTGACTTGAATGACCCGGAAGACACCAATGTCAAGGCTGCCCTGAATGACGCGCAGTCACTCTATGGCTCTTACTCTTTCGAACCATCTCGTGGCGAACAGTGGATAACCCAGTTTTTGGCAACTTATAAGAAGACCTTTGCTCAGGACTTCTCTGTGAATCTGCTCTATGGTATGGAGTGGAAGCAGTACTCGGGTGCGAGCGCTACAATTTATGGTGAGCACTTCCAATTAGGAGGCATGTATTATAGTTATAACAATACCGATTTCACGAACACTGAGTTGCTTGCCTACAACCGTCCTTCGGTCAGTCACAGCAAGTGGAACAAGTATGGTTACTTTGGAGAGGTGCGATTTGACTACAAGGGAATGGCGCAGATTTCGGCCACCTATCGATATGACGGCTCGTCAAAGTTCAAACAGGCACCACAAACCAGTTATCCGTATATGTCGGTGACGGGTGGTGTCATTTTCAGCGAATTGTTCCACCTGCAAAACAAGTGGTTCTCTTACGGCAAGTTGCGCGGCAACTGGGCAAAGGTAGGTAAGGACGGCCCGATTTACAAGTTCACCGACACCTACAAGCAATGGGTGATGTTCCCCGACGGTGGCTATGGTGTTGACCCGACTGTAGGTCGTGCATACGACTTGCATCCCGAGATGACCAGCTCGTGGGAGATTGGTGCAGACCTGCGATTCTTCAACAGTCGTACCCGCCTTGACCTGGCCTATTATTCGACCAGCGTCGGCAATCAGATTGTCACTGTTCGTGTCTCGCCGTCATCAGGCATGATTTTGCAGACACGCAATGAGGGAGAGTTGGAAAATCATGGAATGGAAATCACCTTGAATCAAGATATTATAAAGAATCGTGACTTCGATTGGACTGCCTTGCTTAATTTCTCATACAATCGTGGTAAAGTGATTTCCTTGCCCGAGGATATGACCGAGATTCAAGGTACCCAATATGGTGACATCTTCCCCGTGGCTCGCTTGCATGAGTCATCGACAGGTATCTCGGGAAAAGACTACGAGCGCGATCCTGACGGCAATGTCATCTGTGATGAGAATGGATACCCCATCATCAGTCCGCAGAAGGGCGTTTATATCGGTAACCGTGAGCCAGACTTCCTTCTGGGACTTGGCTCTACCTTCAGATACAAGAATGCGACATTGTCATTCCTGTTCGACACACGAAAGGGAGGCGATGTGGTCAATGTGACGGGGCGCAGCCTCATCACCAATGGCATGAACCATCTGTATGACAAGTACCGCAACCGAGAGGTCATCTTCAATGGAGTTCAGGCTGTGACGGGCGAGGACGGAACGGTCACGTACGTAAAGAACACTACACCCATCGTGCTGGACAATAACTTTATATCGCAGTACTATAGTACCGTTTCCAGTAACTTTATCGAAGATGGTTCTTACATTCGATTGAGTTATGTGACATTGAGCTATGACTTTTCGTCATTTTTCAAGAAGTCTTGGCCCATCAAGGGGCTGACGGCTACCGCTACAGGGCGCAACCTGTTCCTGCTGACACGATACACGGGTTCGGATCCGGCTGTGTTGGCATCGACGGCTGGTGGTCCTGGTGGCATGGGCATTGACAACTATGCTGTGCCTACAACCCGTAGTTTTAATTTTACACTGAAAGCAACATTCTAAATCAATTGACAACAATGAAAAAGATATATACTTTAGCATCGCTTCTTCTGTTGTCATTAGTGACAATCAGTTGCAACGATATACTCGATGATAATGTGAACCCCGATGTGGCGCATGTGATTGATGCCAAGGTGGGTTTGCCCGTGGTGATTTATTATGCCCAGCAAGTGGTCTATGACCATGCGGAGTATTATGCCTACTTCTCGCAGATGCTCACTACTGGCGGAAAGAGTTCGGTAGGTGCCTATTCTTATAAGTGTGAATGGGAGATGTTGACGATGAACCGCCACCCGATGTGGCGCCGACACTTCTATGATATAGGCAAGAACAGCATTAATCTTATCGCTAATGCCCAGGAAATCAATTCGCCCAACTATGAGCTGATTGCTCGTACCATAAAGCTCATGTCGACCCAACTCACGACAGATGCCTTCGGTGACATGCCGCGCAGTCAGGCATACGTGAGCAACTCGCCGGCATACGACACGCAGGCATCTATCTACAAGTGGATGCTTGAGGAGTGCGATGAGTTGATCAAGATGTATGAGAATCCTGAGATTACTCAAGCGACAACCAATCAAGAAATCACTTTCAAAGAAGACCGTGTTTATGGCGGTGACCTTGAAAAGTGGAAGGGACTGGTTTATGCCGTCAAGGCGCGCTTGCTCTTGCGCAACATCCCCAATGTCAACACTAGCACACAAGTGTTGCAGAGCATCGTCGCTGCTGCAGATGACGCCATCAACCAATGGAGAAAAGGAGACTTGATGTATGGGTCTTGGTTCGGCAACGAGCCTCGCTACAAGTGGGATGGCGGCACCAACACGCAAAATGCTGTATGGAGCGTGGCGCAACCCATCATCAACTCTTGGGAGTCGCGTGGAAACTTGCTGGGCAGTGCCATTCCTTCCAAGTGGTTCATGATTGATTTGTTGGGATTGAGCAAACCCGATGACCCGGCAAAATGTGGTATGTATAACGGCGAACGTGCACACGACGGCTTCGCTAATGACCCGCGTTGCGTCCTGTTGATGATTGCCCGCACTGGACCGCGTGACGCATCGACCACGAGCGAGGTAATCAAGATGCGGTATCTTGAGAACAATATCGGAATGGGTACTTCCTATAAGATTGCCAATTACCCTCATTTATACATGGGGGCATACGCAGGCTCGACCGATGCCTACAACCCCATCTTCACCATGGAGGAACTCTACTTCATCAAGGCCGAGGCACTCTATTGGCTAGGACGCAAGGCCGAGGCGTGCGCACTGGCTAAGGAAGCCACGCAATGGAACATCCAGCGCCATCTGGACTTCTTCCTCGAGAAGTACCCCAATGCCAATTACAATGCCAACACTGACAACAAGTATCCAGGTAACTCGGTGTCCGGCGGCAAGCCAGGATATGAGCAGGCCGAGTATTGGAATGCGCAGGTCAACGCGTTCCTCAACAACGAGGACTACTTCCGTGGAACTAGCTCGAACCCATCGATTGACAAGGTCGAGAACCGTGGCAACAAGCACTGGTTCTTCAACCCCAGCGAGTTCACCTTAAGCGACCTCATGCAGCAGAAGTACATCGCCATGTACCTGCAGCCCGAGCAGTGGACCGACATGCGCCGTTACCACTATAGTAACAAGCGAAACAATTACGGTATCGGTGATGCCAACGAAATTATTTATCCAAACTTGCGTCGCCCCTACAACTTGTATGCCGCTTACTGGATAGATGGCCTCACAGAGGCAGAAAAGGAGAATACTTGGATTCAGCGCCTGAACTACGACCCGGAGACCGAAGAAAAGTACAATCGAGCCGAACTGCAGCGACTGGGTGCATACAAAAACTACAAGTGGCTGCAAGAACCCATGATCTGGGCGCATAAGGCCGGTGAGATCACATCGCTCACGAGCGAGTGACAAGAGCATTTGTCTAATCTTGTAAATGAATAGATAACTATGAAAATATATCAATTGATTGCCGTTTTGGCTACAGCAGTATTGATGATGACATCTTGTGCGGTACATGACCCATTTGCTGACAATATGGAGATTGGCATTGTGTTGCCTACAGTCAGCTGGGAACAGAGTTCTGTGACAATTAAGGCGGGTAACTATGCCGGCTTTAAGGCCATGTATTACACTTCGTCAGAGAACGAGATTGACCATTGTGCGGTATGGGCGCTGTCCAAGCGAACCGATGAGGCGGCGGCAACGAGCCGACTGACCACCTCGCTGTCTTATACCAAAACCATCACAACGGTTGACACTGTGCGGCGCCAGGAGATGGCAACCTACCCGCACAGCAAGGCCGTGTGGGATGGATATGAATATGTGTTGGCCGACTCGTTCCCCACCTCCAAGACGATGGAACCCAAGTCATGGAGCAATCCGGAGCAGTGGGACGAGGCAAAATTCAAAGAGTACTATCCACCTACATTCAAAGAAGAGTTCTGTGCTTATCTCATTAAAGCATTGACAAAAGACAGTACATACTACAACGACTTGCGCAGCATCTACATCAACTATGACTTTACGCAAGAACAGTTCGAGGCGCTGAATGCCAAGTACAATGTCAACTTTCCCACTGTGACCGAGAGTGGGGAGAAGTCTGATGCCTGGTTCACAACTGATGAGATAGACCATTACTATTATGTGACTGTAGATAATGGGGTGACCACGATTCACGAGATTCCTACTCAGGAACAGGCTCCTTCGGGAGTGAATGTTTACCAAGTTTATAAGTCTTCGCCATGGCTTATTTGCCGTTACAGTGACGACACGGGTGGCAAAATCACCAATGTGAGGCGCGAGTATATGCCATACTGGAAGGAATTGTTGGAACAAATACCCTTCACGGCATGGATTTATAATACAGCGGAGAAGACTTATTCGGTCAATTTCTCACGAACCTACACGCTCAACCCCGACTTCCGCGTATATGACAAGGCCACAGGCAAGGCGGGTGTGACTTCGGACAACAAGGAAATTTCTCTCAATTAAACTCTTTGACTATGCAAGTACTTAGAAATATACTAATATTGGTCTTCATGGCACTATCGATAACCGCATGTGTCGAAAAGGAACCAGATTATGGAAACTTCCCAGGCAAAGATGTAGATTTTACCTACAATGTGGATGGGGATGAGTACACACTGGATTTCTATGTGGTGTCGACCATACAGTTTAACAACACCTCGGCCAAGACCGGTGCTATAACATGGGATTTTGGTGACGGCAGCACGTCGACCGAAGCTAATCCAAAGCACAAATATGAGAAGGCTGGTCTTTACAAGGTGACACTCACCCTGGATGGAGTGGGAAAAAAGACCTACCCTCTGCTCATCTATGATATCGCGCCGACGCTTACGGTAGTGGAACAGAGCGCACCGACCGTGGTTATTAATGATGTGACAGTGAAACTGGGTATCGAATTGCCCAATCCAGAGAATCTCAAGTGTCGCTATGAGTGGATCTTCCCAGAAGGAACTAAAGATGCAAATGGTAATGTCATCGAAGTTTTTGAAGGAACGAGCGATGCGCAAGGAAATGTAAGCAATCCGGGCGAACTGACTTTTACGAACATTGGTTCACAAAAAATCGAACTGCATACTTGGTTTGACACGGATGGCGAAAACCGCCGCCTTGAAGACTCTTATGTCAATGTGCAGGTGGGCTCAAGCATTCCGGCTCCGACAATTTACTATGCTGAACAGGGAGGCAATATCAAGGCTTACAAACTGGTTGACTTGACGCAGCTTCCTGAAGGCACCAAGAACTTACCCTTTGATATGGGGGTGAGCTCGGGCAATATGCCCACTCAGATTGTCTTTGGGGTGGAGAAAACGGTCACCGATGAGACAACATTGGAGCAGGACTTTGTCTATATCTTGGATTGTGGCAAGCAGTACTATTACGTCAATGATGAGAATAGCGTTTTGGGCGATGGGAAAATCACGGCTATGAGCGCTGATGGCACGAATGTCAACGTCATGATTACCAATGTAGGACAGCAAGCATTCAACGATCCCTTCCAGGGATGTGTGGACGGTGATTATTTGTATTATACTGACCGAAATACTGGTATACGACGAATCTTGCTTACAACGCGTGGTGAGTTGGAAACGACCAACTTTAATAGTACTGCTGGATATTTCGTGGTCAACAATCAACTGGGCTACTATGGCAAGGGGATCGCGTATGGTGCCATTCATACGGGCATCTACATTGACCGAACGGGCATGTTCTGGTGGGGTAAGAATTATTCGGGCTATGGCATCTATCGCTTCCGTCCTAGCGACATCAAGCCTGGTGGCGCAAAAACTAGTGATCCAGCACCTTATCCCATCATACTCGAGACCACGCAACCGCGTGCCTTCACCCTCGACGAGGACTTGGGCAAGCTCTATGTGTGGATGACCAAGGGCACTACGCCAGGCATCGGATTCTGCGAGTATGACTTGCCGGCCGATAATGCGACGGTGACCTACGAGAACTATGTACATTTTGTCCAAATGGATGCCGACCCCATTAACACGACCGATGCCGAAGGTGTTTACACTACCCAAATGGCGGTTGACAAGCAGACGCATTACGTCTATTTCGGCTTCCGTGCAGCCAAGAGCGAAAAGAACTATACCTCGGGACTATATTATTTCAATCCCGACGACGGAAAGGTCTATAACTTCAACGGCAACAAGGACAAGATTCTGGGCGTGTGCATCAACCCGCGCTTGACCAATCTATTCTAACAGGAATGATGAAAAAATCCATTCTGATTATCATTGCGTTGCTTGCCTTGACGGCCACCGCACAGACGGCCGTCAAGCGTGAGACGCGTGGTGTGTGGATGAGCGCTTATGTCACTGACTGGCCTTCCGGGGCCATCACGACAACTAATGCCACCACCATGAAGAAAGCCTGCCAGAAGATGCTTGACACCCTGGCGGTAAACAACATGAACGTGGTCTACTTCCATGTGCGTGCCATGTGTGATGCACTATACAACTCGGCCTACGAGCCTTGGTCCAGCTACTGTTCCACCGCTCGTGGCGTGCCCCCGGCATTCGACCCACTGGCGTTTATCGTTGAGGAGGCGCACAAGCGTGGCATCGAGCTGTATGCTTGGGTCAACCCTTATAGATACAAACGTAATAATGTCTCGAGTTGGGGTAGCGACTCGCGTAACTATGAGAATTCGCACCCTGAGTGGCTGCTGAAGACTGATTACGAGTGGGTGCTCAACCCGGGCATACCTGAGGTGCGGCAGCGCGTGGTGGATGTATGCAAGGACATCATCACCAAGTATGATGTCGACGGACTGGTCTTTGATGACTACTTCTATAACCAGGACAACCCATCCATGTCGCTCGATGCCGAGCAATACAATGCCTACAAGGCCGCCGGCGGTACGATGAGTCAAGCCGACTGGCGACGCGAGAACGTCAACCAGATGGTGCACGATGTCCACCAGATGGTCCAACAGACCAAGCCGTGGGTGCGCTTCGGCATCAGCCCGGCAGGTGTGGCGTGCAGTAGCCCCACCGTCGCTGCGCAATATGGCGTAGATCCCAGTCCGGGCAACGACTGGCAGTACAACCAGATTTATAGTGACCCGATGGCGTGGATCAGCCGAGGAACCATTGATTTCATCTCACCGCAGGTCTACTGGAATACAGCTGGTAACTTCGACGAGGTAACCACCTGGTGGGGAAAGATAGGACAGAAGTTTGACCGCCATGTCTATATCAGTGGCAGTGTTGTTGATGCAACGACAACAAATTGGGATCTGGATGAGTATGTGCTTCAGGTCAATGTTATGCGACAGGCCATGCTCAGTGGCGTGTATGGCATGATTTACTTCAAGTACTCCACTTGGCGCAGTCTCAGCCAGTCAATAGATGGCAGGACTGTGCAGTTGCGCCATTACCTCAAGCGCAATGTGTATACTACTCCCGCTTTGCACCCTGTGCCGACTTGGTACAAGCCCGACCGCGACTACACTGCCGTGAGCAATGTGCGACGCGACGGTGATTCGTTGCGGTGGAATGCCGACAACAATGTGCGCTATGTGGTATATGCCATTCCTGATGGGGTATCCAACGCACAGTTTACCTGTCAGCCGGAGTACATATTGGGCGTAAGTTATGCCAATGCCTATGGCATCGCTGCGGCTTATCGCACGGGTTATCGCTTTGCCGTCTCCATCCTTGACCGCTGGGAGAACGAGTATGC
>JAEEJI010000232.1 GCA_016281825.1 Muribaculaceae bacterium | reverse complement strand
TACGGCGAGTCCATGGCCTCCACCTATAACATGCAACCCCTCCCCCCCGCCCACTTCTTTTAGCGGCGCGGCCTCCCTAATCCCATCGGTCATCTATGCCGCGGCTCCGCCACGGCCAAAAACTAAACCTCTCCCCAACAGGGAGAGGCTTTCATTTCAGTAATTGTGCATTATGCATTGTTCAGTGTGTGTAGGCACTGAGGAGGATGTGGCGGGGGGCGGTTTGCTCGACGAGGACGAGGATGGCGCTTAGGGGGATGTTGCTCAGGGCGAAGCAGCCCTCGCTGAGTTTGCCTAAGCGCAGGTAACGGGGGTGAATCTCGCCCTCGTAACGCATTCCGCCATGAATTTTGATGCCCCGCATTCGGGCATTGTCGTTGGTGTCCTCAAGGCCCTCAAGGTTGATGGCGATGCGACCATTCTTGTACATGCGATGAACCTCGTCAATCTCGTACAGTCCGAGCGAGGTGGCACAACTTCCGTGCTCGTTGCTGAACTGCGGAATCATGCCGGTGCTGCCGCTGCCGCAGCCATGAGCGCATTTGCTGTCGATGATGACACGACCTAAAGCATAATCATACACGAAGAACCGGTTCAGGCCCGAAGGGATACTGAAGTCGGCAAACATCACGTAGCGTCGGTCGTAGCCGCGGGCTATGGCTTCCTGATGGGTGAACCGCAGGCGGGTCTGTGAGATAGGGTGGCGGTCAAGTGCAATGGCGCGTGCCGCGTGCCAGGGTGAGAGACCGGTGGGGTAGAGGTCAGCGTCGAGTTCCTGCTCTTCAAACTGTCTGAAAGTCTGCGCCATACGGGCCGTATCAGCAGCGGAGGCGGGCAACAGGTGAACGCGGCGGGCAAACACATCAGCGGTGTCGGCACCTGCGTGCGTGAGCAGCAAATGGCGCACGGGACGATGGGTAAACTGCTGCGCCTGGCTGCCCTGCTTGGTGCGGTCGACGAGTGTGACATCGTTAGCATCGACCTGCATGCCGCAGTGGTTCAGCCAGTGGGCGAGGGTGGTATCGAGCAATCGTAGCAGACCGTTGTGCTCGGGGTGGGTCTCTAGCCTGTGGCTCATCACCATCACGTAGCAACTGTCCATGGCGGGCCATTGTGCGGCCAGTGAGTCAAAGGGCTCGTCAGGGCCCTGCACGACAACTACCACAGGATAGCGCTTAAGCGAATCGGTCGCTGCAGGACGCCGTATGAGGATGCGGCTGTGCTGATGGTCGTGGTCAGGGAATGCCTTGTTATATAATAATGTGGCGGGTGCAGTAGTCTTGAGGGGGCGGCACTGGCCGTCGGTAAGCAACAGATTGTCGCGATCATCTGGGTCAATCAGCCGCATGGGCCAAGCCACGAACCAAGCCACGGCGATTGCCATAGCGATTACCGTGAGGGCGATTTTGAGGAGTTTTGAACTATTTTTTGCCAATTTTGCGAAATTTTTGGCGAAGATACACATTTTTTTTGGAAAATGCTTTGTCATCTCGAAAAATGGCTGTAATTTTGCCACGCAATTCTGATAGGAGCGTAGCCCAGTTGGTTTAGAGCGCCGCAGTCACATTGCGGAGGTCATCGGTTCGACCCCGATCGTTCCTACAATAGAGCAGGTCACACGCATGTGGCCTGCTCTTTTTAATCAATGCATAATGCAAGAAGCAAGATGCAACCAATAACAGCCTCACCCCCGACCCCTCTCCAGAGGGAGAGGGGAGATTGACAACTGACAACTGACAAATTCACTACCAGCGCGAAGCGCGGTCTACCAGCCACAGGCGGTCTACCAATAAAATGGTCTACCAGCGCGTAGCGCGTTCTTAATTCTTAATTCTTAATTCTTAATTCTTAATTCATAATGTACTATCAACTCATTCCATATCGTGTAGCTGCGGGCGATTACCTGCGCCAACTGGCAAGGATGTACTTCCGGGCGCGCTGGCCCTGGCTGGTGACGCCGCTGCTGGTGTGCGGCGCGTTGGCGGTATGGCTGGCTGATGTGCGGTGGCTCATTGTAGCGATGATGGTGCTTTTCGTTGCCATTCCCATGGTGCTTTCATTGGCTTATATAAACTATGCCTTGTCGATGGAGGCGCGCTGGTCGTTGCTCGAGAAATCGCTCACCTTGACCAACGACGGCATCCAGCTGCAATTCACCGACCCGCGCATGCACGACCATCTAATACGATGGGACGAGGTGAGTGGCATCAAGGTCACTGGTGAGTCGTTTTTGGTGATGCTCAACGTGCGGCGTTTTACCTTCCTGATGATTCCCTTTACCGCCATCGAACAATCAGGCATCCCCCTCAAACAATTTGCCCAATGCTTTAGACGTTAAACGTTAGACGTTAGACTCCATGTCTAACGTCTAATGTCTAATGTCTAACGTTTAACGTCTAAAGTCTAACTTGCTTTACTACTTCGTCAAGGTAATCACGAATGTGGTAACCGACATCAACGTGCCCAGCAATGAGAGGCCCAGCGAGAGACCTGGAGGCATGCTCCATGAAGCGCGGGCTTGGCTGGAGTTGGGCTCGACGTAGATGATGTCATTCTGCTGCAGGTTGAAGTCGGGCGATACCAACAACTTCGGGTCATTCAGGTTCACGGTTCTCACCACACGGCTGCCGTCGGCATTGGTGCGCACAATCATGATGTTGTCACGACGACCCTTGATGTTCAGGTCACCGCTCTGCGAGAGAGCTTCCAGGATGTTCAAACGACCATTGGGAGCGCGGACGACACCCGGACTGCCCACCTCGCCCAACGTGAACACGCGGAAGTTTTGGATGCGAGCTTCCACACCGGGCTTCACTGTCAGATAGCGAGGATAAATCTGCGAAGCGATGTGCTCCTGCATCGCGCTCAACGTCATGCCGCCTACATGCAGCGTGCCCAGCATCGGGAACTCAATGTTGCCGTTGTTGTCAACCAGGTAATAATAGATTGAGTTGTCTTGGCTGTTACCCGTGTTGTAGTTGTGGGTCGTACTGACGTATTCGCTCTTGTTGAAGGGCTTGATGGCCTCGGCATCGGGACCCGACACGTTGATCTGCAGCATGTCGCCAGGCATCAACACTGGGTCGTTCATGCGTGCAGCAGCACTCAGCACGTCTTGAGGCAATTTGTTCGCATCAATCAGGTAGGGTACCTCCTTGCCCGAGCCGCAACTGGCCAGGATAATTGCAATCACTGCCAGCATCAATAAGCTACTTTTCTTCATATCTTTAGTTTTTGTTGATTATTTCCACCGCAAAAGTAATAAAAAATGTTCAGCAATGATAGGTTTTGGACAAAAAACATCACTCATTGCATGAAAAAGATGTAATTTTTGATAAATTACGCTGCGTTTCGGAAGTAAAAATCAAAAACTTCGTTTTTTATTTTGTACTTCTCTCAACTTGCAGTAATTTTGCAAACGAGATGAACAATCCCATTGCCATAGAACGCCACCCCTGGCCACCTTTTGTGCCGCCTGCGCCACGACTCATCATGCTGGGCACCTTCCCGCCAAAGCCCGAGCGATGGTCGATGGATTTCTTCTATCCCAACAAAATGAATGACATGTGGCGCATCATGGGCGTGATATTCTATGGTGACCGCAACCATTTTTGGGACGAGGCGGCCAAGCGATTCCGTTTGGCCGATATCAAGGATTTCCTCAACGAGCGCGGCATAGCCTTGTGGGACACAGCGATGGCGGTGCGGCGGCTCAAAGACAACGCCAGTGACAAGTTCCTGGAGATTGTCGAGCCCATCGACCTGAAGTCGCTACTTGATGCGCACCCCACCATTCATGCCGTCGTCACTGCCGGTGAGAAGGCGACGGGTGTCATCGCTGATATGGCGGGAGTTGAAATACCGCCCATCGGCCAACCCGTGGCGTGCAGGGTGGGGGAACACGAGTTTACGCTGTGGCGCATGCCCTCCTCCTCGCGGGCTTATCCCTTGGCACTTGACAAAAAGGCAGATGCCTACCGCGCCATGCTTCAAGCCTCTGGCATCCTTAGACAAGACGCTTGATTCTCAATTAAAAGAAATTCTCAATTCTCAACAGAAAACAGACAACTGATAACTGATTATTATGAGCAAAGAACCAAGGGTCACTGGAAGCGACAATCTGTGTAACCGGGGGTGGAGCTTGCGACACCCCCGGATCTGGATATTACTCATGGTCATTGTCGCCACTGCCATTGTGGTCGGCTCGGCCATCGTCGCCGTCACCCACGGCGCGCAGAACGCCACGCCATCGACGGGCGAAGTCTCCCGCGACATCTATTTTTGGCTCAAGGCCCACATGAGTTACCCCGCGTTGGTGCTGCTCATGGCGATGGAGAGCAGCATCATCCCCTTGCCCAGTGAGGTGGTGGTCCCGCCAGCAGCTTACTTCGCTCTGCAGCACGAAAGCAGTCTCAACATCACCATGGTCATCATCATGGCGACCGTCGGTGCCTACCTGGGGTCCATCATCAACTATGGTGTGTCGGTGTTGCTGGGACGCCCCATCATCTACGCATTTGCCGACAGCAAGGTCGGACATCTGCTGCGACTCAACCGAGAGAAACTGGAACATGCCGAGGAGTTCTTCCAGAAGCGAGGTTCTACCTCCATCTTTGTGGCGAGGCTCCTGCCCGTTGTGCGCCACCTCATTTCCATCCCCGCTGGACTGTCAAAGATGAATTTCGCCACCTTCAGCCTCTTCACAGTACTGGGAGCCGGCTTGTGGAACATCGTATTGGCCGCCTTGGGCTACATGCTTTACCTAGCCGTGCCCGATGACGCGCAGTTCTTTGACCAACTGGAGCACTACAGCCACTACATGAAGATAGCCGGTTTCGCCCTCCTCGCCCTCGTCATCGTCTATCTCATCTACAAATATCGAAAAAAAAATAAATCCTAATTCCTCAATTCTCCCCTCAAGACTTTAGGCTTTAGACTTTAGACCTTAGACTTTTGGCCTTAGACCTTAGCCTTGTGCGTTCTTAATTCTTAATTCATAATTCTTAATTAAAAAAGTTCTTAATTCTTAATTCTTAATTCTTAATTAAATAAATGCTCGTATCTCCTTCACTCCTCAGCGCCGACTTCGGCAACCTCGCATGCGACATTGACATGATCAATAGCAGCGAGGCTCACATGCTCCACCTCGATGTCATGGATGGCGTCTTCGTCCCCAACATCTCGTTCGGCTTCCCCGTCATGAAGTATGTGCAGAAACTCTGCACCAAACCCCTCGACGTACACCTGATGATTGTCGAGCCGCAGAAGTTCGTCGGCGAGGTCCGCGACTGCGGGGCCGAAATCATGAACGTCCACTATGAGGTCTGCCCGCACCTCAACCGCGTGGTGCAGCAAATCAAGAATGCCGGCATGAAGGCGGGTGTCACGCTCAACCCTGCCACACCGGTGTGCCTCTTGCGTGACATCATCGCCGAACTCGACCTGGTGCTCCTGATGAGCGTTAACCCGGGCTTCGGCGGGCAGAAGTTCATCCCGCAGACCTTGAACAAGGTGCGGGAGTTGCGCGCGCTCATTGCCGAGACAGGCTCAAAGGCCATCATCGAGGTCGATGGCGGTGTCAATGCCGAGACTGGCGCCCAGCTGGCACAGGCCGGTACCGACATGGTCGTGGCAGGCAATTATGTTTTCAAGGCTCCCGACCCCTTGGCAGCCATCCAAACGCTAGCAAAACTATGAAACAAGTAACGACAAACCAGAAACGAGGCCATTTTGCATTATGCATTATGCATTGTGCATTATTTATGGTCATCTCCATCGC
>JAEEJI010000231.1 GCA_016281825.1 Muribaculaceae bacterium | reverse complement strand
GATATAAGGCTCCTCGATTTTTTCAATCATCACCACGTCGGGCAATCCGGCGGGGTTATGCACTTCGGTCATGTTGCCCTTTTTGTCGTAGACTCTGTAGGACACGTTGGGCACAGTGGTAATCACCTCCATGTTGAACTCGCGGCTGAGGCGTTCTTGCACAATCTCCATGTGCAGCAACCCCAGGAAGCCGCAACGGAAGCCAAATCCCAACGCCACACTTGACTCGGGAGTGAACGTAAGGGCGGCATCGTTGAGTTGCAGTTTCTCAAGCGAAGCGCGCAGATTCTCAAAGTCCTCGGGCTCAATGGGATATACACCGGCAAACACCATGGGTTTCACTTCTTGGAAGCCCTCGATGGCCTTGTCGCAGGGGTTGTCGACATGAGTAATCGTATCACCCACACGCACTTCAACCGAATTTTTGATGCCCGATATGATATAACCCACATTGCCTGCGCTGAGTTTGTCGCGAGGCGATAGTTGCAATTTCAGAACACCCATCTCGTCGACGTGGTATTCCTTGCCTGTGTTGACAAATTTCACAAAGTCGTTTTTGCTCAGAGTGCCATTCAACAACTTGAAATAGACGATGATGCCGCGGAACGGATTGAACACCGAATCGAAAATCAAAGCCTGAAGCGGCGCATCGGGATCGCCCTTTGGAGCAGGCACGCGGCGCACGATGGCTTCCATGATCTCGGGGATGCCCACGCCCGTGCGTGCGCTGGCGCGAATAATCTCGCTGGGGTCGCAGCCCAGCAACTCCACTATCTCGTCCTCCACCTCGTCGGGATGGGCGCTGTCCATGTCGATTTTATTGATTACCGGAATAATCTCCAGCCCGTTGTCGATGGCCATATAGAGGTTGCTGATGGTCTGAGCCTGAACACCTTGTGTGGCGTCGACAACAAGCAGTGCGCCCTCGCAAGCGGCGATTGAGCGCGACACCTCGTAGGAGAAGTCGACGTGTCCCGGAGTGTCGATAAGGTTGAGCGTATAAGGCTCGCCATCAAGGGTATAATCCATCTGAATGGCATGGCTCTTGATGGTGATGCCACGCTCACGTTCCAGGTCCATATCGTCGAGCACCTGTGCTTGCATGTCCTTTCCGGCCACAGTGTTGGTGTACTCAAGCAGTCGGTCGGCCAAGGTACTCTTTCCGTGGTCGATATGGGCAATTATGCAGAAGTTTCTAATGTGTTTCATTGTCGATATATCGGTATTGCGAGTGCAAAGTTAGTCAAAAAAAATGATTCTTTCACACACATTTTAATATAAGCGGCACAATAGAGCCATAATCCACAAAAACATTAATGGAATATATCACGATTGACGAGTGCTTACTATCATGCCGTCGTAGGCCAGATGGACGTTAGTCGGGAGCGACTTTTCCACCTCGGCGTGCAGTCCTATGCCGTGGCTCATATGGATGATATAGGCTTGCTCGGGGGCTATTTGCTCGATTACGGCAAGCGACTCGGCAAGACTCATGTGCGAGAGGTGTGTGTCTTGGCGCAAAGCGTTGATAATCAGCAAGGGCACGCCATGCAGGCGCTCAATCTGCTCAGGAGCGATGTATTTGCAGTCGGTGATATAAGCCAGAGGACCGATGTGGAAGCCTAAGATGGGCAACTTGTAGTGCATCACGGGGATGGGTGTCACATCGATGCCGCACACTTCGAATGGTGTGACGTCGTCGATAGTCGTGAAACTCAAGCGCGGCACGCCCGGGTAAGGATTCTTGGCAAAGCAGTAAGGCAGTCGTGCCTGCAAATCATTAATTACGTCTTGACGAGCAAACACTGGAAAACCTTCGTCGGAAATGCCATACGGGCGCAAGTCGTCGATACCGCCCACATGGTCGTAGTGGATGTGGGTGATGAGTAGTGCGTCCAGGTGCCAGTCGCGAGCATTGAGGATTTGCGTGCGGAAGTCGGGGCCGCAGTCAATCAGGATGCGCTTGCCGCGATAGCACACAATCGCCGAGGTGCGCAAGCGTGCATCGCGCGGGTCGGTCGAGCGGCAAACCTCGCAGTCACACCCTATTTGCGGCACACCAGTTGAGGTGCCTGTGCCCAATATTTCCACTTCAAGTATTTCTTTCATTTCCTATAACTTTTTAGCAGTCCGTCAACGAATTGCAAGAATCGTCCGTCGTCGTAATACCAATACTCGCGCATGCCGCTGGGGTCCGGAACCTGATTGACCTGCTTGGGCATGCCCAGCGCCAGGCGGCAAGCCTCCTTGGTCATGTTTTCGGCCACCTCGCTGTTGATGATGCGGTTCCATGTGGTGGCATCGATGTGCGGATACAAGGTGTGCAAGTCGATTAGCGAGAACAGCGAGTCGAAGTCGCGGTTATGCATCACAGCCAATGGCGACGACATCCACACCATCGCCTTTTGGCCATTGTCGCGAGCGGTGAACTCGACGCACAGCGGCAGCACTTTGTTACCGGGTTTTACGCTATCTATATGCACAAGGATATATTGGCGGCCCTTGAACATCGTTCCGTTGTCGACATTATACCAAATGGGCGTCTTGACGTACATCTCACGCCCCACCAACTGCGCTGCCATGTCGTCGACCATGTCGATGTCAATCAGCAGCGGCACCGAATAAGCCGCGGTGAAGTCGCCAAGCATCTTCGATGTGCGATAAATGTATTCAACACCGTCGAGCGTAAAATGCAGATTTACAGTATTGCGCAGGTCAAGTCCGTCGCCCTGTGTATCGTAATGTGTAAACGCGAGTTCGCGCCCTTCGAGAGAAGCGGTGTCGACGACATTGACATTGGCCGGAGTGAGAATGTATCGCAGTTGGTCGTCGGTGACATAAAAACGCTTGCCGGAGCGCCACACAGGCACCGAATCGGCATGCGACAACTTGATTGACGACGTGGGCTGCCGACGCTCCAGGTCGGTCATGGCACGCTGAATCTCCTTGTCGCTGATATTACCCGTGTTTTCCACACCGGTAAAGAAGCATCCGCTCAAAGCACATGCCATGAGCGTAAGCAGCACTGCGAATGTTATTCGTTGACACATAATTTGCAAAATTACAACATTTCTTACTCATGCCACAAGCCCCACCCCATTTTTAGCGATATTTCACAATGCCTGCCGCCGATTTGAAATTTATTGAACTACCGATGTGGCTGTTCTCGTGTTTTTTGATTAATTTTGCATAATAAACAACTTATAAAGCAACATGAGTAGGACAATAATAAAACGGTGGTGCCGCATTGCGGCATGTATTGCGGCGCTGTTGCCACTTGCTTTGCCGATTCATGCAGCCAATGAAGAGGCCGATTCGGTGATTTCAGTGGGTTACACCACCACAAACAACGTTGTGAGTGGCAGCGTGGAGCATGTGGGACAGGACCAAATGAACCGCAAGCGATCATCTAACGCCCTCGATGCCATCAATGGGCGTGTTGCTGGAATGACGGTACAACGTCCGTCGAATGGTCTGGCAGCCATGAATGCCGTGCGTGTGAGGGGCACCACATCCCTCACCGGAGGCAACGACCCACTGATTATTGTTGACGGTGTGTTTGGCGACTTAACAACACTGTCAGCAATTTATCCTGCCGATATCGAGAGTTTTACCGTCCTTAAGGATGCCAGTGAAACGGCACAGTATGGTTCACGTGGCGCCAGCGGTGTAATTGAAGTTACCACTAAGCGTGGCACGGTGGCCACAGCCGGCATGAGTTATAATGGCACCTTTGGCGTCAGCCGTGTGGCCAAAAACCTTAATATGCTCGATGCTGACGCTTATCGACAGTTGCTCACTCAGCAGTCGCTTATGCTCGTCGATCATGGACATAACACCAACTGGCAACATGAGATTCAACAAACGGGTTTCCAGCAAGACCATCACATAGCCTTCACAGGCGGTAAGGCCAATGCTGGTTATCGTGTGGCGCTTGGCTATATGAACCATCGCGGCGTGATTCTTCACGAGTCGATGAACAACTTCACGAGCAACATGAGTATGCATCAAACCATGTTTAATGACCGCGTAAAGGTTGAAGTGGGCATGTTTGGCAATGTGCAGCACAGCACAACTTCGATATACGATGTGCAAAAGACATTCTACAGTGCGGCGAGTTGGAATCCAACATTCTCAACAGAGCGTAATGTCGCTGGTGGTTGGGACGGCTTCACTTATGCCAACCAAATAAACCACCCCATGGCACTTATGGACAGTCGCACACGCAACAAGACCACTCATCTGAGTACTCATGGCAAGATTTCAGCGCAGATCACCACCGACTGGAGTCTCAGTGGTTTCTTGGCCTTTAGCCACAATGAGGTGGAGGCATCGCAGTTTCTGCCGACAAGCATCTGGGCTCATGGCCAGGTGTATAAGGGCAGCAACAAAACCGAGTCGTTGGTGGGCAACATCATGCTTGCATGGGACAAATCCATGGCTTCACATCACGTTAATATTATGGCTCTCGCCGAGGCTCAGCGTGACGATCTGACGGGCTTCGGTGTAACAACCACAAACCTTAGCACCGATGCATTAGGCATCGATGTTCTACAAGCGGGAGCGCTCACGGTGTGGGATGGCACAAAGAGTTTCCACAAGACACCTACCATGGCCGCGTTTATGAGTAGAGGCTCGTGGGAATGGAACGACCGCTATTCGCTCACTATCACTGCCCGCTTCGACGGTTCGAGCAAGTTCGGCAAGAATCACAAGTGGGGATTCTTCCCCAGCGCATCGGCGGCATGGACTGTGAGCAACGAGAACTTCATGCGCGACATTCAATGGCTTGAGACGATGAAACTCCGCGTGGGCGTAGGCATGGCTGGCAATCAAGGCGGCATCGACTCTTACATGTCGCTCAATGCCTTGCAACCTGTGGGCATAGTGCCGGTCGGACAAGGGGCTGCGGTGTCATTAGGATTGCCGCTAAACATCAACCCGGACCTCAAATGGGAGGTTAAACGCACTTTCAACACTGGAATCGACATTGTGGTACTTAACTCGAGGCTCTTCGGAAGCATCGACTTTTACACCAGCAAAACCACCGATATGCTTTATCTTTACAATGTACCCGTGCCGCCATTCCATTACAATAAGTTGCTGGCCAACATTGGATCGATGAGCAACAATGGACTTGAGATTTCGATGGGCGCAACGCTTGTTAACACTCGAGACATCGACCTTAATATAAATGCCAATGTGGCTTGGCAACGCAACAAACTGCTCTCGCTCAGCGGCGAATATGGCGATTATTACCTTGAGGCACCCTCAATCGTGGATATCGGCAACCTGAACGGAGCCGGCTTCCATGGCGGCAATAACCACATCGTTTATCAGATTGTGGGCCAGCCCCTAGGCGTGTTTTATTTACCCCATTGCACAGGCCTTGTCGACGATGGTAATGGTGGATACGTTTACGGCATAGCCGACCTTGACAATGATGGCAATATATATCTGGCCAACGGTGCCGACCGCCAAGTATGCGGTCAAGCAGTGCCAAAGGTGCTTGTGGGAAGCAACTTCAGCCTACGCTATCGTAACTGTGACCTCGCGATTCAGATTAATGGTGCTTTTGGCCATAAGATTTATAATGGCACCGCGCTTACCTATATGAATATGAACAGCCTTCCCGGCTACAATGTTATGGCCGACGCACCCGCGATGGCCATCAAGGACCAAATCGCCACCGACTATTGGCTTGAGCCGGGCGACTACGTCAACATAGACTATATTACATTTGGATGGAACGTGCCGCTAAAGAAGAGCGCTATTGAGCGACTTCGCCTCTCGCTCACACTCGAGAACCTCGCAACAATAACCAGTTACAGCGGCCTCACACCAATGATCAACAGCACCAACGTGAGTAGCACGCTGGGTGTTGACGACAAAAACACGTATCCTGTGACACGCGACGTTACACTTGGTGTGAGCGTTTACTTCTAATTATGAATCACATTTTCGATGACAATGAATAAGGTTTACATATCATTTCTAGCCGCTCTGGCAATAATGTTACTGGGCAGTTGCAACGATTTTCTTGAGGAGGACCCTACCGACCGCCTCACCGTCGACAAGGCCATCACATCGCGTTCCGAACTATTTCTGAACTGTGTAGCCAACCTTTACCGCGACGTAGGCGGCTCATCGAATGCGCAGGGTTTGCAAGGCACCAGCCACGGGCTATACGACTTGAACACGTTCGATACCGACGAAGCCATGGTGCCTACACGTGGTGCCGACTGGTACGACGGTGGCTATTGGCAGGCGCTGTATACCCACGATTTTTCGCAGGCCGATGGTACTGGCGATGTATGGAACTACCTGTTCAGGCAGGTCCTGGCATGCAACGTCTCACTTAAACGCATTGCTGATTTTGCCGCAACTCATCCAGGCGAAAATGTCGACGAATACATAGCCGAAGTAAGAGGTTTACGCGCGATGTATATGTTCTACGCCATGGACCTTTACGGTCGACTGCCAATTTTCGATAGCCCCACCCCGTCGGCATCACAATTGGCATTGCAACCGCGCTCCGAGGTGTACCAATACATCATCGATGAGTTGCTGGCCATAGAACCACAATTGTCGATTAAATCTTCGTGCTTGCCGGGCGAGTATTATGGACGCTTTACAAAGCCGGTGGCGCTATTTCTACTGGCCAAACTGGCGCTGAATGTCGAGGTCTACAACGATGATGACTGGACCGACGACTTACGCCCCAATGGCAGCCAATTCTTTTTTACATTATATGGCAACAAACTAAACGCATGGGAGGCTGTAGTCTACATTTGCGACTATCTTTCAGACCTCGGATTCAGGATGGAGGACGATTTTTCGACCAATTTTGCGGTACACAACGAGGTTTCTCGCGAGAATATTTTCGTTATCCCCATGGATAAGTTGCTCTACGATTCTCAGTTTGTCAACCTGTTCCGCTCTCGACACTATAACCAT
>JAEEJI010000230.1 GCA_016281825.1 Muribaculaceae bacterium | reverse complement strand
TTCTCGGCGACGCCGAAGTCCATGCAGATGGCCTTGGCGTGTCCGATGTGCAGATATCCGTTGGGTTCGGGTGGGAAGCGCGTGTTCAGTCGTCCGCCGTTCTTGCCTGCTGCCAGGTCATCGGCCACAATCTGCTCGACAAAGTTGAGCACCTGCTTCTCCTCATTAGGGGTGATATTCTGTAATTCTTCCATATTGATGTAAAGATTTGGATCATCTTGGCTGCGCTCGGCAATGAATGAACAAGTTCTTCTTTGCGCTCACTTGCACAAGATTTGTGATTTTCTAAATTTCAAACTGCAAAATTACAAAAAATCTTTGGAGTCATGGCAACGAGTGGGCAAGTTTTAAAAATAATGTGGTTTTTTCTTGCTAATATTCGTTGAAAGGAGTAACTTTGCAAGTTCTAGACAGTCAAGATTCACAATTCTCAATTTAAATAAGTGGACAATCGCAAACTCATAGAAAAAGTCGCCCGCAAGTTGGGTCGCGACAAGAGCGATGTGACTAAGTTGCTCGAGGCATTCACCAGCATTGTCACCGCACGGTGCAGCGAACTTGACAGTATCGCCATACCGGGGTTCGGCACCTTTGAGCCCCGCAAACGCAACGAGCGCATCATCACCAACCCCGCCAACGGTAAGCGCACACTCGTGCCACCCAAGGTCACCCTGGGCTTCAAGGTGAGCAATGTGCTCAAGAACAAACTCAAAAAGTAGCATGCCATGAACAACAAGATAGCATTTCCCGAGCTAGTCCAGCTCATAGCCGAAGCCACCGGCACCACCGATCGCATGAGCGAGCTGTTCCTCAAAGAGCTGTTCGCCACCATGTCCGAGGCACTCATCGCCGGCCAGAAGGTCACCATCAAGAGCCTGGGCACCTTTGAGACCGCCGCCGACTCGTCAGGGCACGCCCGTCTGTCGTTCACGCCCGACAAGGCGCTTGCTGCCGCCGTCAACCAGCCGTTTGCCGCCTTCGAGTCCATCGTGCTCAGCGATGATCTTACCGACGACATGCTCCGCCAGATAGACGAGGGCGATGAAGCTTCCACGATTTCAATGGGCTTGTCCTCCCCTCAGTTAGGGGAGGTGTCGCACAGCGACGGTGGAGTGTGTCAGTCAGGAGAGTGCAGGGTCTCGCCCCCCTCGTCCCCCCCCGAAGAGGTAGAGTCAGAACCCGAGGAGCAACCCGTGCCAGAACCCACACCACTAATCCTAAATCAAAAAGAATCGAACATGAAAGAAGAACAACTCGTTGAAGGACATACCGTTCAGCATTACTTGAAAGCAGAGCAGGAGCAGGAGAAACACAAAATAGCGCACAACTCGTTCATCAAAGGTCTCGTCACTGGCATCCTGTCCACGCTGGCATTGGGTGCCATCATCTGGGGGGCTTGGAACGGCGGCCGCAACTCAGTCCTGTCGGACATGGAGCCCGCCGTGCAAGCCGACACCCTTGCCGATTCTGCCATGAAGAGCTCGTCCTCCCCTAAGTTAGGGGAGGTGTCGCACAGCGACGGAGGAGTGTGTCAGTCAGCGGGGGCTGGGGGAGGCGACGCTGTCGTCACCGACACCTGCACCGCCACCATGTATCTGTCGAGGATGTCGGTCAAGCACTACGGCAAGCCTGACTTCTGGATTTATATCTACGAGGAGAACCGCGACAAGATCAGTGACCCCAACAACGCCAAGCCCGGCACCGTGGTTGTCATCCCGCCCGCGGCGAAGTATGGCATCGACGCCAGCGACAAAGCCAGCATCGACCGCGCCCGCAAGCGCACCTACGAATTACTATCGAACTAGCGGTTAAGGATTTCCATGTACTCATCGTAGGGGATGAAGCGGGTGCCCATCGAGCGCAGGTGGGGGGTCTCGAGTTGGCAGTCAATCATCTTCCAGCCTATGTCGTGCAGGTGATGGGCGAGGCCGATGAGGGCTAGCTTGGAGGCACTGGGCACGAGCGAGAACATGCTTTCGCCCATGAAACAGCCATTGATGGTTACACCATAGAGACCGCCGACGAGGCGGTCTTTTTCGTTCCACACCTCGACACTGGCGGCAAAACCCCGACGATATAGTTCGGTGTAAGCATTGATGATGTCCTCGCCCAGCCAGGCTCCGTCCATATTGATGCGGCCTTGTGCAAGCGCACAGCCATGAATCACGCCGTCGAAGTCCTCATTGATGGAGACACGATACAGCCCCTTATTGATGAGCGAACGCATGGAGTGCGACACATGAATCTCGGCTGGGAAAAGGACAAAGCGCTGCATGGGGCAGAACCACTGCGGCTCGTCCCAGTCACGGAACGAGAACCAGGGGAAGATGCCGTGGCTATAGGCCAAGATGAGGCGCTCGGGGCTCAAGTCGCCGCCCACGCACAGCAGGCCGTCGGACTCATCACACAGGTGCGGGTCAGGAAATATCAGTTCGTCTTTGGGGATGCGATATACCATGTTTTTGCTTTTCTTTTTTTCTCGCTTTTCGGGGTGTGAGGGTGTGTCAAAAATATAAAACAACTGATTGTTCTGAAAATTCTGATAAAATAATCAATCTCAACCTTTTGATAATCAATTTATAAATAATCAGAGTATTCAGAAATTTTGATAAAAAGCTCACGCTCGACCATCAGCAAGCTAGCTCGCATGGTACTCGCTTAATCGCTTTTTTCAGTTGTTTAAATTTGTTGTTCGAATTATGACACACCCTAATGGGGGTGTCAGCCGCAGGTAAGGGTGAAAGCGCCCTTGCTGTAGCCGAGCAGCGCCACGCCGCCGTCTTTGAGGGCACCGAAGAGAATCTCGCGCATGAGGCGTGACTTTACCTGGGCTTGGATGACGCGGTCTACCTCGCGGCCGCCGTACTTCGCCGAGAAGCCCATGTCGATGAGCTGCTGCCGTGCCTTGCCTGTGAGTCGCAGTTTCACGTCCTTTGCCGCAAGTTTCACCTTGAGCTCACGCAACTTCTTGTCGAGTATAAGGCCTGCCATGGTTCGGTCCATATCGGCAAAGACGACAATCTCGCTGAGGCGGTTGACAAACTCGGGCTTGAAGATTTTCTTGACATGGGTGAGCATCGCCTCGCCTGTGGTGACCGTCGATGCGAAACCTACCGATGCCTGGCGAGCGAACTGTGCCCCGGCATTGCTGGTCATGATGAGGATGACGTTGCGGAAGTAAGCCTTGCGTCCCTTGTTGTCGGTGAGCACGCCATAGTCCATGACCTGCAGCAGGATGTCGAACACGTCGCTATGCGCTTTCTCAATCTCGTCGAGCAAGAGGACGCAGTCGGGCGTGCGGCGCACCGCGTCGGTGAGCAGTCCGCCATCGTCATAGCCCACATAGCCCGCGGGCGAACCGATGAGCTTGGCCACCGTGTGTTTCTCCATATATTCGCTCATGTCGAAACGCACCAGCTCCACTCCAAGCTCCTGCGCCAACACGCGTGCCACCTCGGTCTTGCCCACACCCGTGGGACCCACGAAGAGCAGGCTCGCCAGCGGCTTGTCGTCGTCGGTGAGACCTGCTTTTGCCAGCTGCACCGCCTCGACGACCGCCGTGACGGCGCGGTCTTGACCATATATCTTGCTGGTGATGCGGCGCTGCAGCGTGTCGAGCCGCTCGGTGTCGGTCTCTTTGATGGCGAGAGCATCTACCTTGGCGACCCGGGCCAGCACCTGCGCGATGAGCTCCTGGTCTACGACATTGTCCTTGCGGTGGCTCTTCCCCATTTGCACGAAGGCTCCGGCCTCGTCCATCAGGTCGATGGCCTTGTCGGGTAGGTAGCGGTCGGTGATGTGCTTGGCGCTCATGCGAACGGCAAATTTCAAGGCCTCATCGTCGTATTTCACGCCATGAAACGCCTCATACTGCGGTTTCAGCGCCATGATGATGCCGATGGCCTCATCGACACTCGGCTCGAGGATGTCGATGGGTTGGAAGCGGCGAATCATTCCCTTGCTCTTGGTGAGGTTGCGGTTGTATTCCTCGTAGGTTGTCGCTCCGATGAAGCGGATGTCGCCACCCTCGAGATAGGGCTTGAGCATATTGGATGCATCGAGGGTGCCGTCGCTGCCGCGACCCGCGCCCACGATGTTGTGTATCTCGTCGATATAGACGATGGCTTTTCCCTCGGCAGCGATTCCCCGCATCACATCCTTGATGCGCATCTCGAAGTCACCACGGTACTGCGTTCCTGCCAGCAGCGTTCCCATGTCGAGCGAATAGATGCGGAAACCCTTGAGTTTGTCAGGCACATTGTCGTCCTCGATGCGCCCGGCCAGACCATAGACAATCGAGGTCTTTCCCACGCCAGGCTCGCCCAGGTGCAATGGGTTGTTCTTGTCCTTGCGGCACAGCACCTGCATCGTCCGCTCTAACTCTGCCTCACGCCCAATGAGCGGGTTGTGGTCGTTGAGGTGGTCGTTGATGCACACCACATAGTCGCGCCACCCGCCACGCTCAGTATGGTCATCCTCATCCGTTTGTCCACCAAATATCGAAGAGATAAAGTCATCGGTGAGTTCTTCATCCTCCTCGTTGTCGAAGGCGTCAATCACCTGCCGCAACAACTCTGGGCGGTTATGGCCAAAGTAGGCTTCCAACAGGTTGGCCGCCCATGAGTCGGTCAAGTCCATCATCGCCGCGAGCACGCCCGGCACATCGACAACCTCTTTTTCTGCCGCTCGTGCCTGTATCTCGGCACGCGTGAACATTTCGATATATTGCTTAGAGTGCGTGGGCTCTGCGTCATCGGGTAGCGGTGTGTTGCTGTCGTATACACTGTGGAGCACAGCTTTCTGGAATTCGTTGTGATCGCCTTGCAGGATGGTGGCGTCGACGGCCTTGCAGAAATGCTTGTCATAGAGCAGCGCGTCGAGCAGCATCTCGGGGGTGATGAATTCCAACTGGTCGTCGATGGCCATCATATAGGTCATGTCGATGATGCTCATCAGAGCAGGGGTATATTTGATTTCGCTGGGCATGATTCAAATCGTTTAAATTGGTTCGATGGTGCAGCGCAGAGGAAAACCTTCCTGTCGCGCCAGTTGCATCGCTTTCTCGGCCTTGCTGGCGGCGATATCGTAAGTATAGACTCCGACAATCGCCTTGCCAGCATGGTGGATGGCTAGCATGAGTGCCATCGCCTCGGCTGGTTCCTTGCCGAAAACGCTCTTGAGCACATCGACGACAAAGTCCATCGTGGTAAAGTCATCGTTGTGCATAACCACCTGATATTGCTTGGGTTCCTTGACCTTGACGCGCTCTTTCACGCCTACACTGGTCTGCTGTTGTCCTTTGGTAGCCATAAGAGTTTGGGGTTTAGAAGTGCAAAGTTAATGGGTGAGAAATAAATTACCAAATAAAAACAATGGTTGAATGAGAAAAAAGCAGTAATTTAGCAAAAATTTTTGTGACTATGGACTTGTTCAAGCAACGCATCGACGAGTTGCGCCAGCAACTCAACCAGCACAACCACAACTACTATGTGCTCAACCAGCCTACCATCAGCGACCAGGAGTTTGACCAGCTGCTGCGCGAGCTGCAGGACCTGGAAGAGACCTATCCACAATATGCCGACCCGTTGTCTCCCACGCAGCGTGTGGGCAGCGACCTGAGCAAAGGTTTCGTGCAGGTAGAGCACACACGCCCGATGATGTCCCTTGCCAACAGCTACAACATCGACGAGGTGCAGGACTTCTTGCGCCGTGCACAGGATGGTCTGGGTGGCGAGCCTTGTGAGATTGTGGGTGAGATGAAGTATGACGGTACGAGCATCTCGGTGACCTATGAGCACGGCCGGCTGGTGCGAGCAGTCACGCGTGGTGACGGTGTGCGCGGTGACGATGTGACGAGCAATGTCATCACCATTCGCAGCGTGCCGCTGCAATTGGCCGAGGGATTGGACTGGCCAGACAGCTTTGAAGTGCGAGGCGAAATCTTGCTGCCCTGGGAGAGCTTCGACCGCCTGAACCTTGAGCGCCAACAAAATGAGGAACCGCTATTTGCCAACCCGCGCAACGCTGCGGCAGGTACGCTCAAGCTGCAAAATAGCGCCGAAGTGGCACGGCGCGGACTGGATGCCTACTTTTACTTCCTGCTGGGCGACAACCTGCCCTTCGCCACGCATAGCGAGAGCCTTGAGGCACTGCGACGCTGGGGTTTCAAGACGGGTGGCCACACCGTTCTGCCATCAATTGATGCCGTGAGCGAGTTCATCGCTCACTGGGATGTTGAGCGCAAGCACCTGCCTGTGGCAACCGATGGACTGGTGTTCAAAATAAACTCGCGACGACAGCAGCTCAACCTAGGCGCTACCGCCAAGTCGCCCCGCTGGGCCATCGCTTATAAATTCGCTCCCGAGCGCGAATGCACCCGGCTGCAGTCGGTATCGTTCGAAGTGGGTCGTGGCGGCACCATTACGCCCGTTGCCAACCTTGACCCGGTACTGCTAAGCGGGACCGTCGTTAAGCGGGCGTCACTGCACAACGAGGACATCATCCGGCAGTTGGACATCCACGACGGCGACATGGTTTATGTCGAGAAGGGTGGCGAGATTATCCCGAAGATTGTGGGCGTGGACACTAAGCAACGCCAGCCCGGTGCGCAGCCGCTGCAGTTTGTCACACACTGCCCTGTGTGCGGCACGCCACTGCAGCGCATTGAGGGTGAGGCGGCATGGTTCTGCCCGAACAAATGGGGTTGCCCACCGCAAATCACGGGCCGCATCGAACACTTTGTGGGACGTCACATGATGAACATCGACGGCATCGGCGAAGAGGTGGCAATCACACTGCACGAAGCGGGACTGGTGAACAATGTCGCCGACCTCTATGACCTGAGCGAAGAGAAACTCGTGGCGCTCGACCGCTTCCAGAGCCGCAGCGCACAGCGCATCCTTCGGGGCATCGAGGACTCAAAACAGGTACCCTTTGCCCGCGTAATTTTTGCCCTGTCCATCCCCTATGTGGGCGAAACGACCGCCAAAGTGTTGGCGCGCAATGTTCATGACATAGACACGCTGATGAGCATGCCAGCCGAACAGTTAGCAGGCATCCCGGAGATTGGCCCTAAGATAGCCGAGAGCATCGTCGAGTTCTTTGCCCGCGAGGAGAACCGTGAGATCGTCGAGCGCCTGCGTGCCGCAGGACTGCAGATGTCGCTCAGCGAGGACGAACTCGCCAGCCGCAGCGACCGCCTGGCGGGCAAGAAGATTGTCATTAGTGGCGTATTTGCCCAACACTCTCGCGAGGAGTATAAGGCAATGATAGAGCAAAACGGCGGGAAGAATGTGAGCAGCATCAGCAAGGCCACCGACTTTGTCTTCGCCGGCGAGAACATGGGCCCCGCCAAGCTTGAGAAAGCCCGCGCCCTTGGCATCCCCATCATCAACGAGGAAGAGTTCCTCGCAATGATACAGGGGAATTAAGAATTATAAAATAAGAATAATGGGCTTCACCACATGGCGAAGCCCATTGTTCATTGTGTCTTATGTACTACTAAGATTTGCCGAGGACGATGTTGATGACGGCGTTGACGTCGCTCACGTCGATGGTGTCGTCATCACCCGTGACGTTGGCGCGGCCACCATAGTTAGCCGCATCGTCCTTGCCGAGCATGATGTTGATGATGACGTTCACATCAGTGATATCGACCTTTCCATCACCATTGACATCGCCGAGCAAAGCTTCTTCACCGAGCAGAACAACCTTCTTGATGTTTGACCAGCGGCTCTGGGTACCATCGATATAGTTAGCCTGCACCTTATAGAAATAGGTTCCCGAAGGTGTCAGGTCAGCTATCGTGTACATATTGCCGGTGATGCCGGTGATGGTGCGCGTGATGGCATCACCCTCTTCAACAGGTGCCTTGGCACCAGAACTTTGAGTGATGTCGGTGGTAGTAATGGTCGCGTTGCTGAGGAACACGCGGTTGTCCTTGCTGGTGAATGTAACCTGCTGGTCAACAAACACATCGCAATCGAGCACTACTGTATAGGTCGCTGCCTTGCTCTTTAACTTTTGCGTGACACTATAATCATTGGTAGAGATGACGAGCGATGCTGCTGAACCAGCTCCATAGGTCTTGGCGGTGAACGTAATGGTGAGTTTTCCGCCACTCATGGTGAAGTTCAGTTCCGGTGTGGTGAGCGATGCCACATAGTTACTTGAACTGTAGCCCAGTCGCACACCACCCTTATCGGGATAGACCGTACCGCTCCAGCCCATAGGAGTGCAATAGGTGTCCAGATCGGAGGCTGACATCGGGTCACCTTGCACGCCTGAGTAGTTCAGGGTTGCGAAGTCGGCTTTCGCCACTTCCTCGGCATGTTCAAAGCCTTGCTGGTTAATCTCGATTGTATAGGACTCGACATTTTCCTCAGGGGTCTCGTCGATCCATTGTGCCTGGAACGAAGTCGTGTCAATCTCGGCAGGTTCAAGCAGCTGCGGGACGATCTTTCGCAACGATGCGTTACCAGTAATCTC
>JAEEJI010000023.1 GCA_016281825.1 Muribaculaceae bacterium | reverse complement strand
TGCGCGAATTTCCTTGGACCATTGCCATCAACCTGTTGGTGTCGTTGTTCCTCGCCGTGACGGTTATTCCGTTTTTTGAGGTGTTGCTCATCAAGCCCAAAGACGTGGAAAAGTCGGGCAACTCCATTACCCGCTGGGTACAGTCGACCTACAACCACGTGCTCAACTTCACCTTTTCACATCCCTGGCTGACCATCGGTGGTGGCATTGCTATCATTGCTGTGTCATCGCTCCTAGTGATGGGCTTGAAAATCCGCGTGTTCCCCTATGCCGACCGCGACCAGCTTGCCGTTGAAATCTTCCAACCCGAGGGAAAGGGCATCAACGAGACCCGCGCGCTGGCCGACTCGGTGCGTCATGTGTTGCAACGCGATGACAAAGTGAAGTGCGTTACCAGTTTCATCGGTTGCTCATCACCGCGATTCATGACTTGCTACGCACCGCAGATGGCAGGACGGAACTATGCCCAACTGATTGTAAACACCACCTCACAAAAAGCCACACTCGACGTGCTGGCCAAGTACCAACCTATGCTCAGCGAGACCTTCCCCGAAGCGTACGTGCGGTTCAAGCACCTCGACTTTCTTGAGGTGCCCGAACTAGAATACCGCTTCTACGGTGAGGATCTTGATTCACTGCACGTCGTTGCCGAACGGCTGATGGAACGTATGCGGCTCATGCCCGAACTGGAGTGGGTGCACACCGATTACTTGCAGCCTTTCCCACTCATCAATGTGGCGCTTGACCCTGTGGCATCGGCACAACTGGGCATCAACCGCGCTACAGCCGAACTTGCACTAAGCGCCGCCACCAACGACTTGCGCGTGGGGCAAATCTGGGAGGGAGACACCGAACTGCCCATTGTGGTAAAGGATGATGCCGACATTACTTTCTCCGACATCCAAGACCTGGGCATTGCCACGCCAAATGCTATGGTATCGGCCGAACTGGGCGGCGCAAACGGCACGGTGCCACTGCGACAAATCGCGAAGGTTGAGCCAAAGTGGAGCGAGAGCCGTATCATGCACCGCGGCGGAGAACGATGCATTACTGTGACCGCACAGTTTGCCCATGGTGTATATGCCGCTCCGATTGAAAGCCGCGTGGCCGACATTATGAAGCACGTGATAGCGCTGCCACAAGGCGTCCGCTCGGAGGTGGGTGGAGAGATTGAGTATGACGGCGAAGCCATGCCAATGATTTTTTGGGGCGTTGCCATCTCGATTGTCATCGTATTCTTCTTCTTGCTGTTTAATTTCAAGAAATACGGCATTACCCTAGTGTGCATTGCCGCCTTGGGATTGATGATTCCTGGCACGGTCATCGGGCTGGCACTGATGAACCGCACATTGGGACTCACCTCCATCATGGGAGTCATCACACTAATGGGCATGATCATGCGCAATGAGATTCTTATCTTTGAGCATGCCATCGACCTCATCAAGAAACACGTTGCCGAACATGGCGACTGGACGGTCGACCGTAAGGCATATAACGACGCGGTGAAGCAGGCGGCATACGATGCTGGTAAACGACGCATGGTGCCCATCTTCCTTACCACGGCGACCACTGCGGTGGGTGTGGTGCCGATGATTATCGCCCAGTCGTCGTTCTGGATGCCTGTAGGTATCACCATCTTCGCCGGCGGCATCGGCTCGCTCATCCTTGTGGTGACGATGTTGCCCGTAATCTATTGGAAAGTTAATCTGAAGTAAGCTATGAAAAAGTTCTTCGTCCTTATGCTGGGAGCCATGATTGCGCTAAGCGCGACGGCACAGCGCCAATACACCTTGCCACAACTCCTCGACTCGGCACGTCAGCACAATTTCGCCATCCGCAGTGCACGGCACGATATCGAGGCTGCAGAACTGCAACGCAAGGAGGCTTTCACCAAATATTTCCCCAATGTCAGTGGTAACCTTCTGTGGTTCAATGCCAACAAGGGATTAGTGGAAACCTCACTGGACCTCACCGAGAAAATCCCGCCACAAATCACCGCCACCCTCTCTCAGGTGCTCCCCGCCGAGATGATGGCCACACTGACAAACCCTATCACCTTCTCGATGATGAAGAACGGCACCATCGCCTCGCTGATGGCAGTGCAGCCTGTGTTTGCTGGAGGCCAGATTATCAACGGCAACAAACTCGCCAAACTGGGCGAGGATGTGAGCCGGCTGCAACTGAGACTCTCGGAGAATGAAGTTGAAAAGACTGCCGAACAGTATTACTGGCAGATGGTCACAATGCAAGAGAAGGTGAAGACCATCGATGCAGTCGAAGCTCTGCTCAACGACATCCACAAGGATGTAGATGTCGCTGTGCGCGCCGGATTGGCCATGCGCAATGACCTGTTACAAGTTGAATTGCGTCAGAATGAAGTGGCTAGTCAAAGACTGAAGTTGATGAACGGGCTCTCGCTGGTGCGGATGGTACTTTCGCAACACTGTGGCTTGCGTGACACGACGTTTCTCATCTCTTATGAGCCCGAAGCCACCTTGCCGCTCGCCGTCAAACAAGACCACCAGTTGGCACTGGCCAACACGACCGAGTACAAATTGCTGGGCAAACAAGTAGAGGCCACCGAACTGCAGCGCAAAATGACATTCGGACAAAACCTACCGACGGTCGCCGTGGGGGCGGGATATAACTACCACAACCTGCTTGACCGCAACCAGAATTTCGCTATGGTCTTCGCCACGGTCAGTGTGCCCATCAGCGACTGGTGGGGAGGCTCTCACGCCGTCAAGCGTAAAAAGATCGAAGTCCAAAAAGCACAAGAACAACTCGTAGAGAACGGTGAACTGCTGAAGATACGCATGCAGAGCGCATGGAACGGTGTGGAGGAGTCGTACAACCAACTGCAGTTGGCACAACGCGGCATCGAGCAAGCCGAGGAGAACTTGCGTCTGAACCGTGACTACTACCGCGCCGGTCTCTCGAGAATGGCTGATCTTCTCGAAGCGCAACTGCTCTACCAGCAGACCTTGGACCGCCGCACCGATGCCTTCGCCGAATATCAAAACAAACTCCTTGAGTACCGCCAAGCCATCGGCCAGTAGACTTTTTGGGTAAGAGGTCAGGGCTCGCTGGCGCGAGCTTTCAGAGGTCAGGGTGTTTCACGTTTCCACGTTTGGGCTGATTTCTGAAAGGGCTTGCGAACAAGAACCTGATAGCTGAAAGCGCGTTAGCACCCTGAACTCCAGATTCCTCTTAGCGGCGGGGATAATAGCGGGGCCAGTCCTTGATGTTCTGCTTGCTCTCAACCACCGTCTCACTGTCGTCGGGCAGTGAAGCGAGGAAGTCAATACCAGTCAAGCGCTCGACCTGGTCGATGGTGACGGCATAGTTGGTCCATGAGTTGGCAGCCTTCTCGTTGCGGAACAGGAAAGCAATGGAGCGGTCTTGCTCAGGCGCATAAACCACCTTGTAGAACTGGTTGGGTACGGCGATG
>JAEEJI010000229.1 GCA_016281825.1 Muribaculaceae bacterium | reverse complement strand
CGGCAGTCGGGAAAATGCTTTGCCAAAGTCTCGACAAACGCTTGTTCGCCGTTGGCCAACGGGTAACGTTCACCATTGAGGGCGATGATGTCATATCCGCTAGGATCGAGCCGCGACAAGGGGATGCGGTTTTCTAATTCCAAATAACGGAACATGGTGTGCATCGTCTGCCCTGGGTCGGCACTGCCCACATAGTGCATACCCGTGTCAAACAGGGCATCGCCGCGGGCAAAGCACTGCAAGCACCCTCCCATCTGTGCCGCTTGCTCAAGGACGGTCACCTGGTAACTGTTTTTTGCCAGGATGACCGCACTGGTCAGTCCGGCCAGCCCACTGCCTATAACAACGCACCGTTTCATAGCTTTTTCTCAAGATACATGGCATGTACCCGACGGGTTACCTCGCGATATCCTTTCTCCCACATGGAGTCATCGCGGCGTATGCGTGGCATGACTTCGACGGTCATGTTGCCCGGATACAGGTGGGAAGACTTCTTGGGCAGTACCTTGCCAAAGCCATCGATAAAGACGGGAATGATGTCCAGATTGAGCTGCTCTGCCATATAGAACGCGCCGCGGTGAAAACGGCGTATCTTGCAGTCGGGCGAGCGCGAGCCTTCGGGGAAGATTACCACTGAATAGCCCTTGTCGACCATTGCTGAGATATTTTGCGTCATCTGCTCAGTCTCGGTGACGGGGAAATAGTCGGCATATCGGATGATGACACCATAGAACGGGTTGTGCCACACCCAGTCCTTGGTGAGGACAATCAGGTTGGGCGTGAGCATGATGATTGCAGCCAGGTCGAGGTGCGACTGATGGTTGCAGACGATAACCGCCGGCTTATCAAATGCCTCTCCAGGGTTGTTGTGTATAGTATAGGTCGTGCCTGGCACATGTGTGATGGCAAATCGCATCCTTCGTTGCAAGAGTTGGTGGAACTGCCGCTTGTGCTCATCGGTCGCGCCTCGCACCGTGATGAGAAAGAATCCTCTCACAGTCAGTTCTATCGCCATGCCTAGAAAGCAGACGAATGCAAAGACCGAGTAGGCCGTCTGGCGCACTATGAAGAGCAACCTCGTCATCCCCTACCCTGCCCTATTATTTATCAATGACATTGAATTTCAGTGACATCTTGGCTATTGGCGACTTGTCCTCGTCCTCGACACTGACAATGACTGCAAGTATGCCCGCCTCATGATTGAGACCGGTGAAGACAAAGGTGGGTCGCATGTCGGGTGTGACCGGTTTACGGAACTTGATGGCATCGGCCGTGTGCAGTTGCAAGCACACGCCTTCGTGTTGCTCAAGCAGTTCTGTGGCTATCTGCAGCAAGCAAACGCCGGGTGTGATGGGGTTGCCAGGGAAATGAGCCTGGTAAATCGTATGTTCAGCATTCAGGCTCACGTGGCACCGAAATCCGTTCTCTAAAGATTCTTGAGCCAGCACCTCAAAGAAATCGCCATTGAGTTTCATTGATGGAATTGAGTTTGAATAATCTCGGCTGCACTCGGCAATTCGAGCAAGCTCGATTGCGCTCGTTGGCACGAGATTTGTGAGAAAACGTAATTGATTTTATATCGTTCGTTGGCGACTTGGATGTCACCATTTGGCATGATGGTGAGTCGTCGTTTCTTTGCGACAACATCCTCGCCACGTCGCAAGTTGGCAAGGATGAAAGCGAAGTCACCGCGCAAGACACGCCGTATGTACCACTTGTTGATGGGTCCAAAGACATTCATCACCTGCGCCTTGCCCTTGGCGTAGGTGAAGTCGAGCACCTTCACGCCAAAGTCATTGACAACGGTGCCGATGATGGAACTGTCGGGATAAAGGTTCATCAGGCACAGTCCTGTGACATTGTTGCCGCGTGCCTGTATGAGGATGTTGTATTCCCACGAGTCAACCACGCAACTGTCAGGCCAATCGGGGATGTCGTTGCCCCGCGCCAACGCACAGTGGCACAAGAGCAAGACCATGCTACTGAACAGCAAAAACTTTCTCATTGATGGGCGCGTTGGTCTTGACGTTGGTAAACTTGATGACAGTCGTGTCGCCCGTCTTCTCCTCCATCTTGACACTAGTCACCATGGTGCGCTGGGCATTGAAGAAGATTTCGATGTTCTGGTACACCTGCTTGAGCTCTTTCTTCTTGGGATAGAGCTTTGCCGAGTAGATGTTTCCATTCTTGTACATGACGCAGGTGAAGTCGGCGCTGTTCTTCAGTCCGCTGCCGGTGATGCTATTGAGGATGACCTTGGTGATTTGGTCAAACATCTTGTTCTTCTTCACATCGATTTTGTCGTGCGTCTTCTGCGACTTGAGCGACACCATGCTTCCGTTAATGATGAAAGTATAGTCGTAGGGCGAGGTATACTGCCAACGCAGTTTGTCGGGGCGCTTGTAGTACATGAGTCCCTGCGAGTTCATGGTTTTCTTCAGCATCTTCATGGTCTTGGTCTGGGTGAAGTCGCACTGCATGGTGCTCATGGCACGTGCGGCACGGTCCACCTCGTCGATGACCTGCTTCTGTTGCGCGTCGGCCAGCTTGGTCTGTGCGATGACGTTGCCCGTCATCGCAAGTACTAACATGGCTAAAACAAATAATTTTTTCATAGTTTTTTAGTAAACGAGTAATCGAGGATTCGAGCAAACGAGCATTCGAGTATTCGAGCAAACGAGTAGACTCTATTTTGCAATCAGGACGCATCCTCCCAAGATGAGGAAGACACCAATCCATCTTGCCAAAGAAATCTGCTCGTGAAAGAAGATGATAGCCGCAAGCATTCCCATGACATAACTCAAACTGATCATGGGGTAGGCCATGCTGAAGGGGAAGTGCTTGATGATGTACATCCACAAAATCGACCCCGCCGCAAAGCAAATCCCGCAAGTAAAGAACTGCCAGTTAAAGAGCAGTCGGCCGAAGTAATTCCAGGTCCACGAGAAGTCGCCGGCCTTGTTCAGGCCGAACTTCATCAGCACCTGTCCACCAACAAGCAACATGCACTGTATCAGCGATATGGGCAAGAGTTTGAGTATCATATCTTGGTGAGGAGCATCAGCGAGTACTCCTGCTGATCCATCTGATTGACTAACAAAATAGCACTAGGTTTAATGCAACGAGCAGGGCGGTTGTTGTCATGCAAGCAATCGGGTATCCTACCTTGTGCCAAGCAGTGCGCTGCAGCATACACCCCCATTGCCGATGCTGTGTAGTTCTCGCCAAAGAGGTGCTTGTAGCGTAACAAAGGTGCGTCGGGCAAGAGGTCGGCGACGATGCCATCATAGCAGGCATCATTGTCTGGGTTGCCGTTCTTGCCTGTCATCACCGCGCTCACGCCAGTGGTGCTAAGGTGAGCCGCTTCAAGCATCTGTGCCAGTTGCTGACGCATGCGCTCACGATAGGCCAGGTTGCCCATCGCCACACCCGACAACTGGCACAGGCAGTTGTCGCTGCACTGAGTGTTGAGCATCATTGACATTGACATCTCTGCACAAGGCACCATGCCCGGTTGTCCCACATAACCCGCTTTTTGCAGCAGTTCGAAGCAGTTCTGCGTCATCTCTTCGTAACCACCGACGAGCGCAGTATGAATCTTGCCCAACCGCATCTGCATCCAAGCGTCCATGACCGCCCAATCGAAGCTGCATGCACCGTGGGAATAGGTGGTGTTGTAGCCGTGCGAGTGTGTAAAGATGGCCAGTGCCGACCCTACCGTATTGTGAGGCGACTGCATGAAATAAGTCGGGCTAATTGCCTCCTCGCTCTCATCGAGGGCATCAAGTAGGCGCTCGGTATATACCAGACTGCCAATGCTTGTGCCTGTGATAAAGGCATCGGGATGTTCAATGCCTGTGTCACGCAACACCTTTAAGGTCGTGACCAGTGCGCGCTTGATGAGTCCTCCCATGCGTCGTGCCTCGCGCGGGTCAATAAAGTCGCGGTAGTTGGGTGCCATCGCTGTGGTCAACAGATGGTCGGTGAGGACCGGCTCACTCATCCACTGCTGCGACAGGGGTTGCTGGATGGAGAGTTGTTCGGCCGCCTGAATATACATATTGGGCTGGCTCATATCAGGCATGGTCTATAGTGAATATCAGTGACGAGTCGTTGCCTCCGAAGCCGAAGGCATTGCTCAGGATGTTTCGCAAATCGGCCTGTCTCGGTTCGATGACAGGGATAATACCATCGTCCATGGCGTTATGCCAATTGAGGTTGACAGGCAGGAAGTGGTGCTGCAGTGCCAACAGGCAGAAAACCGCCTCGATGGTTCCTGACGCGCTGGTCGTGTGTCCAGTGAAGGACTTTGTCGACGACACGGGCGGAATATCGGAACCAAACAGCCGTTTGATGGCCTGACTTTCGCTCAGGTCGTTGTTGGGTGTGCCGGTGCCGTGGGCATTGACGTAATCGATGTCGCCAGGTTTCATGCCCGCCATCTCCAGTGCCTGGCTCATAGCAAGGTAGGCACCTTCGCCATCGGGCGACGATGCCGTCTGGTGGAAAGCGTCACAGGCATTGCCATATCCGGCAAGGCGGCACAACGGCGTGACACCGCGTTCCTCGACCGAACGGGCACTCTCCAGCACCAGGTAGGCAGCACCCTCGCCCAGGTTCAGTCCCGCACGGTCGCGGTCGAATGGTCTGCACTGCTGGCGGTCTAGTATCATCAACGCATTGAAGCCGTTGAGATGGAACCGCGACAAGCACTCCGAGCCACCCACGACAACGATATCGGCAAGTCCGCACCGTAGCATGTTTGCCCCCGTGATTACGGCATTGGTCGCCGATGAGCATGCGGTTGACACCGTCGACAACGATGCGAATTGTCCGAACTGTGCGGCAATCATCTGGGTGGAGTTGCCACAACTGTGTGTACCCATCAAAGCATGCAAGCGGTCGCAAGTCTTTTCCTGCGCGTGGTTCTGCTCGCGGAGGTCCATACCTCCTACCGTGGTCGATGACACCAGATGCACATCGGTGAGCCTATCACGCGTCAAGCCAGCCTGATCAAGTGCCTCGCGCAACGCCAAGCGTCCCAACAATGCAGTTCGCGTGAACAACGGGTCGTTGTCCACGCCAAGCATCTGCACCATCTCGTCGTTGCTCAACTTCACTTCTCCCACCGGGATGTCTCGGTGGCACGAGTCTAGATAGGTCATCGTGCCTATGCCCGTCGTGCCGGCATTCAGGGCCGACAAGGTCTGTTCCTTGCCCACTCCGATAGCCGACACGACACCAGCGCCAGTGATATAGATGGGTTCAATCATCCGGGTTTACTTTGTGCGGTTCTCGCTGACGAACTTCGCCATCGTAGCGACCGAAAGGAACACTTTCTTTCCCTCGCTGGGGTCTTTGAGCTTGATACCGTACTTCTTGTCCATCAGCACAATGAGTTCTAGTGCGTCAATGGAGTCCAATCCCAAGTCGCCACCAAACAGGGGCGCATCGGCATCAATGTCATCGGGAGTGACATCATCCAGATTGAGTACTTCGATGATTCCTTCCTTGAGTTCTTGAATAAGTTCTTCCATTTATTATCTAGTAGTTAAGTAGTTACAGTAGTTAAAGTAGTTAAAGTTAAAGGAAGTTAGGTAGACAACGAGTTGGCTTCTTGGGCGGTCATCACCAGTGTGATGCGTGCCGTGGCGACAATCTCGTCGCCGATGCGGGTCTCGACTGCGGTCATCATCAGCGGGTACATATTCAGCACGATGCGCACATGAGTGTCTAGCACCTCGTTGCAGCGTGGGTATCGCAAGATTTTGACCTGTTTAATGTCGCCGATAGTCCAGATGCGTGACATTGCATCGTGCTGCAGCCCTTGCAGAGCCTCGTTGTTGGCACTGATGCATCGCATCGTCGAGGCGCACGACTGCGCCATATTCTCGATGATACCAGCTGCTGTGAGTTGGCCGTCGTCGAGCAGCAGATTGTCTGGCCTGACTATGAATTGCACCACGGCATCTGCCTCACCGTGGGTGAGCACCTGGTCGACCATGACAAATTCGCGTCGTTGCGGCAGGTGTGTGATGGAACCACGTTGCTCGTCCATGACCAATTGCTTACCTCATTTTCGTCTGAATATAATCGCAGAACTGCTCCAGTGTTTTGACATCGGTCATCTCCTCGGGCCGCATCTTGAAGCCAAAGGTTTTCTCGACCATCACCGCGATGTCGACAAAGTCCAGACTATCAATCTCCAAGTCTTCCTTCAGTTTCGCCTCGAGAGAAATCTTCTCCGCGTCGATTTCAAACTCGTCGATGAGAAAGTCAGTCAGTTTCTCTTCAATTTCTTTTCTGTCCATATTTTTCTTCTAATCATCTCGAATGCTCAAACGCTCGAATAATCGAATGTTAGATGAGAGTGAGTGTATTTTATTGGGGTTTCTTAAGCACGAGTGCGGAATTTGTGCCGCCGAAGCCAAACGAGTTGCTAAGGATTGTATCAACTTGAGTTTCTGTTGTTTTTGTTGCCAGGTTCAGCGGCTCAGAGTACTCATCACGATTGTCCAGGTTGATGTTGGGAGCCACAAAGTTGTGCTGCATCATGATGATGGAGTACACCACCTCGCTGGCACCCGCCATCCAGCACTCATGTCCTGTCATCGACTTGGTGCTCGAGATTAGCGCGTGCTCACCCTTGAACAACTTGTTGAGGGCAATGGCCTCGTACATGTCACCCTTTGGTGTGGATGTCGCGTGCGCATTGATGTAGTCGATGTCGGCAGGAGTGAGTTGGGCATCCTTGATTGCACGCTCCATGGCTACCATACTGCCCACATCGCTGGGTTCGCTGATGCCTCCTCCATTGCTCGAGAAGCCATATCCACACACCTCGGCGAGAATGGTCGCCCCGCGCTTGACTGCATGGTCATAGTCCTCAAGGATGAGCGCCGCCGCTCCACCGCTGGGGATGAGTCCGTCACGGTCACGGTCAAAGGGTCTGGAAGCACGGGTGGGTTCATCCATGCGGGTGGAGAATGCGTTGAGCGCATCAAACGACGACATGGCATAGATGTTCACCTCCTGTGCGCCACCGCACAGGATGACATCCTGCAGTCCCTGCTGGATGAGTAGGTAGCCCAGACCGATAGAGTGCGATCCACTGGCGCAAGCCGAGCTGACCGAGAAATTGATGCCGCGCAGGTGGAAGATGGTGTGCATGTTCATGTTCACCGTCGAGTTCATGCCTTGGAAAATCAGTCCCGAGCCAATCATGGCGGTGTCATGCTCCTCTTCCATAATCTTTGCGCTCTTGACGACGGCACCTGCCGAGGAGTCGTTGCCAAAAATCACGCCCACCTCGTTGTCACGCAGATATTGGTCGTCGATGGCGGCGCACTCAAAGGCCTCCCTGCTTGCCATATAAGCAAAGGCCGCCTCCTCGGACAGACCAGTGCGAATGCGGCGGTCGAGCAAGCGCTTTAGTTCGGGGGTCTTAACCATGCCGACCAACCCCGATCGGTAGCCATAGTCCAGGCGTTCCTGATCGAGGCCAATGCCCGACTTGCCGTCGTACAGTGACTGACGCACTTCGTCTATGTTGGTACCCAGGCACGACCAGATGCCAATGCCTGTGATGACCACTCTTCTTTTCATTTAATGAGTAGTTAAGTATTTAGAGTAGTTAAAAGAGAGTTAAGTAGTATTCTCCCTTTTTTCAGCGTTCTCATGCATAGGCATTTAGACAAGCAACAACATGAGAAAACACGAAAACCCTCTGCCCCCTCCACCATCCCTCAATAGGGAGACATTTCGAGAGCAGACTGCAAAATCGGGTGCAAAGATACTATATAATTAAGAATTAAGAATTAAGAATTATGAATTTTCGTACTGCATTTAACATTTCTTCAAGACTACAGCCAAAAATGGCAGCAAAAAAAACATGAAACAACGCAAAGCAACCACGAGACACACGAAACATTTACAGTAAAGTTTCGTGTATCTCGCGGTCACAATCGTCTTCGAGTGTACGACAAAAAGGGCTAGAACTCGAAGCCGGCACGAATGCCAAACAGCCCCATGTCGTAGCCTTCACGCAAGCCGCTGTCCCAATCTTGATAGGTCCATCCTGCCGAAATGCTGAAGCGGCGAATGCGTGCGCCAGCGCCCAGATAAACGTAAGCACCACGGCAGTCATCTGTCACACTGTAACCAGCACGCACATCAAGGAAGGGCGACACCTTGGCGTTAATGAAATCAAAGCGCAATGCGCCATAGATGGGAAGGACAAACGCCGTCTTACTACTATGGTCGTGGTCGCGCCGCCAACGCATGTCACCCCAATCATAATAGTAGTTGTCCTCCCAGTCCCACACCCATAATGTGGGGGCTGCTCCAGCGCCTATAAATAGAAAATGTGTGGCTTGATAGCCTACCGTCATTGCACCTGAGAAATGCACATTGTCCTCATCGTCCTCATACCCAACATGGATTCCCAAGTCGGCTATGCCTCGGAAACCGCGCTTGAGGTAGTCCTCACGGTCGGCGGGTTCTATCACCTGTGGCTCGTAGAAGCGCTCGGCATCAGAATAGCGGGAGTCATGCATGATACGGTCTACATCAGCCAGTTGGTAAACATAGATGAGACCGTCATCGGTCTGGACTTTGACCGTCTCATTAGGAATGGTCTCGATGACCGTGCCCGTGACGACACTGCCATTCTTCAAGTAAACAACATCCTGCGCTCCTGCAAAGAGGGCGCATGTCACGATTAACGTGAGTGCAAGAATTAGCTTTTTCATAATCGCTTAAGACAGGTTTTTTATTTAGACGCAGAAAAAGTCAAATGGTTGCATGACGGCAACAAAAAAATCAGGTGTAGAGGCCACCATTGATGTTGATGACCTCGCCGGTGATGTAACTTGCCTGGTCGCTGGCAAGGAACGCCACAAGTGCGGCGACCTCGTCGGGAGTGCCGAAACGGCCCATGGGAACGAGCTTGTTGAGTTCGCCCTGCGGCAGGTCACGCGTCATGTCGGTCTCGATGAATCCCGGTGCGACGGCGTTGACAGTGACCTGTCGCCCCGCGACCTCCTGCGCCAGCGCCTTGGTGGCACCGATGAGTGCCGCTTTCGCCGCACTGTAGTTTGCCTGCCCGGGCATCCCCTTCACGCCCGATAGCGACGCGATATTGACAATGCGTCCTCCACGGCGACGCGGCATCATGTGCTTGAGCAGTCGGCGGGTGATGTAGAAGAACCCGTTGAGGGTGGTGTCGAGCACCTGGTGCCACTCGTCATCGCCCATCATGAACATGACGTTGTCACGGCGTATGCCGGCATTGTTCACCAGCACCGCCACATGGTCATCGGGATGACTCTCCTCCCACTGGTCAATGGCGGCATCGATGGAGCTGGGGTCGGCAGCGTCGAACGGCAACAGTTCGGCCGTTCCACCAGCGTCTTCAATCTCTCGTTTGACGGCTTGCGCCGCCTCGTGGTTGTTACGGTAGTTGATGACCACGGGCATCCCGTCCTGCGCCAGTCGCAGGGCGATGGCGCGTCCGATTCCTCGCGACGCGCCAGTGACTAATGCGTATTTCATTCTTTTAAGGAATCCCCCCGGGGTTTTAGGGGAGTATGGGAGCTATATTACTCGGTCTTGCCAAGGATGATATTGACGACCTCATTGACATCACTCACGTCAACCTCTGTGTCACCCTCGGAGACGTAAGCGCGACCGTCGTAGTTGTCGGCGCTGTCCTTACCCAAGATGATGTTGACCAGGATATTGATGTCAGCCACATCGACGCTACCGTCTAAGTTGACATCGCCCTTGAGCGTCGGGGGCAACTCACCCCACCAAGCAATACCTGATGAAGTCGTCACGCCATTGACGGTGTAATGTGTCTGGATGCCGATACGATACTTGAAGAACGGTTCAACCTGAATTCCATTTTCAATTAACTCTTCTACCTGATTTGTT
>JAEEJI010000228.1 GCA_016281825.1 Muribaculaceae bacterium | reverse complement strand
TTCCAGCTTGTCATCCTTTCCTTCACGGGCGGTGAGGAAGATGATGGGAACATCGGTGTTCACCATGCGAATCTCTTGTGCCAGCTGGAAACCATCCTTCTTGGGCATCATCACGTCAAGCAGGCAGATGTCATACTTGCCTTTGAGGAAGGCCTTGTAGCCAGCCTCACCATCGGGCATCAACTCAGTCTTGTAGCCCTTGTCCTCCAGGTACTCACGCGTTAGCGTGCCCAGGTTCTCATCGTCCTCGCAAAGGAGGATTCTCAGTTTCTCTTCCATAATAATCTGTTATTTTAATAAAGGTAATAAAATGATAAATCTAGATCCTTGGCCAGGCTCGCTCTCCACGCGGATGCTGCCACCAAACAAGGTAATCATCTTGTGGACATAGGCAAGACCTAGGCCGAAACCTTTCACGTCGTGGCGGTTGCCGGTCGACACGCGGTAGAATTTTTCGAATATTCGCTTTTGGTCATCACGCTTGATGCCGATGCCGTTGTCGCCGACCGTCACCTCGAGTGTGTCCTCGTCGGGGTTGCGGGTCTCGATGCGCAATTCGAGCGGGACATCTTCGCGACGATATTTGATGGCGTTGTCCAGCAGATTGAATATCACGTTGGTGAAGTGCATGCGGTCAACATTGATGATTGGATCCTCGGCATCAAGGTTCGCGCGGATGGTGCCACCATAGTTGTCAACCTTAATCTTGAATGTATTCACTACGCTGTAGATGCAGCCATTGGCATCCTCCTCCTCAAGCCGCATCGTCGCGTTCTTGCGGTCAAACATCGACATCTGCAGCACCTTCTCGACTTGAAAACGCAGGCGCTTGGTCTCGTCGTTGATGACCGTCGCGACGTGTTTCAGGCGTTCATCGCTCTTGCGCACTGAGTCATCGTTAAGCATCTGAGCAGCAATAGAGATACTTGATATAGGAGTCTTAAACTCGTGCGTCATGTTGTTGATGAAATCGTTTTTTATTTCACTCAATTTCTTCTGGCGGAAGGCAACCACGACCGTGTAGATAAACACCGCCATCAAGATGAGGGTGAAAATGAACGATGGAATCATGAATCGCACCGATGAGGAGATGTAGTCGTTCTTGCTCGGGAAGGTGACGTTCAGGCGGTGCCGCTTGTTGGCGGGATCGCTCATAAACAAAACCTGAGAGTAGATGTCGCCTTGGCGCTCGGGGGCATAGCCGTCAGTGCTGTAAATCAGCCCGCCGTTGCGGCTGGTGATGGCAAACTCGAAGGGCAGTAACACGCCATTGTTATCAAGCTCGCTGCGCAGATACTCGCTCACGGTGGTCGAGTCGGCGCGCTCGGTGATGGGGCGGTCGCTCGATTGCGTCAAGATGGTCAGGATGACCTCGTTGAGCAACTCTTTCTGATACAGATACTGGCCTTTCAGGATTTCCTGCTTTGTGGAATAGGTGTCGTTCAGGTCTTTGAGCGTGCTCAAGTTGGCGGGGCGTTGCAGTTGCGGGCTGTCCATCATGCGCATTGTGTCAATGCTCATTTTGGGGTCGCGGTCAAAGTGGAGGTTGCCGGTGGGGCGGTATGCCGCCTCGGCCTCCTGAAGGTCCTGGTCAAGGTAATATTTCGTCTCGTTCTGCTCAAGCATCGTCGACACGCTGTAAAGACTGCGCGTCACGAGTTCCTTGAATTGCTCGTTGCGCATCTTGATCATGTTCTCCATATACATGATCTGCACCGCTAGAAGCCCCAGCAACGTCAGCGCCATCACGATGGTGAGCAGCCAGATTGTAGATTTCTTCATCTCAAAGCATACGATTGATTTAACAATCGGCTGCAAAATTAACACTTAAATGTGAAATAACAAAATTTTAACAAGAAAATTTCACAAAAAATCGACAAAAATGCGTTTAAGCGAGTACCATGATTAAATGGGGGGGAGGGGGAGATAGTTTTTTTAAAACTCACCCCTTTAATCATGGTCGAGCGGTAGCATTTTATTTAAATGTGCTTTTTTGTTCGACACACTCTACTTCACTGGTTCAAGCATCCAGGCACCATCCTGTTTCATTTCATGGCATTTTAGCCCCAACTGTCGGCACTCGTTCAGATAGGCATGATAGCGGTCATCGGGGAGAGCGCCCGATAGAATGACAAGACTACACGGGCAGTGGGTGACAACGTCTTTGAGAGTGCCGTGATAACGCTTAGTCACAACCAGCAGGTCTACACCGCCAATGCAGTCAGCATTCTCAAGCCAGGTTCTGTTTACTCCTTTTCCTGCTACCAGTATAACTTTGTTTTGAAGCATTGCCAATGGCGCATGAACCAGCGACAAGTCGCCACGAACGCTGTCGATGACCCACTGCAACGAATCGCCGCCCAAATGGGTCAACAAACGGCGATGCGTCCGTTCAAACAAGGTGCGATCTGTGTCAGGTGTGTCGGGTAACCAAGCATAAGTCTTGCCGTTCTCATGCCATATGATAGGAGTTGAACGATAGTCGTTGAGAACAAGTACAGTTTCGCTAGGGGTATTGACCTTGACCCATGACAATTGGCCTACGACCAACAAAGCCATGCCCAACATACCCAGCATACAATGCGACCGATGCGTTATTATCCACATCACAAGGCAGGCCAACAGACCATAGAAGAGCCACACTGTAAACCCGGTCACATACACGCCACTGACGTGCGCGCCAGGCAATAGGGCGACCCATTCCGAGACCTTATTCATATAAGTGTAGAGCGTTTCCAAGCAGACATTGACCACGCTCCACTCTAGACCAATTGATGTAAGGAAAAGAAAGATGACTCCCAATACCATCACCACTGGCATCACGGGGAGGATGAACACATTGCTCAGAACCGACAGCAGCGATATTGAGTTGAAGTAGTAGGCACTGAGTACGATGGTGGCAGCCATCGCGATGAGCGATGTGCTGATTAGCGACCACAACCTATAGAATACGCGTTGCTTGCGGTCCACAAGTGTTGGAAACACCTTGTCTTGAAGACCCACTATGGCTCCGACGGTGATGTAGCTCAGTTGAAATCCGGCTTGATAGAGCGCTGTGGGCCAAATACTGAGCGTCAACAAGGCTGAAACGCACATCGCGTTCAATGCAAGCGACTTACGATAGAGAACAATGGCAATCAACGTGAACCCAATCATGATGGACGCACGTACAACCGATGGCGACATGCCCGTTAACCAAGCGAACCCTGCCAACACCACCAATGTTATGACCAGACGCAATTTCTTCAGTCGCAGGTAGTCGAGCGGAAAAAACAAGAACCATATCAGACTCGCAATTAAACCAACATGCAAGCCGCTCAAGGCTAAGATGTGCGCGATACCAGCCATTGAGAACTTCTCACGAACACTAGGGTCAATTTGCCGATCGTCACCCAGCAACAAGGCAATCATCAGGTCTTGGCAAGGCGGTGATAAGGATGTGTTCAATACTTGATCTATGAGCTGCTGACGCAACGAGGCAGAACGAGACAATAGGGTCGGGCGGTGACCTATACAGCGTAACTGGTTCACAGCCACATGCTGCCCATAGAGAATGCCCTTTTGCCACAGAAAGCTCTGACGGTCAAATTCGTCGGGGTTACCCAGGTTTGTGATGGGAGAGAGGTCGCACCTAAAGCTCACGAGGTCGCCCTCATGAATGGTATAGTCGCATCCTTGGGTCGTGAGAAGCACGCGTTGCGGCTTGGCGGCTTGGCTGTCGACCTGGGATAGTCTTACTTGTATGCGCATAGAGAAATCGTAGGATTCTATCGATTCAATCAAGCCACTTACTGTCTTACCGTTCACTTTGGATAACTCAATCGAGGTTGGACGCGACAGCTGAAGGGACAACGCTCCGGCTGACATCGAAAGCAGTGCTATAGGTGCAATCCACCACTGACGAACTCGCAACAGCTTCAGCGGTTCATTGCTTAAATGGCTCAGAGCGACATATAATACAACACCCAGAAGTACCAATATTATGATTGGGATGAATCCTGGAAGACTAGCATTCAACAAGATGCCCGCTGCAAACGGTAGCAGGATGCGAAGGACTGGTGTGCGTGAAAAGGGGGATGCGTTCAAGGGCTAAGAATTCCAAATCTCATAACTGGCAAATGCTTGCAGAAGGAGCATTTCCAGACCGTTTTTCACTTGTGAACCATATTCTTGGGCACGGCGCATAAACAGGGTCTCTTCGGGATTGTAAATCAAATCGTAGGCTAAGTGATTTGGCCCGAGAAAGCGGAAAGGGAAGTCTGGACACTCGTCGACAACAGGAAATTTACCCAAAGGTGTGGCGTTGATAACGAGGTGATGCTCGGCAACCATCGACTTGGTGAGCTCACGATAGACCACCGTCTGGGCACTCTTGTGGCGTGACACCAGCTGTACAGTCACTCCCAAACGCTGCAGCGCATACCGAACGGCCTTGGCGGCACCACCGGTACCCAACACTAATGCCTTGTCCATGCCAGGCCGAAGCAACGGCAACATCGTCCGACCGAAACCGTCCATGTCGGTGTTGTAGCCACGCAGGTGCAGTAATTCGCCATCAGTGTTGCGCACAAACTTAATGACGTTCACGGCACCAATGGCACGGGCATCTTCGTCAAGTTCGTCGAGCAGAGGCATTACTGTTTCCTTGTGAGGAGCTGTGACGTTTAGGCCATTGAGCTGAGGATGCTCAACGATGAGCCCCATCAACTGATTGACATCTTCCAGCTCAAAGTTCATGTAACAGGCATCTATGTTCTCGCTGGCAAATTTGTTGTTAAAGTAATCGGTTGAGTAGGAGTGACCTAATGGGTAACCTATCAGACCATAAATCTTGGTGTCGCGTGTCATTGTCGATATCTTTTAGGACTGCAAATTTAGGAATTTTTACCAAATTTATCGTAATTAACGGTGATTATTTGATATTTTGGCGCAATTTTTGCCTCTTTCTGACTTTACATCGCCAACAATGTATTATCTTTGCACCCATAAACTCATCTGAACGATAAATGAAGTCATTTTTTAATAAGAATGTAAAGATTGCGCTCACGGTTATTGTGAGCTTATGTCTTCTATATTGGGGTATTGAGTTCCTAAAGGGCATCAACTTGTTCAAACCGGCAAATTTCTATATCGCTAAGTTTGACAGAGTGGATGGAATCGTCGAGGCAACACCTATCACTGTCAATGGATTTCAGGTGGGACAGGTAAGGGAGATAAACTATGACTATCAGTCCAACCAAATCTCAGTGATGATGGCAATGAACCGCGACCTTAAAATTCCTGTCGGTTCGTCCGTTTCCATTCAATCGGGATTGCTGGGAGGCACTTCGATGTCACTTAACCTTGCTGATGCCAATGCTTTTTATAAAGTGGGTGACGAAATACCTACATTTATACCACAAGGACTCATGGGAAAAGTTGAGACCGAGGTGGTACCCGAAATTGGTAAAATCTTGCCGAGGGTTGATTCGATTGTTGGATCGGTCAATTCGCTGGTGGGCGACCCGGCACTCGTGGCGGCTATCGCGCGACTGGATGCCATCACTGCCGAATTGTCTCGTAGCAGCCAGCAACTACACTTGCTACTTTCATCGCTTAACAACACTGTGCCAGGAGTGATGAACAATGTAAATGGCATAGCTAACAATCTCACAGGTACGACCAGCAACCTCAATGCGTTCTCAAACACGCTAAAGGATATGCCGCTCGATAGCACAATGAATCAAATTAACGCGACCATAGCCAATCTGAATGCACTGTCGAAAGAACTGAACAATCCAAACTCGAGCTTGGGTATGTTACTTAATGACAAGCAGCTCTATACAAATGCTACTAATGCTGTTGCCTCCCTTGATTCACTGCTTGTTGACATTAAAAAGAACCCAAAACGATATATCAATGTTAAGGTGTTCTGATAACAGAGGGAATACAAATTTTGCTTATTTGGAATCGTTCTAAATAGAAAAAATCTCTGAGTGGGTGCGCTTTTTGCACCCTTTTTTACAAATCTCAATTCTGTCAGTTGTTTGCAGATATAACATCATAAACAGGGGTGCCATGACAAGCCTGTACAAGCGGTTGAAAAATAGTGTAATTAACTTTTTTGCTACCTAAGTCGGTAGTCAAAACACAAAGGATTACTTAAGATGCTGTCTCTCATATATCTCACAATTTATTTGAAAAATCAAAATTTTTTCGACACTTTTTTTCAACAAAATTTGACCTAATTTTGTACTGCAAAACAACCCCTCAATCAGTGAGGGGTTTGCTCACTAAACCATTTATTATATAATATGTGTCGCGCCATTTCTCGCTTAAGGATGATGGCCATGGCACTACCGCTTAACAAACCGACAATGACTGACAATGTGACTCAAATGTGGGATAAGTGTCTCCAAATCATTAGAGACAACGTCCAGGCCGAGCAGTTCGCTGCTTGGTTCGAGCCCATTGTGCCCGTCAGTTTCCAGAACAACACGCTAACGCTGCGTGTGCCTACACAGTTCTTTGTCGAGATGTTGGAGGAGAACTACTGCTCACTGCTGCTGCACACTTTCAATCGGGTCTTTGGACAAAGGATCAATTTGGCTTATGCTTGCAAGGTAGCCAAGGAGGTCGAGGTAACCATGGCCGAGAGCGGAGAGAGCGCAAAACTAAAAACAGCAGCTAAAATTGTTCCACAAGCACTGTCAAATCCCTTCCAGCAAGTGCCACTCGAGGATATCGACCCACAACTCAACCCAAGATATACCTTTGAGAACTACTGTTGCAGTACCAGCAACAAGCTTGCGGTGACTGTCGGTATGGCTATTGCTGACCATCCCGAAGTGAAAACTTATAACCCGATGTTTATTTTCGGGTCGACAGGAGTGGGGAAAACGCATCTTATCCAGGCTATCGGAATTCGCATCAAGGAGCAGAATCCCAGGATGAGGGTGCTGTACGTCCCCGCTAGGGTCTTCGAGAGCCAGTACACTTCGGCTGTGCCCAAGGGAAAGGTAAACGACTTCATCAATTTCTATCAGAGCATTGATGTGCTCCTTATTGACGACATCCACGAGCTGGCCGGAAAAACGGGCACTCAAAATACATTTTTCCACATCTTCAACCACCTGCATCAGCACGGGAAACAACTGATCATGACCAGCGATCGACGCCCTGTCGATATGGATGGCATGGTGCCCAGGCTGATCTCAAGGTTTAAATGGGGAATGACGGTGCAGCTGGACAAACCAGACTACGACTTGCGTCGAAACGTGCTTATACGACGTGCTGCACAGGATGGACTCAAGCTTACAGAGGATGTGCTAGATTTCATCGCTACGCAGGTAACGGAAAGTGTGCGAGACCTTGAAGGAGTGGTCGTATCACTGCTGGCTCACGCCACGATGATGAACCAGGATATCACCCTCGAACTGGCCAAGGCTGTGGCAAGCAACACTGTCAATGTCACAAGACAACAACTAACCTTTGAGATGATAGCAGAGACAGTTGCTGAGTTCTACAACTTAGACACTGACCAACTTTTTGGCAAGTCGCGCAAGCGAGAAATCAGTGATGCCCGTCAATTGCTGATGTTCTTCGCCAAGAACAAGACCCAACTGTCTTCGACAAACATAGGGCTGCGTCTCTCGCGCAACCATGCCACTGTACTCCATGCTTGCAAACAAGTGGAGCAACGCATGGGTATTGAGCGAAAGTTCCGCGAGGAGGTTGAGACTATCGAAAAACAACTTAAATGTATTTAGTATGAAGATAGGAATTATCGTTGCTATGCGAAAGGAGCTGGAACTGCTCCTGCCATTGCTCGAGAACAAACAAGAAACCGTCATCGACGGTTTCATGTTTTATAAAGGTGCTGTCGGTAAGCATCAGGTTGTTGCCATGCAGTGCGGAATCGGCAAGGTCAATGCTGCAATGGGAGCTCTCACACTTATTAACCATTTCAAACCAGATAAAGTCATCAATACGGGAGTTGCAGGAGGAGCGGACAAGGCGGTCAATGTGATGGACATTGTCGTTGGCAGTCAAGTCGCTTACCATGATGTGTGGTGTGGACCCGAAAGTCCTTTGGGCGCAGTGCAAGGACTGCCATTGTACTATGAAGGCGACAACGACTTGTCGGCGTTGATGCCCATTAGAGAGGACATCAAAGTGGGATTGATTTGCTCCGGTGACCAGTTCATTGACACAATGGACAAGGTTGATAACATCAAGGCGAAATTCCCAAAAGTGCTGGCTGTGGATATGGAGAGTGCAGCTATCGCACAAGTATGCTATGTCCGTCAGGTCAACTTCTTGAGTATGCGTGTAATTAGTGACTCACCTGGCGCAAGTCATAATAATACCCAGCAGTACAATGACTTCTGGCAAGACGCACCTCAACACACTTTCCAGGTGATGCGCCAGTTACTATTGGATATTTAAGTATCCTTTGGCCTTTTGAGCTACCCTGTCGCTATCAAAAGAAGCAAAATAAAGGGGCGGTGAGCAAACCAGTGCTTACCGCCCCTCTTGTAGGGTTATCTCAACTTGTGATTAGAGACCAATCTTCTTGGCTGCATCCTTAGCGGCGGCGTTGGCGGCATCTTTTGCCTTGTCAACACCTTCCTTAGCCTTGTCTACGCCTTCGTTGACTTTCTCGTTAGCCTTGTCTACAACCTCGTTAGCCTTCTCAGTAACTGCAGCCTTAGCACCCTCGACTACTTCGTTGGCCTTGTCAACAGCTGCATCCTTCAGGCTGTCACCGGCAGCCTCAACAACATCCTTCATGCCCTCGGGAAGAGCAACAACCTGGTCGACAAGCGTACCAATCGAGGGAACGATGGCGGCAAGCTTCTCGGTGTTCTTGGCTACGATGTCTTTAATCTTGCTCAACAAATCCTTGGCACCTACACTGTCACCGGCGGCAAAAAGCTTCTGTACCTCGTTGTTGGCGTTGTTCAGCAACTCAACTACGGCAGCGCTGTCGGTAGCGGAAACGAGAGCCGAGTCAAAGTTCTCAACGTTGAAAGCGGTGCTGTCGGCAGTACCCTCAGCCTTGTTTGCGTTGGGGTCGCAGGAGATGAAAGTCATAGCAGCAATGGCTGCAAACATCAATAATAACTTTTTCATAATAAATAAATTAAAAAATTAGAAAGGATAAAACGATTAATAAAACGCCGCTAAAGTAGCGGATATTTTCCATATATCAATTAATTTGAACAAATTTTTTAATTTTTTTATCATTACAAGCAATTTGTCAAGCAAAAAATTTGTATCTTTGCACTGACAACCTTTCGAACATCGCTTATTGCAAACTATGTGCCAAGGTAACCTGTAATATTGTTAAACCTCGTTAACCTGGCTAATTCAGTTTCATGATTCTCAATTCTCAATTAAAACCGTATGATAGTTTATATTCTTTTTATTGGCATCTCACTGGCTAGCTGGCTGATTCAGCGGTCGCTGAAAAACAAATTTGAGAAGTATTCACGCGTACCGTTGCCTTATAGCGGGGCGCAAGTAGCACAAATGATGCTTATGCAAAACGGCATCAATGATGTGTCGGTCAGGCAGACTGGAGGTAGTCTCACTGACTTCTTTGACCCCAGGAACAAGACGGTTAATCTCAGTGAGACAGTTTATAGCTATAACTCTGTCGCCGCAGCTGCGGTAGCAGCGCATGAATGTGGACATGCCGTGCAACATCAAGTGGGATACAGCATGCTCGTGTTGAGAACAAAGTTGGTGCCGGTCGTGTCTTTCGCCTCTAAGTGGGTTACTTGGATCCTTCTGGGTGGAATCTTGTTGTTTGAGGTCTTCCCTTATCTTTTGGGCGTAGGAGTTGTATTATTCGCATTGACAACCCTCTTCAGTCTCATCACACTTCCTGTTGAGATTGATGCTAGTCACAGGGCTGTGCAGTGGCTCGAACGCGCAGGTATCACACAGGGTCAGACAACCGACTATGCTCGTGATGCACTCAAATCGGCTGCTTACACCTATGTCGTGGCTGCACTCAGCTCAATGGCAACACTGTTCTACTATCTCCAGATATTCCTCCGACGTAACTAACAATTGCCTATGCAAAGTTTCAGTGACATCATTGGGGCTGTCAGCGACTTCCTGTGGGGATGGCCCATGATTATCTTGTTGCTGGGTACCCATCTCTTCTTGACGGTGCGGTTGGCTTTTCCGCAGCGAAAGATTTTCACAGCCATCAAACTCTCGGTGACGCGTGACAAGGGTGCTACAGGCGATGTGTCCCAGTTCGGCGCATTGGCGACGGCACTGGCTGCTACCATCGGTACAGGTAATATCATCGGAGTCGCAACGGCTGTTGCACTAGGTGGACCAGGTGCCGTTCTTTGGTGTTGGCTCACGGGTGTTTTTGGCATTGCCACCAAATATAGTGAGGGCTTGTTGGCTATCAAATATCGTGTAAAGATGCCCGATGGAACTATGCTGGGGGGGCCAATGTATGCTTTGGAGCGTGGATTGAAGTTGAAGTGGCTGGCTATATTGTTCGCTTTCTTCACTGCATGTGCAGCCATGGGTATCGGATGTTCAGTGCAAAGCAATGCCATTGCTACTCTGTGTGACAACACACTAGGGGTGGCACCATGGATCACGGGAGTGGTGCTTACACTGTTGGTCGCTGCTGTGGTGCTCGGCGGGGTAAAGAGCATCGCTCGCGTCTGCGGTATGCTTGTGCCGTTCATGGCGTTGTTCTATGTTCTGGGATGCGTCTACATCTTGATTGTCAATGGGCATTTTGTTTGGCCAGCAATTAAACTAATCTGTCAGGCAGCATTCGCACCCGAGGCTGCTGGAGGAGGACTCGTCGGAGGAACGGTCATCATGGCGGCGCGCTATGGTATCGCACGTGGCTTGTTCAGCAACGAGTCGGGACTAGGCTCTGCGCCAATTGTTGCAGCTGCTGCGCAAACGCGCAATCCGGTGCGACAGGCTCTGGTCTCATCAACGGGTACATTTTGGGACACTGTGATCATTTGTGCTTTGACGGGACTGGTGATTGTCAGTAGTATCATTGCTTATCCCGACATCAGTTATCAAGACGGAGCGGCACTAACGAGGGTGGCATTCAGCAAGATACCTTTTGTGGGAACCCCATTGCTCACCATCGGCTTAATTACATTTGCTTTCAGCACGATTTTGGGATGGTGCTACTATGGAGAGAGAGCTATGTTATACCTCACTGGAACTCGATGGATGCAAGCATATCGCGTTATCTACATCATTGTCGCTTTCCTGGGATGTGTCATTAACTTGCAGGTAGTTTGGAATTTGGCAGACTGCATGAACGCACTTATGGCAATACCGAACCTGGTCTCGTTGATTCTCCTCAGCGGGGTTCTCGTGAGGGAAACCAAACACTACCTCTGGAACAACAACCTTGATGCCACCATGGATCACAATGAATAATTGTTGACAACAACAAAGAAGTCTGGGCCGCCATGAAGCAGCCCAGACTTCTTAATTCTTAATTCTTAATTCTTAATTCGATTCAGACCTTGTTGGTTATCGGATTCCATGCACGTTCCTTGATGATGCCCTCGCGATAGGCAATCAGCAACTCCTTCAAATCGTCAATCTGTGACTGAAGTTCCGCGCCCATGTCGGTGTCCTTGACGAGCATCCTATGGTCGGTCATCTCGACGAGTTGGATGGTACTGATGATGTCTTTACCTTCTTCGACCGCCTTGTCGATGCTAGTGAATGGCTCATGCTGAACCAGCTGGAAGCCGCGAGAATGATACACCAATGTGTAGCCGGCAATACCTGTCGTGGGCTGGTAGGCTTTACTGAAACCGCCGTCAATCACCATCATTTTGCCGTTGGCCTTGATAGGACTCTCGCCCTTGATGAGCTTGACGGGTACATGGCCGTTGATGATATGGCGGTGAGAACCCTTAACGCCAAACTCGTCAAGTAACATATCCATAACCTGTTCGTTGTCACGCAGGTCATAGTAGTATCCTTTGGTTTCCTTGTGGGTTGCCTTGTCGGCTATGAAGTAGCGTTCCAAAGTGGTCATCTTGTTCTTGTCAAATGCCGGAGAATCGGGGCCGCACCACAAATACCATAGGTAGTCGACTGCGTATGCGATGTGTTCAGAGTCGCCTTCCAGAAAGTAGGCATCGCGAATCAGTTCCTCGATTCGGTCGAGCAGGGCTTTGCCTTTATACAATTTTCCTTCAACTTTCACATCCTTGAGTGTGCCGTCGGCATTCAATGGAATGGAGGCGTGATATAGAAGGTTGCCGTTAACAATATTATACATGCCACCCTTTGAGAAAAGGCAACGCATGTGACGGCGCAGCTTCTCGCTTTCGACAAATGACTTGTGCAACTTCTTGACCAACTCTTCCTCGTCCTGCGATAGCTTGTAGGGTGAACTGGGAAGTATGGTTGGGAAACTTTTGTCAAGCAATTCATATTCTTGGTCGTCATCCAGCTTGATGACACCGCGCTCGTAGTCAATGCGGTCAAGTAACAGGCGATGTTTCATCTCATATTCAGGATGACGCATGATGGCTTCGCCCTCTAGCTTGAACTGGATGATGCTGATGGCTTTGTGCATTTTTGCTGTCAGACGGGTCAAGCGGCCAGACTCATCATTTTCAAATCCCTCCTTGGGATAGAAACACTTGCAATCCTCGTCACCATAGACTTCCAAGGCGAATGTTGCCAAAGGTAAAAGATTGATGCCATATGCGTCCTCAATTACGTTTTGGTTGCCATAGCGCAGCGAGTTGCGAATCACGTTGGCAATGCAGCAGTCGTTGCCCGAGGCCGCGCCTATCCACAGGATGTCGTGATTGCCCCACTGGATGTCAAGGTTGTGATAGGTGCATAAGATATCCATGATTTTGTCAGGGTTCTCGCCACGGTCAAACACGTCACCCAAAATGTGCAAGCGGTCAATGGTCAACTGGTGGATGAGGTTGCACATTGCGATGATAAAGCTGTCGGAGCGGTTTGTACTGATAATCGTACGAACAATCACATCGACATAACCTTGCTTGTTTGGGTCGCTCGTGCTCTCATGAAGCAGCTCTTGGATGATGTAGGAGAAGTCTCTGGGAAGAGCCTTGGTAACCTTCGAACGAGTGTATTTTGATGACACGTTGCGACAAACTTTTACCAGGCGATTGATGGTGATGAAGTACCAATTGTTCAACTCATCGTCATCGTCAAAACTGCGCTTTACTAACTCAAGCTTTAGCTCGGGATAATAGATGAGTGTACATAGCTCTTTCTGGTCTTTAAGACCTAATGTCTCGTTGAATATCTCACTCACTTTGCGTTTCACTGTTCCTGAAGCATTGCGAAGAACATGCTGGAAAGCGTCATACTCGCCATGAAGGTCGGCAAGAAAGTGTTCTGTACCCTTGGGCAGGTTCAAAATGGCCTCAAGGTTGATGATTTCGGTACTCGCTGTGGCAACATTAGGAAAACTGCGGGACAACAAGTGAAGGAATCGCAATTCATTTGAGTCAAATTTCTTCTTGGTCTTTGCCATTGTTTTTTGGTTTAGGTTAATAGTCACTGCAAAGGTAGTGCAAACCGAGAGGAATACAAAATAAAAAAAGATTTTTTTTTATTTTTATTGCCGGTGCAGCCAACCTTCGCTGAAGGCAACGGTTGTTTTTTCAACAACACACACAACAATCAGGCACTAGATTCTAGAATATCTAGTAAATCTAGTGCCACTAGCCGTGTTACTGCTACGCATCCAACTCAGCAGGGCGAATGCTTGTGGCACCATCGCGCAGCACAAACGCGCGGCGAACGTCAAGGCAGGACATCTGGTCGGTGATAATGGGGGACTCAGACTGCTGGGTGTGACCGAAAATCTGGTACACATCAGGGAAGGCGTTGTCGCAGAGCATCTCTTCAACATCGCCCCACACAATGCTGCCACTAGGGTGAAAACCGCCACGCTTCTTGCTCACTTGAGCCAGTGCAAGAATGCCCTCATCACTGTCAAGAAGGTGGTTCAGATGCTCGGCGTCAGGAGTGACAATCACATCGCGGTTGTGGTCGAGCCATATGTTACAGACACCTGAGTGGGTGAACAAGTAGTGATAACCATTAAGCGTGGTCTCATAGGCGAGACTGAACAACTCCTTGTTTTTGATAAACAATTGTCTGAGAAGATCTGCCATTCGATACGAGAAACGGCTACCCAAAGCATGGTCGGAAAACACCATACTATAGTAGTGCAAGTCATGGTTGCCAAGTAACATTACAACATTGTCGTGCAACCTGGCATACTCAAGAATCTCTAGGAAGTTACCTAGCGATTGACTCTCGTCAATGTTGTCGCGAGAATAGGGGTCAACATAGTCGCCTAGGAAGACGATAGTACCCCAAGGCTCACGATTGACCGCATCTTTCCAGAACGACCGTCCATGAACATCAGGTATGATTAGAATGTCTTGATTCACAGGTCGTTCAGTTTTTCAGTTATATCAAGAATCATTCTCTCAACAATGTCTGACTCATAACCCAACATGATGGCGTAAATCTTGCACATCGCCATCTCATTATCATCAAGGTCGCCATCAATCATCATCAGACTCACCATGTCCTCTAGATAGCACAATTTTTGATCCTCTTCCTCGGGCAACTCTATGCGAACGCTCTCGGGGTGGTCAATAAGGTTGTCTAGCTCTTCTTGTGTCAGTTCTTCACGAGAGGCGATGGAAGCTATCAGTGCCAACTCGCTCTCAGTGGCCTTGCCATCGGCAAGGGCCAACATAATCAGGTTCTTAACCTGTCCTAATTTCTTGTTATCCATGTTTTTATTATATTCTAATATCTTAATTCTTAATTAGTTCAAGCTTCTATTGTTGAGCAATAATAGCTATAGTCATTCAGCATCGTGTAAAGAAACTGTTCCTGAGTTCCTGCTTGTGGTACGATACCCATGGTCTGCTGGATTTTCAGAGCCAAACGATTGATCAATTCATAGCGGTCGCCTTTTGTGTAATACAATACGCGAGAAATCAGCTCCGCTTGGTTCAAGCTCAACTCGGCAGCTTCGCTGTAGGTCGGCACATAACCGTTGACAATGTAGCTGTAGTCGGGCAAAATGATGTATGGGGTCTTAGTTTTTATAACCATCGTGCCGGCGGCGAGGTCACCTAGACGTTGGCTCTTCTTGGTCAATACAATCGACACAAGCCCTAGACCACCTAGCTCGATATCTATGGGAGTAAGTAGGAAACGAAGCAAGTAGCCGCTCAACGTCGGACTCGTACCGTCCTCATTCACCACCTTGATATGCATCACCGTCTTGCCAACGCTCTGACCGTGGTGTAACAATTCCATCACCGGATGATATAACAACACAGGCAAGTACAAAGCCAGCATCAACGCAACGTATGCATTACGACTCATCTCGTCGTACAACTTCATGTCCCAAACGATGATACCCACCACGATGCTATATGCAATTAAGATGACATAATCGATTAGCCGGGCAACAATACGGTCGCCCAGACTGGCAGGCATCTGGCTCAAGGTCACATATTGACCAGTTACTATATTGGTATTCGCCATATATAAGAATATCTATGGCCTAAAGACTATAGACTATTTTTCGGCAAAGTTAATCATTTTATCGGAAAAAAGCAGTATATTTGCAAACTAAATTTATAGACAATAGATTTTCGTTATGCGCGAGGCAGTTTTCATCAAACAGAACATCCGCAAATGGCGTGAGTACGAATACCTCATGACCATGGTCGAGTCGCAGTCGCCCGACGAACTTGCCGACATGTATAATGACTTGACTGCCGACCTTGCTTTCGCACAAACTCACTATCCCAATTCGCGCATTACGCTATACCTGAACAATCTTACCCTGCAACTACACACCAGTATCTACGGCAACAAGCGAGAGAAATGGTCGAGAATCTCACGCTTCTGGACACATGAGGTTCCACTGGCTGTGTGGGATGCACGTAAGGAGTTGCTCCTTTCATTTTCCGTTTTCTTGTTGTTCATAGCCATTGGAGTTGTTTCATCACTGAACGACTACGATTTCCCGCGTCTAATCTTGGGAGACGGATATGTCGATATGACAATCGACAACATTCGTCATGGCGACCCGGCTGCCGTCTATCAAGGCGGAGGAAACACCGAGTCTTTCCTCATGATTGCCTTCAACAACATACGCGTCTCACTCATGGCTTTCGCACTGGGAGTGCTCACCAGCTTGGGATCGATTTACTATCTGATGATGAATGGTGTCATGGTGGGAGCATTTACCACGATGTTCTATAACGAGGGCGTGTTGGGCGAAGCGATGCTCGCTATTATGCTGCATGGCACGCTTGAACTCTCGACCATCGTCATCGAGGGTGGAGCGGGTATTGTCATGGGCAACGGGTGGCTCTTCCCGGGTACCTACAGCCGCATACAGTCGTTCCGACGGGCGGCAAAGCGAGGACTAAAGATTGTCGTGGGCACATTGCCTGTTGTCATAGCAGCGGCGGTTGTTGAGGGATACTTCACTCGCTATACCCATGCATCGAATGCTCTGCGAGGCGGATTCATCATACTCTCGGCGGCATTCATCATCTATTATTATGTAATCCTGCCTTATCGCCGTGCCCATGAAACGCAACAATAAAACCATCGACAACCGCGTACTGCTCTACCAGGTGCGCTCGGCTAGCGAGTGCATGAATGCGGCATTTGATTTCATACGACAGAACTGGAAGGTGTTGTTACGTTATTCCCTCTATGTTCTTCTGCCCGTGTGTGTGCTGCAGACGGTGGGATTGATTTCGATTGTTGACTCGGCATTGTCACAAATCGGAGAGTTCCCAATGACCGACTTTGTGACAATCTTTGTGCTTGGAACGGTGGGCTTTGTTTTGCTCAATGCGTTTCTGTGGTCGATGGTAAAGCTCTATCATGACCGGCCCGATGGACTGGCAAGCATCACTGGGAAGGATTACAGACGACAGTTTTGGCCTATGCTCAAACGCATGGCTATTGCAACATTGCCCATACTGCTCATCTTGGTACCGGCATTGGCGCTGTCCACCGTTTTGTTGATGTTTGTGCCGTTTGCCTTCTTTATCTATATGTTGGTGGCGTTGCCCATACTGCTCATCGCGCCCATCTACGCTTTGGAACAGAGTACTGTCTTCAACGCCGTCGGCCGAGCGTTCAAGTTGGGATTCCGACAGTTTGGGACACTTATGCTTATGGCAATCACGCTGATTATCTTGGTTTATGTCCTGCAGGGTGTGGTCATGCTACCTTGGGCGCTATTGATTGCGCTGAAGTCTATGTTGCTGGGCACATCAAACGGTTCACCAGCTTTTCTGGTTGTTCTGGGAAATTCTTTGTTCAATATCTTCTCGGTCTTGCTGTGCTATGTTACTTACATCTCCATTGCTGTGGTGCTCATTTCGGGGGCATACCTCTATGGCGCTGCTGTGCAACAAGACGAGGATGTGTCGATCATAAGTGATATTGATAACTTTGAAAACCTCTAAAAAAGATGCCAGCAAGCACATCACATATCATCGACACCCTGCAGTGCGACACCACATTGCTGCAACGTTTGCAGCAGTCGTCTAGCTATGAGTATAATAGGGAGTTTATCCAGCAAGACACCTCCGTGATTGAACGCATCTTGCGTTGGCTCGAAAGGCTTTTCAGCACATCGGTCGGCAAGGCTACCGAGGGCGATATGTCCATTTTCTGGGTCATCGGAGGCATCATTGTGGTCATTGCTGCGGGAGTCTACCTCTATACACATGATGTGGGGCTGTTTCGTCGGTCGGGCAAGAGTGACATCGATTATGAGGCCGAGGATGAGGATATTTATGGCATTGACTTTGATGATCGTATCAATCAGGCGGTTACCCAGAACGACTGGCGCGAGGCAACACGATTGACCTACTTGAAAACACTGCGTTGGCTTGCCGATAACAACCGCATTGATTGGGCATTGTTCAAGACACCATCTCAGTACACCCGAGAAGAGCGTTCGCCCGAGTTCCGGGATATGACCAACGAGTTCCTGCGTGTTCGTTATGGTAATTTCGATGCAACCGAAATTACTTATAACGAGATGCAAAGTAGGTCTAGGACGCTTATTGCTCGCATCAGCGACGAACTCGTGACTCAAACACAGGAAGGAGGTGACGCATGAAGGCTTTACGAGGTTTCATCATCGCCATGGTCATCTTTTTCGTTTGCATGATGGTCATCGAGACATTGGCACCACGTCGTTTCAATTGGGATGTCACCTATGCTCATGCCAGTGACGAGCCTTTCGGATGCGAATTGTTCGATTCGGTCATGTCTGCGTCGCTCAAGCAAGGGTATACCACCACCAGCTTGACTCTGAGCCAGTTGGAGACAGCAATCCCTTCTGATGAGAGGCACATCTATCTGATTATTGCCGAGGATGAGCCTTTTACCGACACTGATTGCAAGGCATTATTGAACATGCTCAAGCGTGGTGACCAATTTCTTGTTGCCGCGGGATCGTGGAGAGCCGATACCTATGAGGAGGCGCTGAACCTGAAGACAGATGGATATGCTTATCTCAGCTTATGGGGTCTGAAAAACAGTTATTTGAACAAAGATATTGACACGCTGACTTGGTGCGACAATCTTAACGGATATAGCAAGCGAACATGGAGGGTCGAGGATGAATTGGTAGGGAACTCAAGCTTGTCCATTAAAAAGAAACCATCCAATATGAGACCCTTGATTGTTCATCATTATTTTGAAGAAGAAGGGTACAATTGGGACGAGGATAGTGAAGAATACATCCCTATCTCGGGGCATCATGAAACGGATACGGTGGCAGGACTTCTTTCGTATGGCAAAGGAAAAATTGTGGTCTCGACGATGCCCATGATGTTTTCCAACTATGGACTGATCTATGGCGATGCTGCCTCGTTGGCACTTCGACTTATGGGCCAACTAGAGCAATATCCTGTCATCCGACTTGACCCGGCATCGAAGACCGAAGTGGCTGGCGTCAGCGAGTCACCGCTGCGCTATGTGATTTCCCAACCGCCCATGAAGTGGGCCATGTGGCTACTTATTGTCACGGTCATCTTGGCAATGGTCTTTACCGCTAGACGTCGGCAACGCGTTATCCCTGTCATCGCGCCACCCGTCAACCGAGCGCTTGAGATGGTCAAGCACATCGGGTCGCTATATTTTCAGCGGCATGACAACGCCGACCTCATGGCGAAGAAGTATCAGTTCTTTGTTGAGGAGGTGCGCAAACTCACCATGATTGACTTGGATGACGAGAATCACATCGACGATGCTTACCTGCAACTGCAACACGCGTCGGGTATTCCGCGCGAAGAACTCAAGCAACAACTGCAAGAAATTGTCGCAGCCACAATT
>JAEEJI010000022.1 GCA_016281825.1 Muribaculaceae bacterium | reverse complement strand
TGGAGAGACCTGGTATGCCGGTCTGCCCAACGAGGGTGAGGACAACTACGTGATCCACTATGGCTGGTGCACCGACGTGCCTCTGAGCACAGGTGACAATGTGAAGAACTTCATCATCAACGATGCCGGAACTTACACCTTCTTGCTGACCGTTGGTGAGGAGAACATCACCATGACTGTGAACGGCTTCACCGCTCCTGGCGTTCCTGGTGACGTGACTGGCGATGGCCAGGTCGACATCGCTGATGTCAACGCCATCATCAACATCATGCTCCAGAAGAATCCTGCTACAGATTATCCTGGCGACGCAGACGTGAGTGGCGATGGTGGTATTGACATCGCCGATGTCAATGCCGTCATTAACATCATGTTAGGCAAGTAGTCTTTAGGTTCGACCCATATCGGGTGAACATAGCAATGGGGTCGCACAATTCGTGCGACCCCATTTGCTATATGCTTGCGGCTCACTGCAGTGCTTGCGGCGGGTAGAGACGGTCGTAAATGTAGGGGTAGGAGGGGTCACGTTCGGCGCGCCGGATAAAGTCGATGAAAAACGATTGGATGATGTGGCGTTTTTTGTAGTCATGCATCTGCTCGAAGCGGCGCTGCAGGTCGGGGTATACGCTCAGTAATTCACTCAACTTTTTGTGGTCAATCTTGTCAACTCGTTTGCTCTCAAAGTCAATCCAGAAGTAATCGGCGGGGTTCTCCCAGGGGTCTTCACTGAATAGTTCCGGGTCTCCCAGCAATGCTCCTAGCAATGCCATACCGTTGCTGGTGCGGGTGGGTACGCACTGGATAAACGCAATCTTGGCGTTGAAATACAGCGGGGCATAGTCCTCCATCTTCTTCACGTCGCCTTTATAACCCTGGTCTTTGAACCACTGGGTGTTGACCAGCCAAGTGGTGTCGCCCACCGCTACCGCTACTGTCTGATGTTGTAGCATCTCATTGGCGTTCCTGCTACGGATCTCAAACTCGATGTCGTAAGGTGTCCACACCGAAATTTCCGGATTGACCACCAGAGTGTCGGGCCATTGGTCAAGGATGGCTTCCCACGAGTTGTAGACCCACACCGAATCGTGTCGGGCACTGTATTCTTGTGCTGTCATACACATGGCTAATGTGGTCATTGCCAATAGTGTGAGATAGATGCGTCGCGTCTTCATCGTGATAATTTTTTGCAAAGGTACAAAAAACAATGCAAATCATGTGCCATTTCAAAAAAATGCCGTATCTTTGCACCGCTTATGCCCCCTAGGGGGCCATTGTTGAACTAAAACCCTAAGCTTTGGACCCTGACCCGTTATCGTCCCTGTTGAATCTCATCTGCACCGCGACGCCAGTCGTGCAGCAGACTCCCATCACTTTTCATGCTCCCACATTAGGTTCGCTGGTCGCCATCATCGTGGCACTGGCAGGACTATTCTTGTCGGCATTTAACTCCGGCAGCGAAATTGCGTTCTTCTCGCTCAAGCGCGACGATATCGACTCAATCGAGGAAGAGCATGTGAGGGAGCGTGTTGAGAATTTGCTCAAGAACCCCGAAAAACTGTTGGCAACCATCCTCATCGGGAACAACCTGGTCAACATTATGATTATTATTGTGCTCAATTATGCAATGAATCAGATGTTTGAGTTTGGTAGTCCCGTGGCCGATTTTCTTGTGCAGACCGTCATCTTGACGTTTCTCATCTTGCTCTTCGGTGAGGTGATTCCCAAACTGTATGCCACCAACAACAATGTGCGCTTCGCCGAACTGGCTTCCGCACCGCTCAAGTTGGCGGTGAAGGTCTTCGCGCCGTTGGCACGCCTGATGGTCAAGAGTACACACCTGGTCAACAATGTTGTGTCCAGTTCGCCCGAAGACCTCTCAACTGCCGACCTTACCCGCGCCCTGGAAGCCAGTGATGTGAAGAACAAGGACGAGAAGGAGCTGCTCGAGGGCATCCTCACCTTTGGCAACAAGACCGTGAATGAAATCATGCGACCACGCATCGATGTGGTAGACATTGACTACGACACCAAGTTTGACGACGTGGTGGCGACTGTTGTCAAGACGGGATACTCGCGACTGCCTGTCTATAGCGAGACCCCCGACAACATCAAGGGCATCCTTTATGCCAAGGACTTGCTCCCCTACATCGGCAAACGCGACAACGATTTCCGTTGGCAGAACCTGGTGCGACAGGCTTATTTTGTCCCTGAGACACGCATGATTGATGACCTGCTTGAGGACTTCCGCACCAAGAAGATGCACATGGCTATCATCGTCGATGAGTATGGCTGCACACAGGGTATCGCCACCCTCGAGGATGTCCTGGAGGAGATTGTAGGTGACATTGACGATGAGTATGACACCGAGGAGAAGTTCTACACCACACTTGCGCCGGGCGTCTACGCTTTTGACGGAAAGACCCTGCTCAGCGACTTCTGCCGAGTGCTGGACATCGAAGAGGATGAACTGGGCGAACACGGCGAGGATGCCGAGACCATTGCCGGCCTGTTGTTAGACATCAAGGGCGACTTCCTCAAGGAGAAGGAAACCGTAGCCTTCGGACGCTTCAAGTTCACTGTCCTCAAGCTAGACCGTTACCGTATCGCCCGCGTCAAAGTCGAGGTCAATTCGTAACCCGCAACATGTCAATGTACTCCGAGACGTAGTCTAGGAAAAAGAAAAGCATAAACTAAAACCTAATGATATGAACAAAAACCTTCTTACACTCGCGCTGGTCGCCATTTTGGGCACCGTTAGCGCATGGGCCTGCACCAACCTCATCGTGGGCAAGGCCGCTTCGGCCGATGGGTCGACTATCATCAGTTATGCCGCTGACTCCCATACCTTGTACGGTGACTTGCAGTACCTCCCCGCCGCCGACCACAAGCCGGGCGAGATGCGCAAGATTATTGACTGGGACTCGGGCAAGTACTTAGGCGAGATCCCCGAGGTGGCGCACACCTACGCCGTAGTCGGAAACATCAACGAACACCAGGTGACCATCGGCGAGAGCACTTGGGGCGGTCGCCACGAGTTGGAGGACACCACGGGCATCATTGACTATGGAAGCCTCATCTATATCGCTCTGCAGCGCGCTAAGACTGCCCGTGAGGCACTCACCATCATGACCGACCTCGTCGCCAAGTATGGCTACCGCAGCGAGGGTGAGTCGTTCAGCATTGGCGACCCCAACGAGGTTTGGGTGATGGACATGGTAGGCAAAGGCGGAAAGGAGCGCGGTGCCGTGTGGGTGGCACAGCGCATCCCCGATGACTGTATCTCGGGACACGCCAACCAGCCCCGTATACACACCTTTCCATTGAAGGACAAGACCAACTGCCTCTACTCGAAGGATGTCATCTCGTTTGCCCGCAAGATGGGCTGGTTCAACGGCAAGGATGCTGAGTTTGACTTCAGCGAGACCTACAACCCCGCTGACTTCGGCACCCTGCGTGGCTGCGATGCCCGCGTGTGGAGCTATTTCAACCGCTTCGCCACTGGTATGGACCGCTACTTGCCCTTCATTAATGGTAAGAAGAATGCCGAGGTGATGCCCCTCTATGTCAAGCCCAACCGCAAGGTCAGCGTGCGTGACGTGCAGAACATGATGCGTGACCACTTTGAGGGAACTCCCTTCGACATGACCAAGGACAAAGGCTCAAAGATTCTCTATGATGTGCCTTACCGCTGGCGTCCCATGGAGTATAAGGTCGATGGCAAAGAATACTTGCACGAGCGTGCCATCGCAACCCAGCAGACGGGATGGGTCTATGTGTCGCAGATGCGTTCATGGTTGCCCGATGCAGTTGGTGGATGCTTCTGGTTCGGCGTGGATGATGCAAACACCGCTGTCTTTGTGCCCATGTACTGCTGCATCACCGAGGTTCCTGCCAGTTACGCGCAGGGCAAGGGAGATCTTTACACCTTGAACTGGGATTGCGCTTTCTGGGTCAACAACTGGGTTGCTAACCAGGCATACTGCCGCTACAACCAGATGATAGGTGACATCCGCAAGGTACAGAACGACATCGAGGATGCTTGGCACAAAAACCAGGCTGCTATCGAGGCGAAGGCGCTGGCGCTTTACAAGCAGAACCCCGCCCAAGCCATCGAGATGCTCACCAACTACTCATGCGACCAGGCGCAGAAGTCAACACAACGCTATCGCAAACTGGGCGAATATCTCTTTGTCAAGTATTTGGACGGAAACATCAAGAAGGAGAAAGACGGCAAGTTTGAGCGTAACGAGGCGGGCGTGCCTGTGCAGCCCACCTTTGGTGGCTACAACCAGGAGTACTTTGACGCCATCGTCAAGGACGGCGATGCCGAGCACCTCCGCGTCCTCGAAGTGGAGAAGTAAACGATATGAGATAAGTAACAATTGGGCGGATGGTAAAATCCGCCCAATTGTCTAGACACTCAAACCCTAAGTATTGCAGTTTCAAGTTTTTTGAGTACCTTTGTCGTAAAATAATTGGAGAACTACAATGAAAACAAGACCTATCATCTTATTGATGGCGATGATGTTGTCGGTGACTGCTTGGGCGGCGCCGTTGACGCTCGCCTCGCCCGACGGGCACCTCACACTCACCACTGGTGTCGACAAGGGCCGGCCGTATTATACCTTGAGCCGCGACGGTGTCGTAGTGATTGCACCTAGCCATTTGGGCTTCATGCTCACTGCGGGTGACTTCTCGTCGGACATGAAGATTGTGCGCTCGTCGCGCGACAGTCACGACGATACCTGGGCTACCGTTTGGGGCGAAGAAGACTCCATCCGTAACCACTATAATGAACTTGCAGTCACGCTGAAAGGTGGCATCAACAAGGCGCAGATGGTGGTGACCTTCCGACTCTTTGATGACGGCCTAGGATTCCGCTATGAAATTCCGCAACAGAAGGCCCTCCTCGACGTCACCGTTATGGACGAACTCACCGAGTTCAGCCTGCCCAAGGATGTGCCGGCATGGTCCATCCCCACCAACCGCACCGTCTATTATGAGGGCATATACCAGCGAGAATTGCTTAGCCGTAAGGATACCGTATGCACTCCGCTCACCATTGAGGCGGCTCCCGATCTCTTCCTTGCGATTCACCAGGCGGCATTGGTTGAATACGCCGACTTGAATCTCACGCCACGCCCTGGCGTGAATGGCGCAGTGACAATGCTCGCCGCCCTTACCCCGTGGCAAGACGGCACCAAGGTCAAGGCTGGCAAGAGCATGGTCTCTCCTTGGCGTACCATCATCGTCGGCCGTCAGCCGGGCGACCTCATCACCTCACGGTTGATGCTCAATCTTAACGAACCCTGCACATGGGATGACACCTCATGGATTGAGCCAGGAAGATACATTGGCATCTGGTGGAGCATCCATAAGAAAAAACATACATGGGAACAGGGGCCCAAGCATGGTGCCACTACCGCCAACATGAAGCGATACATCGACTTTGCGGCGCGCCATGGCTTCAGCGGTGTGCTAGCCGAGGGATGGAACTACGGCTGGGGACAAGGCGAGGACATTGATTTCCTCACGCCCTATCCAGACTACGATCTGGCGGAAGTGACACGTTATGCTCGCCAACGTGGTGTTCGTGTCATCGCTCATGCCGAGACTAGTGGACGTAGCCTACTGCTGGAGAAACAGATGGAACAGGCATTCACCCTCTATGAGCGGCTAGGCATACGTGCTGTCAAGACAGGATATGTTGCAGTCAAACTCAGTGGTCTGGAACTCTCTCACTCGCAGTATGGTGTGCGTCACTACCGCAAAGTGCTGGAATGCGCAGCACGACACCATATCATGATTGACAACCACGAACCAGTCATGCCCACTGGTTTGCAGCGTACCTTGCCCAATTTGATGACTCAAGAAGGTGTGCGCGGACAAGAATACAACGCATGGAGCGTTGACGGCGGAAATCCGCCTGCACACACCGCCACACTGCCCTTCACCCGTGGACTGGCAGGACCGATGGACTTTACACCCGCCATCTTTGACTATAGCGACGAGGTGGTGCCTGGCACCCGCCCGCAGAGCACCATCGCAAAGCAGCTCGCCGAGTTTGTCATCCTCTATAGCCCTCTGCAGATGGCGGCTGATGCTATTGAGAGTTATGAGAACCATCCGGCACTGTCATTTATCGAGTCATGTCCCACCACTTGGCGCAAGACCATCGTGCCCAATGGCGAGATTGGTCGATATGTAACTATAGCCCGCCAGGCGCGTGACGACAGTGGACAATGGTTCATCGGTAGCCTCACTGACGAGACCGCCCGTACACTCAACATTTCGCTCGACTTCCTGGAGCCGGGCAAACGCTATCGTGCCTTCATCTACGAGGACGGTCCAGGTGCCGACTACCGTGACAACCCCATGTCGCTCGCCATCCGCCAGATTGATATCACATCAGCTGACACCCTAACTCTGCGCCTCGCCCGCAGCGGCGGTGCCGCCATCCGCCTCACCCCGCGCTAGTCCGTTCAGTCAAGACATAAGAACATAAGG
>JAEEJI010000227.1 GCA_016281825.1 Muribaculaceae bacterium | reverse complement strand
TTGTTGCCATAATTAAAACAATTATGGCAACTTTTTTAATCGTTTTACAATTGCTCATCGTGCTGGGAGCACTGTGGGTAGGTTCGCGTTACGGATCACTGGCGTTAGGTGCCATCTCGGGCATCGGCCTGGCAATACTTGTGTTTGGCTTTAACCTGAAGCCGGGTACACCACCCACCGATGTCATCTATATCATCATCGCGGCGGTTACCTGTGCCGGCATCATGCAAGCCTCTGGCGGTATGGACTGGCTCATACAGATTGCCGAGCGGATGTTGCGCAAGCATCCCGACCGCATCACTTTCTTGGCACCCCTGTGTACATTCTTCCTTACTGTGCTGGTCGGAACGGGCCATGTGGTTTACACCCTCATGCCCATCATTTGCGATATCGCGCTGAAAAAGGGCATACGCCCAGAGCGCCCATGTGGTGTGGCATCCATTGCGTCGCAGGTGGGCATTACCTGCTCGCCCATCGCGGCGGCGGTGGTGGCGTTTGTGTCAATCAGCAACGCCAACGGCTTTGACATCACCATTCCGCGCGTGCTGATGGTTTCTATGCCTGCTTGCATCGTCGGGCTGATGGCTGCCGCTGCAGCATCTTATCGACGAGGAAAAGACTTGGACAAGGATCCTGAGTTCCAAAAGAAAATTGCTGACCCTGAGCAGCGCGCCTACATTTATGGCTCATCAGCAACAACGCTTGACATGAAGATAGCCCCTGAGGCCAAGCGCGCGGTATACATCTTCCTGTTGGCATTAGCGGTCATTGTCTTTTTTGCGGCATTCCCGTCATTGCTGCCTTCGTGGGAAGGTAAACCGCTGAAGATGAACATCGTCATCCAGATTGTCATGATTACAGCGGCCGCATTGATGATTATCTTTTGCAAGGCGCAGCCAAAGAAGGCGGTCGCAGGTCCCGTATGGCAGTCAGGTATGGTTGCTGTTGTCGCCATCTATGGTATAGCATGGCTAGCCGACACGTTCTTCAGCAACTACCTGCCCGAGATGCAGGAACTGCTCGACGAGGTGGTTGAGGCTTATCCTTGGAGCATCGCGTTTGTTTTCTTTCTGGTCTCCGTTCTCATCAACTCACAGGGAGCAGTCGTCGTGGCGATGTTGCCATTGGCCTATAAGTTGGGCATTCCTGGACCTGTTTTGCTGGGTGTCTTGCCGGCTGTTTATGGCTACTTCTTTATCCCCAACTATCCCTCCGACATCGCAACGGTTAACTTCGACCGCTCGGGAACAACAGTCATCGGCAAGTACCTGCTTAACCACTCGTTCATGATGCCAGGACTCATTTGTGTGGCGGTTTCGACAATTGTGGCCTATTTGCTCACACTCATCATCTTTTGATGTAACTATACCCTCACCATTAATGGGGATTAAATGGGGGAGCTTTATATGAATAGTATCACCATTAGTGGCGAATTATAAGAAAAACCTCAAGAATTATTTGGAATTCTTGAGGCTTTTTCGTAATTTTGCCCCAACTTAATTGTTGCGTCTAATCGTGCCGCGGCTGTGTCGCGGCCTCAGTACTAACTCTTTTAATTCAAACAATTATGAAAAAATTCTACATTTTGCTTGCAGCATTGGCTGCAATGACACTCAATGCACAAGACGTGCAACAGGGTACAATCAAAGTGGGCGACTTTGATGCCCCACAGACGACCTACAACGGATCGTACTTCGACATGGCACCTACAAACTTCTATCTCGCCCACACCGGGGCGCAGCTCATCTACACCGCCGATGAACTTGCCGACATGGCAGGCAAGGCCAACATTAAGGTCAACAAGCTGTCGTTTAAATTCTATAGCGAGACCTTTGAGGAAATAACCCGTGGTTTCAAGGTTTATCTTCAGGAAAGTGATGCGACCGAGTTTGCTGTGGTCGATGGCATTAAGCAGTTCTTTGAGTTTGGCAGCCCTGTGCTCGAAACCGAGATAAGTTGGGATATGCTTGAAACCTATGGCGAAGACTGCGAATTGGTTCTGGACCTCTCCAATGCTCCTTTCAGTTTCACTGCAGGTAAGAGTCTTATTGTTACCATTGTCGCAGACGCAGAGGACGATGACAACTGCACAATGGGTTCAGACTATGCGCCTTTCTACACCTCGGGTATCACTGGGAAGTGCATGGTCTACACCGACAACTGGGATAGCTTCATAGATTACGCCACTGGCGATGACTTCCCCGATGCTACTGCAATGCTGGGATGCGGAACCAATGTTGATCTTCCTGTCACCAAAATTGACTACACCTATGAGGAACAGACCGAACCACAAGCCTATTACCTGACCGGCACATTCAACCGCTGGGGAGAAGTAGGAGCGGCTCCGAATATCTTGTTCCAGGCTAATGAAGAGGGTAAACTCGCCGCTTCGGTTGATCTTGTAGAGAATGACCGCTTCAAAGTTATCACCGTCGGTGACGATGGCTCAACAGTATGGTATGGTGGAACTGTTGAACACCCCGAAGACGAAAATGCCTACTTCTGGGTGACAGAGGAACTCTTAGGGATTGGACTCAGTCTCTTCCCTGGTGATGTTTACAAGGATCTCATCGTATTTGAGAATGCCAAGTATAACCTTATCCTTGAGGAGACACCTGGAACTAAGTCGCCTGCGGCTGGCCTCACTCTCACAGTCACAAAAGAAGAGGATACTCCGACTGCCGTGAACGACATTAACGTGGACAACATCGCATCGGTGAAGTTTGTGAACCTGGCTGGCCAGGTAAGTGCTACGCCGTTCGAGGGTCTGAACATTCAGGTCACCACAATGAAGGACGGCAGCAAGAAGGCCGTGAAGGTGATTCGTTGATTGTTCTTTTCCGATAAAACTAAAAGCGACATCTAATGATGCCGCTTTTAGTTTTTCTGGGGATGCGCATGCCGCGTCCCTATACTTTTCCTAGCATGATATTAATCACGGCATTCACATCGGCGATATCAACAATGCCATCGCCATTCACGTCAGCCGAACTCCCCTCTCCCCCTGGAGAGGGGGTGGGGGGGAGGCTCTTCCCAAGCATCTTGTTGATGACGGCATTGACATCAGCAATGTCAACTGTGCCGTCACCATTGATGTCGCCGGGCAGGGTAGGGGAATAGGGCTCTCCCACATACAACTGATAGGCGGCATAGCCGTTACCCATGCAATACTCATAGAGCATGGCATGGCTGTCGTCCAGTTTCTCGACGCGGAAAAACGCACCCACCGACACATTGGCCGAATAGCCGCCAGCACCCATGGGAGTGACGGTCAGGATGGGCTCACCCGCGGCGCTCATGTCGCGAATGGTGAAACCGCCGTTATAGTTGGTTCCCGAAGTGTGCAGGAACAACTCGTGACCGCACAGCGTGAAGTAAACACCGCCTACGCTGGAGTTGCGACCAGGAGGTGTTGTAGTTGCTGAGCCGGTTATATATGCCCCCTTGTCGCCATTGTCATACAGGTAATAGCCGTTGGAACGAACCTGGTAGATAAACTTGTTGGGGTTGTTGTCGATGGGGTATACAACACCGGCTGTGGTGCCCTCGATTGACAACTCGCCGGTGGCGGTAACATCGACAAACTCACCTTCAGCCACCTTGACAATATTCACCACCTTTTGTTTATTGGGGAAAAAGTAGACATAACCGCCTTCGGAAGAGAACACATCGCCACTGGCACTGATAAAGTGCACACGACCGGGGTTGGGCAACTCAAAATTGACTACTACACCCTCGGTACTGCCGGCGCGGTATAGCACCATCTTGTTAGGAGAGTTCTGCAAAGCACCATCGTCACGGATGATGAGGTTGCCCACATCGTCGGTGGCGACACCCTGTGCCGAGCCACCAGCTATTGCACAAGGCAGGGCACCATCGGCACCATAAGCGAGCAATGTGCTGGTGCTGTAATTGTTGGCGTAGAAGATGCCGCCTGCCATGGCTGCTTGCTGCGCGGTGGTGTTAGCCGATTCGCTGGACTGGTTCGAGGGGAATCCATCAGGCAGGTTACCCAGATATCGGCTGTACTTAAAAACCGTGTCACACTTGACTTCAAGAGGGTCGAGCGGCTCAATCACATTGCCCCAGTCAATGTCAATAAGTTCGGGCATCTCGCTGGGCATGAGTGAGTTGCAAGTCATCATCTTGACACCCATCTCGCCCATCTTCTTGTAATTGGCTTCGGTGTCAACCGTCCAGCATGCCACGTCTAGCCCTAGGCTGTAGAACTTCTTGACCGTGAAGATGTCAAAGTTGCCTACCGAGATGCTCGGGCCAAGGTTCCATTGCTGACACCAAGACTCGTTGCCCTTCCAGTTGGCGTTGCACAGCCACTGGCACTTGAGGGCGGGGAAATGGGTGCGGACATACTCCAAAGACTGCTTCATGGAGGTGAGGATGACGGCCTTATCGGTTAGACCCTTGGACTCGATCAGTGCCGCCAGGCCGGGAAAGTTGCTCATGTCGTTGTTGTTGATGCCCGTTGTCCATTTGAGCTCAAGCACGGGGAAAACGCCCTTCTCCACACAGATATCCAGGTATTCGGCTACGGTGCAGATGGTGCCGGTATAGGTCACGCCACCGCGAGTCTGAGTGTAGGTCTCAGCCTGCAGCTGCGCCAGCGTGGCACTAGCAACGGTCAGGTTGCCGCCAACACGGTTTGTAGTCTCGTCATGGCTGATGACATACTGCCTGTCGCTGGTCACGCGCACGTCGCACTCAAGACCGTCATAGTGGTAATAGTCTACGCCGTTGGTGAAAGCCTCGACAGTGTTCTCAACACCACGCAGGCAACCACGGTGTCCCACAAACAGGGGCTTCCACGCATGGCATTGCAAGGTGAACGCCACGCAAATCATCATTGCAATAATCTGTTTCATCTTGTAGTTCTTTCGGGGGAAAACAAAACAAGATGGTCTAGATCATCTAGAAGTTCTAGTTCATCTAGACCATCTAGAATATCTAGACCATCTGGAAAAAATCAATTGCTAGCAGATGACAATTGCTCGTGCATGTTAAGAGCGGCACGGCGGCCATCACCCATGGCAAGAATCACCGTCGCGCCACCGCGAACGATGTCACCGCCGGCGTACAGGTCGCTCACATTCGACTGCATGGTCTCCTCGTTCACCACGATGGTGTTGCGCTTGCTGATTTCAAGACCGTCAATCGAACGGGGTACCAGCTGGTTGGGAGACACACCCACGGCGACAATTACCAGGTCGACGGGAATCTCCTCGATGGCACCCTCAACGGGGACGGGTTTGCGGCGTCCACTGGCATCAGGTTCGCCCAGCTCCATGCGTTGAACGCGCATAGCCACCACGCGGCCCTTCTCGTCACCGATATATTCCACGGGGTTGTGAAGTGTCTTGAACTCGATGCCTTCTTCCTTGGCGTGACCCACCTCTTCAAGACGGGCTGGCATTTCCTCCTCGCTGCGGCGGTATACCAAAATCACACGCTCAGCACCCATGCGCTTGGCGGTGCGAGTCGAGTCCATGGCAGTGTTACCGCCACCAATCACGGCGATGGTCTTGCCTGTCAGTACGGGGGTGTCACCACCGCGGCCTGCGCCCATCAGGTTGATGCGCGTCAGATACTCGTTGCTCGACATCACACCATTCAAGTTCTCGCCAGGGATGTCCATGAAGCGCGGGAAGCCGGCGCCACTGCCCACAAACACGCCTTTGAAGCCCATCTCGTGTAGCGTGTCATAGGTAATGGTCTTGCCTACCAGGCAGTCCTTGACAAACTCGACGCCCATCTTGCGTAGACCGTCAATCTCGAAGTCCACGATGCTGTTGGGCAGACGGAACTCGGGGATGCCATACTTCAGCACGCCACCAATCTCGTGCAGTGCCTCAAATACGGTCACGTCATAGCCGCGCTTGATCATATCGCCGGCAAACGACAGGCCGCTGGGGCCACTGCCGATCACGGCAACCTTGATGCCGTTCTTCGGGGCAATCTGTGGAGTCTCGGCGGCACCGTTCTCACGCTGCCAGTCGGCGGCAAAGCGCTCCAGATAACCGATGGCGACGGCGGGGTGCTTCATCTTCAGGTGGATGCACTTGCTCTCGCACTGCTTCTCCTGAGGACATACACGGCCACACACGGCGGGCAGCGAACTGGTCTCCTTGAGCGTGGCGGCAGCCTCGGCAAAGTTGCCGCGCTCGATGTTCTTGATAAATTTGGGAATGTTGATGTTCACGGGGCAACCGGTCACACACTGCGGGTTGGCGCAGTCCAGGCAACGGCTGGCCTCGACGACGGCCTGCTCGGCGCTGATGCCTTGGTTCACCTCTTCGTTGCAAGTGATGCGGTAAGCAGGGTCGAGCTGTGGCATCTCCACGCGAGGAAGGGCGGTGCGTTCTTTCGGAGACTTGCTGTTGCGCAAGTCAACACGCCACTGCTCATTACGAGCAGCATTGATATCATTGGTTTCCATTATAAATCTGTTATCTATAATCTATTATCTATAAACTATCACTGTGCTCCCCTCAATCGCATCATCAACTCGTCAAAGTCAATCTGGTGAGCGTCAAATTCCGGACCCTCGACACACACGAAGCGCGTCTTGCCACCCACGGTCACGCGGCAAGCGCCGCACATGCCCGTGCCATCGACCATAATAGCGTTCAGCGAAGCCTCGGTAGGCACATCGTACTGTTTGGTCAGTTTGGCGACAAACTTCATCATGATAGCGGGACCGATGGTCACACAGTAGTCCACTTTCTCGCGCTTGATGACCTCCTCGACACCGGCGGTGACAAGGCCCTGCTTGCCATAGCTGCCGTCGTCGGTCATAATAATGACGTCATCGCTTGACTCGCGAACTTCCTTCTCCAGGATAATCAGGTCCTTGGTGCGGCCGGCAAGCACGCTGACAACGCGGTTACCCGCGGCCTTCATCGCACGGATGATGGGCAGCAGCGGAGCCACACCAACACCACCACCGCAGCACAGCACGGTGCCGTAGTTCTGGATGTGCGTGGCCTGGCCCAGAGGACCCACCACATCGGTCAGGCAGTCGCCCGGCTCAAGGGCGCAGATTTTCTTCGTCGAGTCACCCACGGCCTGAATGACTAGCGTGATGGTGCCCTGCTGAACATCGCTGTCGGCGATGGTCAACGGGATACGCTCACCCTTCTCACCGCAGCGCACAATCACAAAGTGGCCAGCACGACGAGCCTTGGCAATCAGAGGAGCCTCCACTACCAATTTCGTCACATTGGCCGAAAATTGTTCTTTACTGACAATTTTGTTCATAAAATCAAAAGTTAATTAGTTATTTAGTTGTTATATATGTTCGATTCTTACAGCAGTACTGCAAATATTTTGCAAAAGTACAGAAAAGTTTTTAGTTATCAGTAACCACTTGTCAGTTTTTTCTTTTGGGTAGCAACTGAAAACTGATAACTGAAAACTATAAATCCTTCCCAGTATACAACTGGTAATACTTGCCGCGCAGCTCCAGCAACTCGTCGTGGGTGCCGCTCTCGATGATGCGGCCTTTTTCCAACACGATGATGCAGTCGGCGTTGCGAACGGTGCTCAGGCGGTGGGCGATGACAAATGTAGTGCGACCTTTCATCAGCGAATCCATGCCACGCTGCACCAGACGCTCGGTATGCGTGTCGATGCTCGATGTGGCCTCGTCGAGGATGAGCACGGGCGGGTCGGCGACCGCTGCACGTGCGATGGCGAGCAACTGTCGCTCGCCCTGACTCAAATTACCGCCGTCGCCACTGAGAACGGTCTGGTAACCATTGCTCAAGCGGCGGATGAAGCTGTCGGCGTTCACCAATTTTGCCGCCTCAATACAATCCTGGTCACTCGCCTCGAGACGCCCATAGCGGATGTTGTCAAGCACAGTCCCAGTGAACAGGTGTGTCTCTTGCAGCACCATGCCCAATGATCGGCGCAGGTGGGGTTTGCTGATATCCTTCACATCGATGCCATCGAGCGTGATGCGTCCGTCCTGGATGTCATAGAAACGGTTGATAAGATTGGTTATGGTGGTCTTGCCAGCTCCCGTGCCGCCCACGAAAGCAATCTTCTGGTCGGGCATCGCATGGATCATGATGTCAAAGAGCACCTGTTTGTCGGGGGTGTAGCCAAAGTCAACCATGTCCATCTCAACGCCGCCGTCAACCTTGACAAAGCGCGGCTTTTCGCCGTTTTCACCGGGCACACGCCATGCCCACAGGTTGGTGCGCTGAGGCACGGGGATGAGCACGCCATTGCGCGCTAACATGGCGTTGACCAGTGTCACTTGGCCGTTGTCGGTCTCAGGTTCCTGGTCCAGCAGACGGAACACACGCTCAGCACCCACACTGGCGTTGAGCACACTGTTAATTTGCTGGCTAACCTGCGCGATAGGGCGGGCGAAGCTCTTGTTCAGCGTCAGGAACGCCACCAACGTACCCAGCGTGAGCGTTACCTGACCACCCAAAATCAGCCAAGCACCCACAACACCGATGAGAACATAGCTCAAGTGGCCCAGGTTGCCGTTGACGGGCATCACGATGTTGGCGATGCGGTTCGCATTATAGGTGCTGTCGCGAAGGTCTTCATTGATACGCTCAAACTGTTCGATGGCCTCCTGCTCGTGGCAGAACACCTTCACCACTTTCTGCCCGGTCATCATCTCCTCGATGAAACCGTTCACGTCGGCCAAGCGTTGCTGCTGTACCTTGAAGTGGCGACGAGAACGCTTGCCAAGCCAGGTGGTCACCCAAGCCATCAAAAGCGCCATCACGAGCGACACAAGGGTCAATGGTACACTCAACGCCACCATACTTGCCAGTGTGATAGTGATAGTGATGAGTGAGTTCAGCGCCTGAGGCAGACTTTGGTTGATCATCTGGCGCAGGGTGTCGACGTCGTTGGTGTAGGTCGACATCACCTCACCGTGCGAGTGGGTGTCAAAGTAGTTGATGGGCAACCGCTCCATGTGACGGAACAAGTCGGTGCGCAGGCGCAGCATTGTGCCTTGCGTGACATTGATCATCAGGCGGTTGTGCGTGTAGGAGCAAATTACGCCCACCACCAGCACAGCAGCTAACTTAAATAAGGTGTTCGCTAGGGGTGCAAAGTCGGGATGCGCCGTTTGTGTCAATGGAACAATGTAGTCATCGATGAGCGTGCGCGTGAATAGGGTAGAGGCTAAGGTGGTCACGGCTGTGATGATAATGCATACCGCCACCGTGAGTAGCGAGAACTTGTAATGCTTCATCACCAGTTTGATCAGGCGAAGCAGGATATCTTTCTTCTTGCCCTGCGTTTCGCCGATGGGCATCTGGTTGGGTTGTCTCATGCCGGGCATTCTCATTGTGCGTCCTCCTTTCTGCCTTCCGGGGCGTCAAAGTCTCCGCCGTCCTCGTCCTGGATGGCGCAGATTTCTTGATAAATGTCGTTGGTCTTCAGCAGGTTCTCATGGGTGTCCCAACCGTTGACGCGACCGTTGTCGAGCACAAGGATGCGGTCGCAGTCTTTCAGACTCGAGATGCGTTGTGCGATGATGATGCGCGTCATCGACGGCACGTCGTCACGCAATTGTTGTCTGATTTTGGCATCTGTGGCGTTGTCGCAAGCGCTGGTCGAGTCATCAAGGATGAGCACGCGCGGTTTCTTGAGTAGGGCACGCGCGATGCACAAGCGCTGACGCTGGCCGCCACTGACATTGGTGCCGCCCTGTTCGATGCGGGTCTCATAACCTTCGGGCATCTGCTCGATGAACTCGTCGGCACAGGCGATGCGGCATGCCTCGCGGCACTCGTCTAGCGTCGCCTCAGCGTTGCCCCAACGCAGGTTGTCGAGGATGGTGCCGCTGAACAATACATTCTTTTGCAGCACTACCGAAACACTGCCGCGCAGCGCGTCGAGGTCGAGCGTGCGCACGTCCTTGCCGCCAACAAGAACGGTGCCGCGTGACACGTCGTACAGGCGGCTGATGAGGTTAATCAGACTGGACTTGCCGCTACCCGTTCCGCCAATCACGCCGATGGTCTCGCCACTGCCGATGTGCAGGTCGATGTCGTATAAAGCATACTCGCCGCTGCCGCCCTTGTAGGCAAAGCTCACATGATTGAAGTCGATGCTGCCATCTGGGATTTCGGTGTCGGCATTCTCGGGGTTGACGATGTCGGGAATCTCATTGATGACCTCCGCGACACGCTTGCCGCTCGCTGCGCTCATGGTGATTTGCACAAAGATCATGCTTAACATCATCAGCGACATGAAGATGCTCATCACATAGGTGAAAAGCGAGGTCAGCTGACCCGTTGTCAACGAACCGCCAACGACCAATTGTGCACCGAACCAACTGATGGCGATGATGCAGCCATAGACCACCAGGTTCATCACTGGGTGGGTAATGGCCATCAGGCTCTCGGCCTTGACATAGAGCTGGTAGAGCCCGCGCGCCGCCAATTCAAACTTTTGGTTCTCGTAGTCCTCGCGCACAAAGGCCTTGACCACACGGATGGCACTGACGTTCTCCTGAACGGCATTGTTCATTACATCATATTGTTTGAACACGCGCGCGAATGTCTCGCTGACACGTTTGATGACCAGCGTGAGCACAACCGCCAGAAACACAGCGGAGATGATGAAGATGAGACTCATGCGACCGCTGATGACAAAGCACATCACGATGCTCGATAGCATCGAGAACGGAGCACGGATCGACGTGCGCAAAATCATCTGGAAAGCGTTCTGGATGTTAGACACGTCGGTAGTCATGCGCGTTACAAGACCCGAGGTGGAGTACTTGTCAATGTCGCTGAATGCGAACCGCTGGATGTTGCGGTACATAGCCTGGCGCAAGTTCGCGGCAAACCCCGTCGAGGCGTAGGCGACAAAGCGGCCGGCAAGGATGCCCATCACAAGACTCAGGAAGGCCATCAAGAGCATCAACCCGCCGTAGCGCAGCACGTTGCCCATGTGGCCCTTGTTGATGCCCAGGTCGATGAGCCATGCCGTCACATACGGGATAAGCACGTCCAATAGCACCTCCAGCAAGATAAAAATGGGTGTCAGAATCGCCGCCCAGCGATACCGCCCAATCTGTTTCAGTAGTGTTTTAAGCATTTATTTCATCGTTTTTTTGATAATTGACATTGGCGTTATCCCATCGGTCGCCTATGCCACGTCCATGGCGTGGCCAAAAAACGGCACAAATTTACAAATTTAGTGCAAGTTGAGAGCAAAAAACAAAAAATATTTTGATTTTTGCCGAAATGCAGCCTAAATTATCCAAAAAAATCACTTGCACATTAAACAAAATAGCTCCTTTTTTTGTCAATCGAAAAAAAAGTAGTAAGTTTGCGCAAAATTAGAATAAGATTTATGCCAAAGATTTTTGAGTATTTTGGTTTCATTTTCTATTTCTACTCTAACGAGCATGAGCCGATTCATGTTCATGTGCTTCATGACAACCATGAGAGCATTTTTGAATTGATTCTACTCGATGGAAAGCTGGTGGAGGTAAGAATTAGAGAAAAAGCGGGCGCAGCTCCTTTGGAGGAGCGGGATAAGCGTACAGCCATTGCATTTATTGAAAAATATCACAAGAACATCATTGAAAAATGGATTCGTTTCTTTGTTTATAAACAAAGGGTAAGAAATACGCCAATTAAAAAGAAACTATGAACAATATTCGTGTCATAAAGGCAGAAAACTTGGGTAAATTGTTAGTGTTGTTGACATTTAGCGACAATACGACACAAGTAGTGGACGTGGGTGAGTACATTCGCCTCCATCCTCATCCTCAATACAACAAATATTTGAAGCCCAGATATTTCAACCAGTTTTCTATTGAGAACGGCAACATCGTCTGGGGAAAGAATTGGGATTTGATGTTTCCTGTAGAGCAGTTGTACTCAGGTACAATTTCCTAACAAAATGTAAATAAAAAATACGTCATTCTATATTTTTTGATGTAATGAATTATAGGGATCTCTTAGGTGTGCTCGATTATGTTCTATAGTGATGAAGCGAATCATTAACTTTTTCTTTATTTGCCTGGCGGTGACAACTGTTGCGGCGGCACAAGAGATTGAATACACTGGCATTCGCATCTTCGACCCCTCGGTGCACTCCCTCCAGGTCGCGCCGGAGAGCAATCCCTACCTGCCCCCGGTCATCACCATGGGCAGTGATGACCGCATTAACGTGTCGTTCGACATCCTCGACTACGACGTACATTACTTGCGCTACAGCGTCTATCACTGCGACGCCCAGTGGCGGCCCTCGCAACTCGTCGAGAGCGAGTGGGTCAGCGGTTTTAACCAGGCCGACATCACTGACTACGCACAGAGCCAGGCAACATTCACACACTACTATAATTACCAGTTCTCACTGCCCAACGAGGACATGCAGCTTCTTCTAAGTGGCAACTACCTCTTGCGAGTCTACGAACAGGACGACCCCGACAAAATCCTCCTGCAGACACGCTTCAGCCTCTGCGAGAATAGGGTAGGGGTACAGGCCGCCGTCACTTCCCGCACCGACTACGACTACAACGGTGAGCATCAGCAGGTTGACATAACCCTCAACTACAAGCCCGGCACCATCATGGATCCCTATGGCGAACTCACCACCATCGTCACGCAGAACACCCGCACCGACAATGAGGTCACCCTGCGTGCGCCCATGAGCGTCGGCATTGGCACCGTCACTTACGACCACTTACCGCAGCTCATCTTTAAGGCCGGCAACGAGTACCGCCGTTTCGAGACCGTCTCCCAGCACTCGCTCAACATGGGCGTGAGCGCCATAGAGTACTACGAACCCTACTACCATGCTACCCTCTACCGTGACGAGCCCCGCTGCGACAAGGAGTATCTCTACGACCAGACCCAGCATGGGCGCTTCACCATCCGCAACGCCGAGGAGGATGACTCTCGCACCGAGAGCGACTACATGGTCACCCACTTCACCCTTGACACTGGCGGTTCCTTGTCTGGTGGCAACATCTTCCTGGAGGGAGAGTTTGCCCACGGCATCCCCGCCCAACAGGTGCTCATGCGATACGACCAGTCGCTCGGCTGCTATACCTGCGACCTCCTGCTCAAGCAGGGCGCCTACAACTACCAGTACCTCTGGGTTCCCGATGGCGCCAACGTCGGCCGCACCGATGTCATCGATGGCGACAAGTACCAGACCGTCAACAACTACTACATCCGCGTTTACGACCGCCCCAGCGGCGAGCGCTACGACCGCCTCGTCGGCTTCGGCCTCACCCGTTCCGGCCTCTAACCCCCCTGACCCCCTGACCCCTGACCCCCTGACCCCTGACCCCCTGACCCCTCAATTCCCCTCGGTCCTCTATGCCGCGCCCACAGCGTGGCCATGAAGCAAAAAGAATAATGAAAAGAACAAAGACAACTCGCACCTTTATCGCGATCCTTCTCGCCACCATCGCCTTGCTCTCCCAGGCCCAGGAACTGCAGCCCGGCGACCCCAACGTCATGGTCCTCCCCGACAGCAGCAACTTCGTCACCGCTAGCCTATTAGTGATTGCTCCTGGAAACATGATGGAGTCAACGATGGGACACAGTGCAATCCGACTAGAATGCCCAGCTCACCATCTTGACTTTTGCTATACACTGGAGAGTGATCCTGAGTATGGCAAGATTCCCTTCCTTTTGGGAAAGTGCCCCACTCATGAAATCGCAGTCAATACCGAAGAATTTTTGAAAGGGTATGCCGATGAAGGCCGTCAAGTGCTTCAGTATGAATTGAACCTAACACCACATGAGAAGCAGGAGTTATGGCGTTTGGCCGATTTGGAGTTCACTGATGTTCGCGATCGTAAGTTTTGCTACTCTTACAATGGAGTAGATAATTGCACCTCAATATGCTTGGATCTAATTGAACGCTCACTCATTGACGAAAAAATTGTGGTTGACAGTGTTCCGCCCATCATGCTTGAGGACAATGCGACTTATCTTCGTCACGCTTCGCGGCACTCACCATGGCTGCAGTTCCTGCTGATGTCCCTTGCTGGAACAGCAAGCGACCAGATGTGGGACTTGCGGAACCGCATCTCACCAGAGTTGGTTGCTCCAGTGCTAGCGTGTTCCCACTTTGATGGATCGCAAGGCAACAGGCCTGCTCTCAAAGGTGAGGTGCGCGAACTCTTACCTTGTCGTTTGGAGGTAACACCATCTCCATTCACGCCTCTGCTTTTTGGGGTATGTTTGTTAGCGTTGGCAGTGTTGGTGTCTTTTATCCAGTGGCTTGGGCGTAGTCGAAGAATTGTTATGGTTTTTGACTTCTGCTTGTTTGCGTTCCAGGTTTTTGTTGCTGTTTTCCTCTGTCTCACCAGTAGTGTTGGCTCGATAGTAGGCACCCACTGGAACTGGTACCTCATCCCGTTCTGCCCGTTGGCCATCGTCTTGTGGCTGATCATGCGCAAGCACCGCCGAGCCCTCTATCTCCTTTTCGCCATCGTGCTGGTCGCCTTCCTGTTGATTACCCCAGTCTCCAGCCAAATCGACCTGCCGCACCAGCTCATCACAGCAACCTTCGCAGTCCGCACCGCCAGCCACTATTTCCATGCCCGTCGTGGTTGAGCGGGGTTTCATCGGTTTGCTATGAGGATGTGTCAACAATAAAAAACAACTGACTGTTCTGAAAACTCTGAACAATAAACAGTTATAACCTTTTGACAATCAATTTGTGAAAATCAGAATGTTCAGACATTTTGATAAAATGCTCTTGCTCGACCATTAGCGAGCAAGTTCGCATGGTTCTCGCTTAATCGCATTTTTCAGTTGTTTACAATTTGTGTTCAGGTTATGACACACCGGCTGGAAGTAAATAATCGCTGAAAAGTTGACACTTTACTCCTTTTTTTTGTTAAAAAAACTTAAGCACAACCCGTTTCTCGGACGATTAAAGCGCTATTACCCAAATTATTTGTAAATTTGCATGATTAAAGTGAGTCATGCCGTCATGAGCGATTTGAGATACCCCGTCGGTGAGCAGGATTTCGCAAAAATCCGCGAGCAGAACCTTGTCTATGTCGACAAGACCGAGGTGCTGTACCGGCTGGTCAATAAAGCAAGCTA
>JAEEJI010000021.1 GCA_016281825.1 Muribaculaceae bacterium | reverse complement strand
GTTCAAGCGCACCAAGACAGGTTTCAAACCGATTCTTGAAAAGCCTGGTATCCCTGAACGCACGGCGCGCAGTATCGCACGCGAGGCGCGTGGACATCTGACAAATTGAGACCCGTCTCTCTTAAACAATACAATAGCCGCCAACTGATTGATGTTCAGCTGGCGGCTTTAATGGTTAATTGCAACGGCTAATCGCTTAAGACAGGGAGGACGACAAAGTCGATGAGGTTGGAGCCTCCGTAGCCCTCGTCGCTAGAGTAATTGCCATAGATGTGGTACAAGCCGTTGGACACTCGCTTCCCGGTGTTGTCCTTGAGGTCCCATGTGCAGGGGAAGGTGTTGGTCTGCTTGCTCCATACGAGGTTTCCGTACATATCAGTAACGTGGATATTGACCTGGGGCGGGTCACTCAGCACAAATTCGGTCAGGTCGATACTTACCTCATTGCAGTTGGCGATGTCCGATGCCTGCAGATGCAGGTCGTTCTGGCTGCTTACCACAAAGTTGATACGTTGGGTGGCGGTGTTGCCGCACACATCTGAGACGGTGAAGTCGAGTGTATGGCGACCAGCGGTTAAGCCGTTGAGGGGCATAGCGATTTCGAGTGTTCTTCCCTCGTTGCTGACTTTTGCCAGGTCTTTTGCCAGGTTGTAGGATGTTTTGCCGCTGTCAAGTATGAGTCGCATACTCCTCCCCATCGATAATTGCTGGGTGTTGAACGCCGTGTTGTCGGTGGCGTGGATATAGAGTGTTGCCTCGGTACCGATGGTGGCGTTTGCAGCAAATTCATGGTCATTATTGAGATACATAGACTGTATGACTGGGCTCACCTTGTCTTGCACCGCAAGGCTGGCGTTGTAGCTGTTTTTGTGCAACTGATCATAGATGCCATTGACCATGTTCTCGGTATTATCCTCGTGGGCATAAACCGATAGTAACATCGCATCGTCGCTTGAGCGGCTGAAGCGTGGCATGATGCCAGTTCCATGGAACTTGCCGTTGACCACGCGTCCGCTGACCTGTAGCAGTTTTTCGCGAGGGTAGTTGAGCGACATGGTTTCGCCCTTGTGCGTTCCAGTGCCGCTGATATAATCTAGGCAAGTACGCTCGGTGTCGTAGATGGTGAATGTAGCTTCTCCGTTGAAACTGGTATTGATTATTGACGGGTTGCCTTCTTGTACCACTTGCGCGTCAACTGTGATGCGCTGCAGTGGTGCAGCTCCGATAGTCTCTCCACTAGCTATTTGCACACCGTTGATGGCTGTAATCTGGAACAGCGGTTTGGGATAGTTGACTTGCATTGCAGGGTCGCCCAGCAAAACCCAGTGGAATTTGTTCAAATTAGGATTCTTGAAGCAGTTCTTTGATGCCTTATAGCAGTCGCCCAGTCGAGGCATAATGCCCGTGGTATTGTAGCTGAACATGCGACTGACAAAAGCACGGTTAACGTCATCGTTGAAGTTTGCCAGTACTTGTCGTGTTGTGGTATAGAGTGCAATGGCACCTCCATCACGCTTGTGGAACATAAGTTCGGCTATGCCTCGAGTGTCGCTGTCAAAGCGTGCCACATCGCAGCAGGCTGTAGTCATGATAGGCAGTCTTGAGTAGGAGTTGTTCTGTACCTGTTTTGATGTCCACAGTCCTGTCACCGACATGCTTGTTGCACCAGCATGACCAACGTAAGTGGCAAAATATTGTCCCTCGTTAAACATCTCCTGGATGTGTCGTGCTCCCTCAGACGACTCCTGTTTCTCAATGGACTTATAGGACTGCGCGATGTTTTGTGGAAACATCCTAACGAAAGCCATGTCACGCACCATCTGCGCCTGGGCGTCATTGTCAATGATATATCCGATTCCAGCAGCTTGTGACTCGTGCATCTGATATTCAGAGTAGATAATATCTCCGTTATCATCCTTGATAACCAGCGGGCCTTCTTCCTTGAACGTGCTGTTTTCGGCCCAAAGACTGTAGTTGTTGCGCCATGGCCCATAGTCGGTCGAATAGACATATCCATACAGCTTATCGACCGCGTCGGCAGCCTCGGTGGCATTTGCCACAGGCATGTGGCCAATGCCTATGCACAAACTGTCAGACGAGAGTCTCTGTCCCGAATCATCGAGCAAATAGCCATAAAAGTCGTTGTTGATGTAACTGTTATCTTCGTTGTTACTGGTAGCCGACACATAGCTGATGATGCAGTTCTGTTTGCCAGTGACGATTCCACGGTTGTCAAAGCTGAGATGCCCGAACATAAGCAGATACTTGAACTTATTTGGGTCACGGTCATAGAACATCTTGCACAGTAGCCTAATGGCCATGGCATCGGGTGTGCCACCCGAGAACTCGTTGAAGATTTGTTGCTGGTCGAGCACAAGCACGTCCATGCGGTCTTTCAGTTTGTGAAGTTGAGCCACTCGTAGTGCCTGAGGCATAAATTCATGGCGAGTGACGATGAGCATATCAGGTACGGCGGTACCATGCAGGTTCTGGTTCTCGATGACTTCAAAACTGTCGATTGTGTGCAACGTGCCTTCTGGGTCGAAGGCTACATACTGCCTAGGCTGGTCCACCGCTCCGGGCGTGAACTGGGTATTCTGTCCTGCGATGCGTGTCAACATCTGCTTCGGGCTAGTGGGAGTGGTGACATCCCACACGACTCTATTGGTGCCTTCGACCTCAATAATGTCTTGTGCTGTTGAGTGTGTTAGCCCCATCATGCACTGAGCAGCCTGGTGACCGTCCAATCGGTTGAAATGGTCGTAGGTAATGATAAAGTAGTCCAACTTGTTTAGTTGCAGCAGAGCGGTTGCTTCGTCGGGCATCGCAGCGACCGTGTACTGAAGAGAGCCATTGCGACATGTGTCGGGAAGATCAAACCAAACCATGTTCTCATGGGGGCTAGGATTGGTTTGATAGTACG
>JAEEJI010000226.1 GCA_016281825.1 Muribaculaceae bacterium | reverse complement strand
TCGACTTCGTCATCCCCGACATCGATAGGTAACTCATAATGCACTGACAACTGACAACTGACAACTGATAACTGAAAACTTAATTATAAAAGATATGTTTGACTTCTCTACAGTCACCAAATGGCTTCATGAACTGTTGCTGGGATGGATGCCGGCATGGCTGGCAACCACAACCGAGTGCATTCTTGTAGCGCTGTTCTTGCTGCTGGCTTACTCTGTGCTCGCCATGATTTACATTATGTATGAGCGCTGGGTGTGCGGTTGGATTCAGTGCCGTCGTGGTCCCATCCGCGTGGGACCGGCCGGCTCGCTGCAGATATTTGCCGATGTGTTCAAGATCCTCACCAAGGAGATTATCACCCTGTGGCACACCGACAAGTTCCTTTTCTTCCTGGCACCCTTCCTGGTCGTGCTGGCGTCGGTGCTTACCTTCGCCTGCCTGCCGTGGGGCAAGGGCATGCAGCTGATTGACTTCAACATCGGAGCCTTCTTCATCATTGCCGTTTCATCGATTGGCGTGCTGGGCATTCTGCTCGCCGGATGGTCGAGTAACAGCAAGTACACCCTCATCGGCGCCATGCGCTCGGGTGCGCAGATGATCAGCTACGAGCTGTCGGTGGGCATATCGGTGCTCACGATGGTGTGCTTGGCGGGCACGATGAGCATCACGGGCATCGTCGAGGCGCAGAAGGATGGTTGGTTCCTGTTCACAGGACATATCCCCGCCATCATTGCTTTTCTCATCTATATTGTTGCAGCCAATGCCGAGAACAACCGTGGCCCGTTCGACCTTCCTGAGGCCGAGCATGAGCTGACTGCTGGATACCACACCGAGTACTCGGGTATCCACTACGGACTGTTCTACCTGGCCGAGTACCTCAACTTGTTTGTGGTCAGTGGTATCGCGTCGCTGCTCTTCCTGGGTGGCTGGATGCCGTTGCACATTCCCGGCTGGGAGGGTTTTAACACTGTGATGGACTACATACCCAGCACCATCTGGTTCTTGGGCAAGGCGTTCTTCATGACTTTCATCTTCATGTGGATTCGTTGGTCGTTCCCGCGCGTGCGCATTGATCAGATGCTTGCACTCGAGTGGCGCTACCTCATGCCCATGGGACTGGTCAACCTGGTGGTGATGGCGATTGTCGTCACCCAAGGATGGCACTTTTAAGTAATGCATAATTCATGATTTAGAATTCATAATTCTTAATTGTTAATTCTTAATTCAAAAATATATGTCAGCAAATTTTGGCAAAATCACACAGGTCATCGGTCCTGTGGTGGACATCGCCTTTGAGGGCGAGGGCGTAAGCCGCCCCCCCATCTACACCGCGTTGCGGGTGGAGCGCCCCAGTGGCACGCCACTCATTCTCGAGGTGGAGCAGCACATCGGTGAGAACACCGTTCGTTGCGTGGCCATGGACAGTACCGACGGATTGAAACGTGGCACTAAGGTCGAAAACCTAGGCCGTCCCATCTCAGTGCCTACGGGTGACCAGGTCAAGGGCCGACTGCTCAATGTCATAGGCCAGCCTATCGACCACCTGGAGCCGCTCAAGGAGACGGCACGCCGAGCCATTCATCAGCCGGCACCCGACTTCGCCGACCTCTCTATCACGCAGGAAATCCTGTATACAGGTATCAAGGTTATCGACCTCATCGAGCCGTTCAGCAAGGGCGGTAAAATCGGTCTGTTCGGCGGTGCAGGTGTGGGTAAGACCGTGCTTATCATGGAGCTGATTCACAACATCGCCCATGGTCACAACGGTTTTTCGGTGTTCACCGGTGTCGGTGAGCGCACCCGCGAGGGTAACGACCTCTTGCGCGAGATGATCGAGAGTGGCGTCATCAAGTATGGCGACAAGTTCAAGGAGGGTATGGCCAATGGCGAATGGAACCTCAATGACGTCGACATGGATGCCGTGGAGCAGTCACAGGCAACCCTGGTGTTTGGCCAGATGAACGAGCCTCCCGGTGCGCGTCTGCGCGTGGCACTTTCGGGACTGACGGTTGCCGAGCAGTTCCGCGACCAGGACGGCGGCGGTAAGGACATTCTTCTGTTCATGGACAACATCTTCCGTTTCACCCAGGCAGGTAGTGAGGTGTCGGCACTGTTGGGACGTATGCCCAGCGCCGTCGGTTATCAGCCTACGCTGGCTAGTGAGATGGGTAAGTTGCAGGAGCGCATCACCTCGACCAAGAGCGGTTCAATCACCTCGGTGCAGGCAGTCTATGTGCCTGCCGATGACTTGACCGACCCCGCTCCTGCTACCACGTTCAACTTCCTGGATGCAACCTGCGTGCTCAGCCGTAAAATCGCCGAGTTGGGTATCTACCCAGCCGTCGACCCGCTGGCATCGACATCGCGCATCATGGATCCGCACATTATCGGGCAAGAGCACTACGATGTGGCACAGCGCGTGATACACCTGCTGCAGAAGTACAACGAGTTGCAGGACATTATCGCTATCCTCGGTGTCGATGAGTTGAGCGACGAGGACAAGTTGGTAGTCTCGCGTGCACGCCGTGCTCAGCGCTTCCTCTCACAGCCTTTCTTCGTGGCAGAGCAGTTTACCGGACTGCCGGGCGTGATGGTGCCGCTGGCCGAGACCATCAGCGGCTTGAAGATGGTCCTAGACGGCGAGGCGGACGACCTCCCCGAACAGGCATTCCTTAGCGTGGGTACCATCGACGAGGCCATCGCCAAGGGCAAGAAGCTCCTCGCCGAGGCGGCCGAGGTGTAGCCCCAGTGAGACTGAAATAATTCTCAATTCTCCATTCTCAATTCTCCATAAAAAAAGATGACACTCAAAATCATATCGGCTCAACAGATTGAGTTTGAAGGTGAGGTGACCAGCGTCACCCTGCCGGGCGCTATGGGCAAGTTCCAGGTGCTCAAAAACCACGCCGCGCTCATCGCAGCGTTGGCAGCCGGAAAGGTGCAATATGTCACCCCCGACGGCCTGAACGAAGAGCGTGAAATTCAGGGCGGCGTGGCTGATATCAAGAATAATGTGGTGAGTGTGTGTATGTATTAAGGTTATGAAGAAAGCTATATCAGCAATTGTCGGATTTGTGATTGGTGCGTTGATAGTGCTGGGTTATTATAGCGCGGCCCATCACCGTGCGCAGGGCGAGTCCCACGAGCTGAACCCCAAGGAGACCATCTTTGAGCACTTGGGCGACGCTTACGGATGGGAGGTGCCCTTCAATCACAATGTTCGCATTCCGCTGCCTATCATTGTCAAGGGACAGGATGGCTGGCACTGCTTCATGAGCAACAAGCTCGATGATGGGCAGACCTACGAGGGCTACCGCATCAGTCAGAGCGAGGACCATCACGGCAAGGTGGTGCAAGTCCTGCCCGACGGCACAGAATACCGTCCGCTGGACTTCTCCATCACCAAGAACGTGGCAGGCATCTTTATCGCTGCCATTGCCGTGATTATCCTGGTAATGTCCATGAAGCGCTTCTATGTCAAGCACGGCATGAAGGCGCCGCGGCGAGGCATGGGATTTACGGAGTTGATTGTAGATTTTGTCTACGGCGACACCATCCGACCCATCTTGGGTAAGCATGCTCCGAAGTATGCTCCCTACCTGCTCACGGTGTTCTTCTTCATCCTGACGATGAACATACTGGGACTGATTGTCATCTTCCCAGGTGGAGCGAACCTGACAGGCAATATCGCCGTTACCTTGGTGTTGGCGCTGATTACCTTCCTCATCACCACGTTCAGCGGCACACGCGAGTATTGGAAAGAAATTTTCTGGCCCGAGGTGCCTATCGCGCTGAAGTGTCCAGTGCCGATGATGCAGATTATCGAGGTGCTAGGAATCTTCACCAAGCCCTTGGCACTGATGATTCGTCTCTTCGCCAACATGATGAGCGGACACATGGTGGTGCTCGTGCTGATGCTGCTCATCTTTATTTTCACTAAAATGTTCAACGTGGGAGTGGGCATCGGAACATCCATCTTCTCGGTGGCGTTCACCCTGTTCATGTTACTGCTCGACACGCTGGTGAGCTTCATCCAGGCCTATGTGTTTACGATTCTCTCGACCATCTTCATC
>JAEEJI010000225.1 GCA_016281825.1 Muribaculaceae bacterium | reverse complement strand
TCGCTCACCAACAAGAGCGACCACACCATCAAAATCAATTGGGATGACATCAGCTATGTTGACATCAATGGCAATGTTGGCCGTGTGATGCACTCAGGCGTGAAGTACATCGATAGGAACATCAGCCAGCCTGCGACTTCCATTCCGAAGCGGGCAAGCATTACAGATCTGCTTATGCCGACCGAGAATGTGTATTATGTTTCAGGGCAATATGGCGGCTGGAGAGAAAGCCCATTGATTCCTGCCAGCTATAACCAAGGAGGGGCAGAGGGTAAGACGATGACTATCCTGATGCCTATCATGATTGAGAATGTGCAAAATGACTATACTTTCGAGTTTGTCATTAGTGCGAAACCTGAAGCACCTGCAAACTAAGGGATTGCGCTGAGGTAAAACAGAAAAGGGATGGCCAAACGAAAGCGGCCATCCCTTTTATTTTACCTGTATGGCAGTGACTGCGCCGTGGGTTTTGTAGTTGCCCATGAGGGAGCCACGGATGACTTGCTCTGCCTCCAAGACTTCGCCTTTGCGGATGTGATGGACCAGCAGGATGTCGCCTGGGCGCAAGCTGCTGTTTTTGGCTGATACGACCTTCAGGGCGTTTTGGCCTTCGTAGGTTACGACGATGAGTTTTAGTTTCCTGTTGAGGTATTGCAATTCGATGGTTTGACCTGCTTTGAGAGAAAGGATGTAAACTGAATCGTCGGGGTAGTTCCAGATGCTGTCGTTGAAGGCTTGGTCGCTATAACTGTTCCAAGAGGGGTGACCGAGATATTGGGCGATGGTGTCCAAGGTATAGGGATTGGCTTTGCGGGTGTCGGTGGTTGCCCATCAGTCTTTTGAGGGTGGTGACACCGATGCTGCGGCCAGTGGTTTTCAGGATGATGTCGGAGAGGGCGACAAAGTCTTTGACTTTGTTGAACTCCAAGCCTGACTTGTCCTTGATTTCCTGTATGGTGGATTCTTCGAGTACCATGCTATATCTTCAGTTTGATTATTGAATAGTTGTCGTGGAAAAGCGCGTTGTTGTCGCTTAGGAATTGCTGCAGCTCATCTGTTTCAGATGGCAGCAGCTCGATGTTGATTTCCTTGTGAAGGCCATCGGAGCAGAGGAAAAGGGTGTCGCCTTGTTGCAGGGATAGGGTAGTGACCTCGATGGGGCCAAGGTTTTCGTCGCCCATGACGCAGCGGGTTACGGTGTTGGCGTAGCGCTGGATTTGAGCTGGCGACAACACCCTCTTGGCACCCCATTCTTTCAGGGCGGAGTGGTCGGAGCTGACGAAGAGACACTGGCCATCGCGGTAGTGATAGATGCGGCTATCGCCGAGCCAGGTGCAAAAGGCGGTATCGCCTTTGACCAAGACGAGGGCGATGACAGTGCCCATGGCGATGCAGCCGTAGGCGTAGCGACGAATGGAAAGCTGCTGGTTAGCCTCTACAATGGCTTTGTGTAACAGCTCGTTGGGCTGTAGTGAGTCGCGATGGGCAGAGACGAAGCCAGCAATGGCTTCGGCGACTAAAGCGGCTGCTTCTTCGCCATTGGAATAGCCGCCCATGCCATCGGCGACGATGAAGAGTGCTTCATCGTCGCTGAAAGGCTGAACGAGGATGCGGTCTTGATTGACGGCACGCTGGCCAGTTCCACTATATTGAAAGACCTGCATCATTTGATTGCGCTTATGGTGTCGCCGCCGTGCTTGGTGACGCGGGGACGGATGGAAACCTTGATAGGACGCTGAGTGACGAGCTTATCGGTGGACTTGACTGCCCAAAGGTAGGCTTCACCGATGCCCAAGGATGACATTTCGCTGGGCGTGAGCGACTGGAGGGCAATGATGGCCTTTTGGACATGCTTGACCCAAGCGGGTGAGTTGAACTTGTGCATGATGACTATGGAGCTCAGCTCGATGATTTCGACAGGCAGGCTCATAGGATCCTGACTGGCTATCATGACGGACACGCCTTTGTGACGCATTTCGCGGATGGCGGTGACGATGGAAGTGACCAAATCGCGGTTGTTCATGTACTTGTGGGCTTCGTCGAAGACGATGAACTTGTTGAAGGCCTCACCAGCGACATCCTTGACACTGGAGAAGATGTTGAGCATGACCACGAATAGGCCGAGGGCTTCGTCCTTTTCAATGAACTCGTCGCGTAGGTCAACGATGATGAGGCGACCAGGCTTCAGGTACTGCTGGAGCATGGTGCCGTCGTTAATGTATTCTTCAGCGAATTGGAGCCGTTGCAGGGCGAGGTTGCGCTGAGCGGTGGAAAGGAAGGTGCTGTTGTTGACACCGGCACGGATGTATTGCAGGGTCATGTTATTACGGCAGGCCTTCATAATCTGCTTCAGTTCCTTGATATAGGTGGAATCGTTGCCTGTTGCACCGAGGAGGAACATCCAATCTGTGACATTCAGCTCCTTGGAATCGAAGCCGATGGGATGCACCTCGATGCCCGGGTATTCGGCCTTGCGTTTTTCAACCTGGCTTTCGGGAGCGAGGAGCAGCACATCTTTGACGCTGCCTGGCTCGACGCCATAGTTGGCTTTGAGCAGGGCGAGCTGACGTTCGTCGTCGTTGGGATAAATCATCGATGTGAACTCAGGTGCATAATCCATGCTTTCGCTGTAGTGGAAGATGACACTGGCCATAGGAGCAGGCAACTTGTTGACATTGCTGAACTGTTTGAGTGT
>JAEEJI010000224.1 GCA_016281825.1 Muribaculaceae bacterium | reverse complement strand
GTAATGCAAATCGAGCGCAATACAAAATAAAAGACAAAGTTTTTTATTTTTTATTGCCGAGACGCCGCTTACCTTCGCCGCAGGCAACGTAATGCAAATCGAGCGCAATACAAAATAAAAGACAAAGTTTTTTATTTTTTATTGCCGAGATGCCGCTTACCTTCGCCGCAGGCAACGGTACAGCTTGACGGCGGCAATACAAAATTTTCAACTGAAAATTTTTGGGAAATTTTTTTTATCACTATTTTTGCCCCGTCTTTTAGCACGAATATACTGATGAAGAAAATAAAGAATCCCTGGGCCGACAAGGAAGGGTACAATTGCTTCGGCTGCGCCCCCGATAATCCGATGGGACTGAAGATGCAGTTCTACGAAGATGGCGACGAAGTCGTCTCGATATGGCAACCGTCAACACATCACCAAGGGTGGATTGACACCCTACATGGTGGCATTATCGCCACGCTGGTCGATGAGACCGGTGCATGGCTCATCACGCGCAAACTGCAAACCACGGCCATGACCGTACGCCTGAACATAAACTATCGGCGTCCTATTATGACCAACGCGGGGAGTGTCACCGTGCGATCAAGGCTAGCCCAGCAGATGCGCAACTTTGTCACCGTCGCTGTCGATGTGATGGACAGTGATAACAAGGTCTGCGCGCAAGGCGAGATTATCTACTGTACCTTTGATCATGATCGCGCCCGAGAGATGGGCTTCTCTGGCTGCGACCTAGAGGACTAAAGACAAGCAAAAAACCACGAACTCGTGGTTTTTTGCTTATAACTATGCATGTGTCCTCGGTGCCGTTAGGCAGTCCAAGGCTTGCCTTGAATAGAACTACTCTTGAGGCAACGCACGGAAGCCTTCGCCCAGAATCTCACTGCTCTCCATGATGTTGACAAACGCCTTGGGGTCAATCAGATGCAGCACAGAGCGAAGCTTGAGCATGTCGCTGCGGTTCAGCGTCACATACACCATCTTACGTTCGTTGCCCTTGTAGAGACCAGTACCAGTTAGGCATGTGCCACCACGCTCCAAGTCATTGATGATGTAGTCACGGATGGCATCTGGTTTGTCGGTGATGATAAACATCGTGCGGTAACTCTTCATGCCGTCTACCACCAGGTTGATGACCTTGCCCTCGATGAAGATGATGATGACCGAGTAGATGGGCAGGCGGATGTCGCCGAAAGCAATGAGCGTGCTCAGCGTGATGATGCCGTCGACAATCATCACCAGCGTGCCCAGCGAAATCTTGGTGTACTTGTGCAAAATCATCGAGATGATGTCTGAGCCGCCACTCGTCGCGCCCGAGCGGAAAATCAAGCCGATGGCAACACCATAAATCAAGCCAGCAATCACTGTGTTCAAGAAGTAGTCAGGTATGAACCAACCGCCGTTGTGGGGAATCTGCACCATTGATTGGCCAGCTGCCAGGCTGATGGGACCGTCGTGAATCACAGGTTTATAACCCCACCACGTTTCGAGGATGAAAGTGAACACAAATATGAGGATGGTCGAAACAATCGTCTTCACACCGAACTTCGGCCCAAGAATCCACGTGCCAATCAACAACAAGGGGATATCCATACAGATGGCATAGAACGAAATCTTCCAAGGCCACACAGTGTTCAGCACGTTACTCAAACCATAGGTGCCGCCAGGAGCCATCAGATAGGGGTTGACAAACATCACGTCGCCAACAACGAACAAGGCACTGCCAATCACTAGCAGGAAGTAGTTAAAAACCTCTTGCTTCAACTTTTGTTTGCTATCAATTCCAATCATTTTATAGCATTTATCCTTTAGCGATAACTTGTCTGGTATTGCGAGCCACTGGCTCGTAAAAGCCCCAATGACAAATACAAACTTAACTATCGATGGCTCTCACACCAACGGCGGGCATTGACAAACGCTTCCATCCACGGAGTCACCTCGTCATGTTGGCGCGATGCGGGATACCATGCACACTGCCACGGGAAGATGGCACGCTCAAGATGGGGCATCATTGCCAAGTGGCGGCCATCGCGAGATACCAGACCGGCGATGCCCAATGGTGACCCGTTGGGGTTGCCGGGATAATCCTTGTAGCTATATTGTGCCACGATATTATAGGCATCGGTGCCTTCGGGGAGCTCAAACTTGCCCTCGCCGTGAGCTACCCAAATGCCCAGGCGAGAACCGCTCAGACTGCCTAACATCACCGAGTCGTTCTCGGGAATCGTCAGGTTGACGAAGGCCGATTCAAACTTGTGTGAGTCGTTATGAACCATCTTGGCACGGCTCTCATATTCAGGATTAATCAGGTTCAGCTCAATCATCACCTGACAACCGTTGCAGATGCCTAGACTCAATGTGTCGTCGCGCTGGTAGAAACGCTCCAATGCCAGTCGCGCCTTCTCGTTCCACACAAAGCCACTGGCCCAGCCCTTGGCCGAACCCAGCACGTCGCTGTTCGAGAAGCCACCACAGAACACAATCATCTGAACATCGTCGAGCGTCTCGCGACCGCTCATCAGGTCGGTCATATGTACATCCTTCACATCGAAGCCGGCATGATACAGCGAGTAGGCCATCTCGCGGTCACCGTTCACACCCTTCTCACGGATGATGGCGGCCTTGATGCCGCTGGGAGCATGCTTGCTGTCGGTGATGCCCAGGTCACTTGCACGGCCTGTGAAACCAATGGGTACTGCCATGCGCAGTGGCTGCTGCTTGTAGTTGGCATAGCGTGCCGCCGCATGTTCCTCGCCGCTCTGCTGGCGGTCGAGAAGGTAACTGGACTTATACCACAGGTCGCGCAGGTAGTCGATGTTAAGCTGCTGACTCTTGCCATCACGCTCGAGCATGATGATGCGGTCATGGATGGGAGTGCCCAGTGCGATGAACTTCGCACCCTGCTCGGCCATGATGCTTTCAACGCGCTCGCAGTCTTTCTCGGCAACCTGGATGACCAAGGCGGGGTTTTCAGCAAAGTATATCTTGAGCAGGTCGTGCTCTACGAATCCATCTAAATTGATGAGCAGACCGCCCTCACTATTAGCAAACGTCATTTCGAGCAAAGTTGTCACCAGACCGCCAGCACTCACGTCGTGAGCAGCCAGCAAAAGACCGGAACGGACCAGCGATTGGATTGCGTCGAAGGTCACAGCAAATTGCTCGGCACTGGCAACGCCCGGAGCCTTGTCGCCAACCATGCCCAGCGACTGATAGAAGGCTGAACCACCTAACGACAATGAAGTGCCAGAAAAGTCAATATAATATAGGTGGCTCGGTTGCTGCTGGATGACGGGGCCCACGGTTTTCTTCACATCGCTCACTGCACCGGCAGCCGAGATGATGACCGTGCCCGGTGCCAAAATCTTCTTAGAACCATACTTCTGCGTCATTGACAGACTGTCCTTGCCGGTGGGGATATTGATGCCTAGCCCGCAAGCAAAGTCGCTACATGCCTTCACAGCACGGTACAGACGCGCGTCCTCACCCTCGTTGCGGCAAGGCCACATCCAGTTGGCGCTTAGAGACACGCTCTTCAGTCCATCCTTAAGATTAGCACCCACAAGATTTGTCAACGCC